>CAYWXF010000021.1:9987-27295 GCA_964462025.1 uncultured Pseudomonas sp. | reverse complement strand
GCTTTCTTGCGCTTACGCTCTGAAGTTGGCTTTTCGTAGAATTCACGACGACGAACTTCAGAAAGTACACCTGCTTTCTCGCAAGAGCGCTTGAAACGACGCAGAGCTACGTCAAAAGGCTCGTTTTCTTTTACTTTAACAACTGGCATTAAAATCTCACCTCAATGAAAAATTCTGTGCTGGATTAATCCCTGCCAGCTAAACCGGCTAAAAATTAACCACGACGATTAAATTTGGTGCTGAATTGTAGCGAGTTCATATGCTGATGTAAAGCCTGTCCTTAGTTAAAAATAAGGACGATTAAAATCAACGGCATTGCAGCGCTGCATTTTTTTAACGAATACATTAAACTATGCAGTCAAGCCCGCGCGTCGCTACCGGAGAGCCATCACCTATGCTGGAAACATTCTTATTTCAGTTCACATCGCTATTTACCATGATCAATCCGATCGCGGCGATTCCTATCTATATTGCGCTGACCGAAGCGATGACCCCAAAAGCTGCGCGCTGGGTGGCGATGCGGGCGTCTATTACTGCCGCCATCGCGCTTTGTGTGTTCGCCTTACTGGGCGAAGCCATTTTCAGCTTCTTCTCGATTTCGGTCAACGGCCTGCGGGTTGCCGGCGGTATTCTGTTCTTCGTGATGGGCTACGAAATGTTGCGGGGCCGTACGGTACCTAAGCGCGTCGATGGCGAAACCGAAAGTGATTTTGGCTCGGATGTCGCAGTCACGCCCATCGGCATTCCTATGGTCGCCGGCCCCGGCGCAATTACCATGGTTATCCTGTTTATTCAGGACAGCCCAGACACCAGCAACACCATCAGCCTGTTTGCCGCCATCCTTGCGGTCTGTGTGCTGACGGCGATCTTTCTGGCAACCGGTCGGCAGCTGCTGGCTAAGCTCGGCCGCAGCGGTTCAAAGATCCTGATGCGGCTGATGGGCTTAATCGTGATGCTGATTGCCGTCGAGTTCTTCTTCGCCGGCATCAAGCCTTATATTGTTGATATCGCCCGGGCTATCTAAGCCTTATTCAGGCAACGAAGGCACCGGCAGGTCGCGCTTGGCGTAAAATTCCGCTACGTGTTCGTCCAGCCGGTCGGCTTCAATCGCATCCCGTAAATCCTGCATTACTTTCTGATAAAAGTGCAGGTTATGGATGGTATTCAGACGGCCGCCCAGCATCTCATTGGAGCGATCCAGATGATGCAGATAAGCACGGCTATAGTTCTTACAGGTGTAGCAGTCACATTCAGGATCCAGCGGCCCGGTATCGGTGCGATGCGCGGCGTTGCGGATCTTCACCACGCCGGTGCTGATAAATAAATGGCCGTTCCGGGCGTTGCGGGTCGGCATCACGCAGTCAAACATATCAATGCCGCGGCGTACGGCTTCCACGAGATCTTCAGGCTTGCCGACGCCCATCAGGTAGCGCGGTTTATCCGCCGGCATCTGCGGCGCAGTATGATCCAGGATCCGCATCATGTCTTCTTTCGGTTCGCCCACCGACAGCCCGCCAATGGCATAGCCATCAAAACCTATCTTGGTCAGGCCATCGAGAGAGATGGTCCGCAGTTCTTCGTACATACCACCCTGAATAATTCCGAACAAGGCTGACGGATTATCGCCATGCGCCACTTTGGAGCGCTCGGCCCAGCGCAGTGAAAGCTCCATTGAGGTACGTGCTTCAGCCGGCGTGGCCGGATGCGGCGTACATTCATCAAAAATCATGACAATGTCTGAACCCAGGTCGCGCTGCACTTCCATCGACTTTTCCGGCGTCAGCAAAATCTTCTCGCCGTTGATGGGCGAGCGGAAGGTGGCACCCTCTTCGGTGATTTTGCGCAGCTCACCCAGGCTGAACACCTGGAAGCCGCCGGAATCCGTCAGTATCGGCTTATCCCAGTTCATGAAGTCGTGCAGGTCGCCATGCTGTTTTATGATCGAGGTGCCCGGACGCAGCATCAGGTGAAACGTATTACCGAGACAAATCTGGGCACCGGTAGCGGCCACTTCTTCTGGCGTCATACCTTTGACGGTACCGGCAGTGCCCACGGGCATAAAGGCCGGGGTTTCGACTACGCCGCGGTCAAAGGTCATACGACCGCGGCGTGCTTTGCCGCTGGTCTTCAGGAGTTCAAATTTCATTTCATCACCGAATTCGTTTAGTACGGGGAGCTTCTGCAGGCAGTATACCTTAGCTCGGTTTACGGGTCACAAACATCGCGTCGCCATAGCTGAAGAAGCGGTACTTATGGGTAACCGCTTCGGCATAGGCATTGAGCACGGCTTCGCGCCCGGCAAAGGCCGATATCAGCATGATCAGCGTGGATTCCGGCAGGTGGAAGTTGGTGATCATGGCGTCGATAACCTGAAACTCATAGCCCGGATAAATAAAAATGTCGGTATCGGCGAAAAATGGTGCCAGCTCGGTACCGGCCTGCTTTGCGGCCTGGGCCGCTGACTCCAGCGAGCGCACTGAAGTGGTGCCAACAGCAACTACACGTCCGCCGCGGGCACGGGTGGCAGCAATAGCGGCAACGGTTTCTTCAGGCACTTCAGCGTATTCGCTGTGCATGTGGTGCTCTTCGATATTATCCACCCGCACCGGCTGGAAAGTGCCTGCCCCCACGTGTAGGGTCACATAAGCAAACTCGACACCTTTATCTTTGAGCTGCTGCAGGATCTGATCATCAAAGTGCAAGCCAGCAGTCGGTGCCGCCACGGCACCGGGCTTTTTGTTGTACACGGTCTGATAACGTTCACGGTCGCTGGCTTCATCAGGCCGGTCGATATAAGGCGGTAACGGCATATGGCCGTACTGTTCCAGCACTGCGAGCACAGGCTCATCCGTATTAAAACGAAGTTCGAACAACGCGTCCTGACGGCCCAGCATCTCAAGCTCAACGGCCTGTTCCATCAGCAGCCGTTGGCCGGGCTTCGGTGAGCGGTTACTGCGCACATGCGCCAGCACCCGGTGTTCATCCAGGATGCGTTCCACCAGCACTTCGACCTTGCCGCCACCATTGGCTTTCTCACCGAGCATTCGGGCAGGAATAACGCGGGTGTCGTTAAATACCAGCAGATCGCCAGGCTGTAACTGTTCAGTGATATCACGGAACTGGCGATGACTGACCTCACCGCTGGCACCGTCCAGGAACAGCATCCGGCTGGCGCTGCGCTCTGGCTGCGGATAACGGGCAATTAATTCATCGGGTAATTCAAAACTAAAATCTTTCAGGTTCATGGGGCTACTGGCTGGTTACTTTGCGAGCGCGTACTCTAGCGTTTTTTGCGGCAAAAAAAAAGCGCGCCAAAGGCGCGCTAAGCAGAGAGATATAACAACCAAATCAATGTCTCTAGAAACTATACGTTGTGGCATTCCGTAAAAGATCAAGGGGTCCGTTATTTCCGCTGCAATTTATTACTGCCTGCTTGCTGAAAATATGGATCTTGTCACTGTTTTTACCCACTTCAGGGTCGCCGGCGCCCTCAATAACCAGGGTAATACTTTCATTCGCCGGTAGCGCCTTCAGCGTCGAACCGTAGTCACATAAGGTTTGCGCCATAGTCTGTTCGAACTGCGCTACCTGTTGATTACGTTGTTCCATACGCTCGGCGCGACGCGCCTCGGCTTTAAGCTGTACATTTTTACGAACCTCCTGAATTTTCTCACGGGCCTTATCGAGCTTCTCACGGTTCTTCGCCAATTCTTCTTCGGCTTCTTTCAGCTCTTTCTCAACTTTCTTGTCGTCTTTACCTTCACCGCTGCGCTTTGCGTATTCCAGATCACGAACCCGGCGCTGCAGCTCCCGGGTTTCTCGCGCTTCTTGCCGCAACGTATTGAGCGCCTCTCGTTGCTCATCGGTAAACATGTCTTCTGAGTTGAATGTCATCGTTTCGACAGCACCCAGCACGTTTTCAATATGCACTTCGTAAAAATCTTCAGTCGCCTCGCCAACCCGGCGAATAATACGCCGCACATCCGGTGCCTCGCCTTCCAGAATCTCTATTTCAATTTCCGCTTCGTCTGGCATTGGCGGTACCGGTGGTACTGGCATGTCGCCCATAATCACACGGCCACCTACACCCGCTAAACGCGTGCGGAACACCACACCCTGGCCAGCGAGGTAGCTATAATCCAGTTTGCCAGCGCTGCGCCACAGTGAGCGATCATTGTGACGCTCCTGCTTCAGGGTGGTGTTAAAGATGCTGGTCATCACTTCCAGTTGCTTACGTAGTTCGTTATGCTCGACGCCAGCGCCCTTACCCTTACCTTTGCCCTGAGCCATGGCTACAGAACTCACCAAAGCGGTGCCGAGAATGACAGAAATTGCTATTGCACTAAGTTTGGTACGCATAATCTTATTCCTTCACTTGAGATGCCGGATATACCGGATATTGTCGGGTTTCGACATAGTCTTCTGAAAATTGCTGCAACAGATTGGCAAAGTACACCTGGTCGTCTTCCCGCTGCGCGTTCACATAGCGGATCAGGTCCGCCATGTCGTCCTGACGTTCGTCACGACTGGTTGCCAGCACATAGTTCACCAGTTGTTGGTTGACTGTGGTCAGTTCGGCGCGAAAATCCTCACGGAAATCGCTCCGCAGGGTACTGGCATAGTTCGCCAGTTGGATTTTTTGCTCGGCCTGGTAGTCTGCCAGGCGCTGCTCGACCAGGCTTTCAACTGCGGCTGGATCCACGCCGCCGCCAAAGCGCACGGTAAAGCCATTGCCGGTCTGGCTAAACTGCACCTGCCCTATTACCAGCAGTAGCGCACAGGCTGATACCGCCAGCGCTGATAACGGTAACCAGGGCCGTTGCCACCACGACAAGGGCTGCGTCCCATTCATCTGGCGAAAGGTGCTTTCGCGTGACCATTCGGGCACTGTCTCGGGCTGAAGATCATCAGCCGCCGACTGTAACCAGTGTTCAAATTCGGTGTGTTTAGTCATACTGCCTCCACCAATTCCTGTAATTTACTGACGGCGCTATACAGCCGTGATTTCACTGTGTTCAACGGTATATCCAGCTGGGTTGAGATGTCCTGCAACTTCAGGTGCTGGAAAAACTTCAGCTCGACAATCTGGCGCTGTTCCAGTGGCAGTTGTTGCATCGCCCTGATCAGTTGCTGACCGCGCTGCTGACCTGCATAAATGCGCTCCGGATTATCCCAGTCAGCATCGCTGACCTGATCATCCAACTCATCATCACTGTGGTAATCGCGCCGGCGCCGGTAGTGTTCTATACAACGGTGATGCGCAATGGTCATCAGCCAGTTTTTAAACGAGCATTCACCACGCCAGCCGCCAAGGTTACGAAATACCGATACAAATACATCCTGCATCAGGTCCATGGCATCATCGCGATTGCTCAGCATGCGCAAGGCATAGTTGTACACCAGCCCTTCATAGCGCTTAACCAGTTGCAGCCAGGCCTGCTTGTTATTTTCCAGTGCCCGTTTAATCAGGCGCTCATCTGAAGGTGCAAACACGTGAGTTCTGTCCTTATGGATTTGTCACTGTAGTCGTTAGCAAAGCACGAAAAGTTGTGTCTGACTGTAATTTATTTGCAAACAGGCACAAAAAAGGCGACCGAAGTCGCCTTTTTATCATCATTTCTCAGCTGCAGGAGCGGTTACACGCCAAATGCAGCCTTAATGATGAAGAAGAAAATAATCGACATAATCGCACCAGCCGGCAGCGTCACCACCCAGGATACGACTATATTGCGGACCACCACCAGGTTCAGTGCGGCGATACCACGTGCCATACCAACACCTAATACCGCGCCGACCAGCGTCTGCGTGGTTGAGATTGGCAGACCAGTACCAGAGGCGATAACCACGGTAGTCGCTGCAGCAAGTTCCGCTGCAAAACCACGGCTTGGGGTTAAGTGAGTAATACCTTTACCAATGGTTGCGATAACGCGGCGACCCAGCATGGCCAGACCCGCCACAATACCGATCGCACCGATAGGCAGTACCCACCAGGCCAGCTGTGCTTTACTGGCGATTTCACCGCCACTGGTGACCACGCTCACAACTGCCGCAACCGGCCCGATGGCGTTGGCCACGTCGTTCGAACCATGGGCAAAAGCCATGGCACAGGCGGTGACCACCATCAAAATAGCGAACACTTTCTCGACGTTGGTGTAGTGCATCTCACGGTCGTCGGACGGATCAAATTTAATCCGCGCAATCGCCCATTTACCAAGGAAAAACACCACAACAGCTACAATCAGAGCCAGGCCATAGCCTTCCATGGTAGTGAAGTTCAGGCCTACGTGTTTGAGGCCCTTGGTAATAGTCACCAGAGAGATCATGAAGCCCGTCAGTGCCATATAAAAGGGCACATAACGCTTTGCCATGGCTAACGGGTTCTCCTGATCAAAAATCAGCTTCTGGGCACTCAGGAAAATAAAGTAGGCGATCAGACCAGCAATCATTGGCGTGACAACCCAGCTACCGACAATTCCGCCCACTTTCAGCCAGTTTACCGCGTCAGGACTTACACCAACGGCCGCGAAACCAACAATGGCACCAATAATCGAATGGGTGGTCGAGACCGGCCAGCCCAGCCAGGATGCTACCAACAGCCAGATACCCGCCGCCAATAGCGAGCCTATCATGCCGAATACCAGCAGTTCAGGTACATCCACGAAGTAGGCCGAATCGATGATGCCCTTGCGTATCGTCGAGGTCACCTCACCGCCAGCCAGATAGGCACCGGCAAACTCGAAAATCATCGCAATAATAATCGCCTGCTTGATTGTCAGTGCCTTGGAACCGACCGATGTCCCCATTGCGTTGGCTACGTCATTGGCACCTATGCCCCAGGCCATAAAAAAACCGAAAACGGCGGCCAGGACGATCAGGGTCGTACTATAGGAAGTTATGATATCCATAGTTTCTCTCCGGCTTAGCCGCGTGCAAGCATGAGTTCAAAACGCGCTCCCACGCGCTCCGCCAGATCGGCAAGATCACCAACCCAGTCCAGGATCTGATATAAAAACATCGCGTTTAACGGATTCATATCCTGTTCCAGCGCCCGCAGTTGCTTACGCAATTCGACCTGCAGGGTATCGGTATCCGCTTCAATCGCATCCAGTTCGGAAATCATTTTATCGACCAGCTGGCGCTCACGGCCTTTAAAGCCCACTTCGAGCAGGTCATCAAACTCACCAATGGTTTCACAGGCTTTTTCGGTGGCATCCAGGCAACGAGTCAGGTAAGCATCGAAGCCTTCAATCATAGACTCAGGGATCAGCATCTGGCGACCCGTGATTAATCCGGAGATGTCCTTGGCTTTATTCGCGATACGATCCTGCTGTGAAACCAGTTCCAGCAAATCGGTACGCTCAACAGGCATAAACAGGCCGCTGGGCAGGTTCAGGCGGATCTGACGCTTAAGGTCATCAGCTGCTGATTCTTTTTTCACGATAGCCTGACGGTGAACATCAGCCTCTTCCCAATCATTCTTATAAACGGCCTGGAAAAAGGGCTTAAGTGTAATTGCACACTCATGCACCTGGACGATGTGCTCGATCATAGGTTTGATCGGCGACTTAGCAAACATGCCAAGAAATGAATTTGCAGACATAAAAGTTCGCCTATGTTGCTGCTGATGATGTTATGTATTGACCTTATTCAGGTGCGCGCATACTAACGAAAACGCGACGCACCTGCAAAAGATTAATATGCCGACAGGCTGGGATTAAAAACTATAGACTAAAGTGACTGCTGTTTCAGTATCCAGTTTTTTCTTTGATTCGTCTTCGAGATTGGAGTTGTGCTGCCCGGCCACAGAGAATTTTAGTGCAAGGGAGCTATTGATATTGGCTGAGATCGAGATTTCAGCACGGGTTTTGGTGTTTTCTTCACCAATTTCAGTAGACGCCAGGCTTTTCAACTTAGACGTTTTGGTGATATCCCAGTTCAGGCTCCCAGCCAGACGCAGAATTGCACTGCTTTCCTGTTCCTGAGCAACACCGTTTACAATGGGCTTGTTGAACGCGTAACCAGGACCTGCCTCATAATCAGCATAAAGGTTTTCGCTGTAACGGTAGCGCGCGCCGTAACCAACCGCCACTGTGCCCTGATACTCGAAGCCGCTGAACTTGTCTTCTTCATAAGAACCAAACACAAACAGCGACGAGCGGCTATCGGGCTCAAACTTAAAGTTTGACTGGCCGGAGATGAAAAACTTATCGCCGGTGACCTGCTTATCGCCGGTAGCAGGATCTTCCTGCTCAGACCGGTAATAGTCCACCACGCCTTTATGCCGCCAGTTTTTATAATCCCGCGCGGCACTTAATTTGGTTTTGAGGGTTTCAGTCTTGGTATTACCTGAGGTAAAGAGCAATCCCAGCTCGGCACTTGCATCCCAGTCTTCCTGCTGCTCAGTATCAAGATCGCTGGCATCGTCGTACATAAAGATGGATGCAGACGCTGGCGCCGCCAGGCTCAGCATCAGCAATGCAATAGTAGGTGCAACTGTCGATTTCACGTTTACCTCGTCTTGATTGTTTTTAAAAATAAAAAAGCCATAATCAGGGCATTATTATAACCCGTGATTATGGCTCGTCTAAAGAGTCCTTTAGTTCACTTTAGCGTCTAAATCGCCCCGTTCGTAGCGCTTAAACATATCTTCCAGTGAAATGACCTTAATTTTGCTGGCCTGACCGGCAGAACCGAAGGCTTCATAACGCGCTTTACAAATTTCATGCATGGCATCGGTTGATGCCTTCAGGAATTTGCGCGGATCGAAGTTGCTGGTGTTCTGGGCCAGGTGGCGACGAATCGCACCGGTTGAGGCTAAGCGCAGATCGGTATCGATATTCACTTTGCGCACACCGTGCTTGATGCCTTCAGCGATTTGCTCAACTGGTACGCCGTAGGTTTCCGGAATCTCACCGCCAAATTCATTGATTACCTTCAGCCATTCCTGTGGTACCGATGACGAACCGTGCATAACCAGGTGCGTATTCGGGATGCGCTTGTGGATTTCTTTAATGCGATCGATAGCCAGAATGTCGCCGGTCGGTGGCCGTGAGAATTTGTAGGCACCGTGTGAGGTACCACAAGCAATTGCCAGGGCATCAACGTTGGTGGCTTTGACAAACTGTGCCGCTTCTTCCGGGTCAGTCAGCAATTGATCATGGGTCAGCTTACCTTCTGCGCCAACGCCGTCTTCTTCGCCCGCTTCACCGGTTTCCAGTGACCCAAGAACGCCCAGTTCGCCTTCTACCGAAACACCACAGGCATGCGCCATTTCGACAACGCGGCGGGTTACATCAACATTGTAATCATAATCCGCAGGGGTTTTACCGTCTTCTTTCAGCGAGCCGTCCATCATCACCGAGCTGAAACCCAGCTGAATAGAGCGCTGGCAAACTGAAGGGGAAGTACCGTGATCCTGATGCATTACCACCGGAATATGCGGCCATTCTTCAATAGCTGCCAGAATCAGGTGGCGCAGAAAAGGCGCGCCGGCATAGCTGCGGGCACCCGCTGACGCCTGCACGATAACCGGGCTGTTCGCCGCGTCGGCAGCTTCCATGATGGCCCGCATCTGTTCGAGGTTATTTACGTTGTAGGCCGGCACACCGTAATTGTGTTCGGCGGCGTGGTCAAGCAACTGACGCAATGAAATTAAAGCCATGAAATTAGTCTCCTGAGTTCCTGTTCTGAGCGGCTGTATTTAGCCGTTTAACGCGCGTTCTTCCAGAATCGCGACTGCCGGTAGCTTTTTACCTTCCAGAAATTCCAGGAAGGCCCCACCGCCGGTTGAAATATAACTGATTTTATCAGCGATCCCATACTTATCAATGGCCGCCAGCGTATCACCGCCTCCAGCAATTGAGAATGCATCACTTGCGGCGATGGCTTCGGCTAATGCCTTAGTGCCTTCACCGAACTGATCAAATTCGAATACCCCGACCGGGCCATTCCAGACGATGGTGCCCGCCTGTTTAATGATAGCGGCGAACTGTTCCGCGGTTTTCGGGCCAATATCGAAAATCATATCGTCACTGGCCACTTCGCTGACTGCTTTGGTTGCTGCTGCCGCGCTCTCGCTGAATTCTTTGCCGGTTACCACGTCCTCAGGCAACGGAATATCACCGCCCTTGTTCCGGGCTGCAGCGACCAGACGGCTGGCTTCATCAACCAGGTCGGCTTCATAGAGTGACTTACCCACATCATGCCCGGCTGCGGCAATAAAGGTATTGGCAATACCACCGCCAACAATAAGCTGATCCACCACCGACGACAACGACTCGAGTACAGTAAGCTTGGTGGATACTTTAGAGCCACCCACAATAGCCACCAGCGGCCGTGCCGGGTTAGCCAATGCCTTGCCTAAGGCATCAAGCTCGGCGGCCAGTAGTGGCCCCGCGCACGCCACGTCAGCATATTTAGCCACCCCATGGGTTGAGGCTTGCGCCCGGTGCGCGGTACCAAAGGCGTCCATCACAAACACATCACATAAAGCGGCAAGCTGCTGCGACAAGGTGTCGTCGTTCTTCTTTTCGCCTTTGTTAAAACGGACGTTTTCAAACAGCACCACTTCGTTGCTGTTTACTTCAACGCCGTCCAGGTAATTTGCTTCCAGGCGCACCGGTACATCCAGCGCGTCATTCAGATAGTCAGCAACCGGGCCCAGTGAGAATTCAGCGTCGTAAACCCCTTCTTCCGGTCGTCCCAGATGCGACATCACCATCACTTTAGCACCACCGTCAAGGGCTGCCTGAATAGTCGGGATGGCAGCCTTCAGGCGCGCATCCGAGGTCACTTTTCCATCTTTAACCGGCACGTTCAGATCTTCACGGATCAATACCCGCAGGCCACTTACATCCAGATCTGACAAGGTTATTACTGACATTCACTTTCCCTCTTTGCTATTTGGTTATTCAGCTTGTGACAACATCACCTGAACCGTGTCCAGCATGCGGTTGGCGAAGCCCCATTCGTTATCACACCAGCACAACACCTTGATCAGCCGCTTATCGGCTACCCGGGTCTGGGTGCCATCAACGATACTGGAGCGCGGGTCATGGTTAAAATCTATTGATACCAGCGGCTCATCAACAAAGCCTAATACCGGCGCCAGTGGGCCACGGGCGGCATCAGCCAGGATTTTATTGACCTGCTCGATATCCACCGGCGTATTCACCGTCACACTCAGGTCCATAGCCGTTACATTGGTGGTCGGCACCCGCACCTGAATCGCCTCAAAACGGCCGGCAAACTGCGGCAGAATACGTTCAATACCGCGGGCCAGACGGGTATCTACCGGAATAATGGAGCGCCCGGCAGCCCGCGCCAACCGCGGATCACTGTGATAAGCGTCAATCACCTGCTGATCATGCATCGCGGCATGGATGGTAGTAATAGCGCCGCTGTCGATACCAAAGGCTTCGTCCAGCACTTTGATAACCGGCACGATGCAGTTGGTGGTGCAGGAGCCGTTGGAAACAATTTTATGGTCGGCGGTCAGCTTACCGGTATTGACGCCGTAGATAGCGGTAAAATCCAGATCCGTACTGCCCGGGTGCGAAAATAATACCCGCGGCAGGCCCAAATCAAGATAGCCCTGACCGTGACTGCGATCGCCATGCACGCCGGTACAATCAAGCACCGCGTCCAGTTGCAGATCCTGCCACTGCAATGCGCAGATCTCCGGTTCGGCACTTATCCGGATGGCGTCATCGCCCACCTGCAGCAAATGCTCATTCGGGCTGGTGACGGCATTGGCGAAGCGGCCATGGCTGCTGTCATACTTCAGCAGATGCGCCATATCTTTAGCCGGCGCCAATTCATTAATGGCCACCACCTGCAATTGCTCGCGATAACCACGCTCGTACAACGCCCGCAGCACACTGCGACCGATACGGCCAAAGCCATTCAGGGCGATGCGTGCCGGGCGTTGCGTCATAAACCCAACAGCTCCCGGGCGGTTCCCACAATGTTATCTGTAGTAAAGCCAAAGTGCTTAAATACGTCGCCGGCCGGGCCGGATTCACCAAAGGTATCCATGCCAATAATCTTGCCGTTCAGGCCAACATACTTGTACCAGTAATCAACATAGCTGGCTTCAATCGCAATACGTTTGGTTACTGCTGCCGGTAAAACCTGCTCACGATAATCGGCTGGCTGCGCATCAAATACATCCGTAGCCGGCATGGAAACTACCCGCACCTGATGGCCGTCAGCCTGCAAGGTTTTCGCGGCTGCCATAGCGATGCCAACTTCTGAGCCGGTTGCAATCAGGATCAAATCTGGCTGCTGCTCACTGTCGAGCAGGATATAACCACCACGCGAAATATTTGCCAGCTGCTCAGCGCTGCGTTCTTGTTGCGGCAGGCCCTGGCGGCTGAAAATCAGTGCTGTGGGCCCGTTATCACGCTGAATCGCGGCTTTCCAGGCGACCGCCGACTCCACCTGATCGCAAGGGCGCCAGGTGCTCAGCCGCGGCGTGCAACGCAAGCTCGCCAGCTGTTCCACCGGCTGGTGGGTGGGGCCATCTTCACCCAGACCAATCGAGTCGTGGGTATAAACAAAAATACTGCGCTGCTTCATCAGCGCGGCCATGCGGACGGCATTACGGGCATATTCCATAAACATCAGGAAGGTACCACCGTAGGGAATCAGCCCGCGGTGCAGCGCGATACCGTTCATCATCGCCGACATCGCGAATTCACGCACGCCGTAGTATACGTAGTTACCGCTGGCGTCATCTGCGCTAACGCCTCTGGATTCTTTTGATATGGTCAGGTTAGAGCCAGCCAGATCCGCTGAGCCGCCCAAAAGTTCAGGCAACATAGGTGCGAACGCATTCAGGGTATTCTGCGAGGCTTTACGGCTGGCCACATCAGCTGGTTCCGCCTGCAGTTTGGCAATATAGGCATCGGCCTGAGCAGCAAAATCAGCCGGCAGCTCGCCTTTCAGACGGCGCGATAGTTCATGCGCCAGCTCAGGATAGGCTTCTTCATACTTAGCAAACCGCTGATGCCACTCGTGCTCGCGGCGCGCGCCTGCTTCAGTGGCTGACCAGCCAGCATAAATCTCGTCCGGAATTTCAAAAGGTCCGTGATTCCAGCCGAGCTGCTCGCGGGCTGCTTTGATTTCATCGTCACCCAGCGGGGCGCCGTGGCAGCTCTCCGAGCCTTGTTTGTTGGGCGCACCGAAACCGATAATAGTTTTGCAGATAATGAGGGTTGGTTTGTCAGTAACGCTACGCGCCTTCTCGATTGCGTCTTTCACGGCGGCGGAATCATGCCCGTCGATCGCTTCAATCACATGCCAGCCATAGGCTTTAAACCGTCCGGCCGTGTCGTCGGTAAACCAGCCTTCAACTTCACCATCAATTGAAATACCGTTGTCGTCATAAAAGGCAATCAGCTTGCCCAGACCCAGGGTACCGGCAAGCGAACAGGCTTCATGGGAAATGCCTTCCATCAGGCAGCCATCGCCAAGAAACACATAGGTGTGGTGATCAATAATGTCGTGCTGGTCACGGTTAAACTGGGCGGCCAGGATTTTTTCCGCAAGCGCCATGCCCACGGCATTGGCCAGACCCTGGCCTAAAGGTCCGGTGGTGGTTTCCACGCCCGGAGCATAACCGTATTCAGGGTGACCAGGGGTTTTGGAGTGCAGTTGACGGAAATCTTTCAAATCGTCGATGCTGAGATCATAACCGGTAAGATGCAGTAACGAGTAGATGAGCATTGAGCCGTGGCCGTTTGATAGCACAAAGCGATCGCGGTCGGCCCAGTCCGGATTAGCCGGGTTATGCTTGAGGTAGTCGCGCCAGAGCACTTCGGCGATATCCGCCATCCCCATGGGGGCACCGGGATGGCCTGAATTTGCCTGCTGCACGGCATCCATGCTGAGCGCGCGAATGGCATTAGCCAGTTCCGTTCTATCCGTTACTGCAGTTGTCATAACAAAACCCCGAATCTCACTGTAAAAGAAGCTTTAAGAGAAAAAGCACAGATAACGCGTATTCTCCACAATTCGGGGGTTGTAAGCAAATCAGATGTCGCTGCGCAGCGCCTCTGCCCGGTCGGTTTTCTCCCACGGGAATTCACCGCGGCCGAAGTGACCATAAGCTGCTGTAGCCTGATAAATCGGGCGTTCCAGATCCAGCATCAGCACCAGGCCGTAAGGGCGCAGATCAAAGTGCTTGCGCACCAGGGCGATCAGCTTTTCTTCGTCGTACTTTGAGGTACCGAAGGTTTCGATACTGATCGACGTTGGCTCGGCCACGCCGATAGCGTAAGACAGCTGAATTTCACAGCGATCAGCCAACCCGGCAGCAACCAGGTTCTTAGCGACATAACGTGCTGCATAAGCGGCACTGCGGTCAACTTTGGACGGGTCTTTGCCCGAGAATGCGCCGCCACCATGACGCGCCATACCACCGTAGGTATCAACGATAATCTTACGACCAGTCAGGCCGCAATCGCCCATGGGGCCGCCGATCACGAATTTACCCGTCGGGTTGACGAAAATCCGGTCCTGTTTTTCCGGGAACCAGGCTTCAGGCAGTACCGGCTTGATAATGGTTTCGATAACGGCTTCGCGCAGATCCGCCTGGCTGATGTCTTCATGATGCTGAGTGGACAGCACCACGGTATCGATGCCGACCGGCTCGCCGTTTTCATAAATAAATGTCAGTTGGCTTTTTGCATCCGGACGCAACCACGGCAGGGTGCCGTTTTTACGTACTTCAGCCTGACGCTGCACCAGCCGGTGAGCGTAAGTGATAGGAGCCGGCATCAACACATCGGTTTCATTGGATGCATAGCCAAACATCAGGCCCTGGTCACCGGCGCCCTGCTCTTCGCGGGTGGTCCGATCAACGCCCTGGCTGATATCCGGCGACTGCTTGCCAATAGCATTCAGTACTGCGCACGAATCAGCGTCAAAGCCCATATCCGAATGGGTGTAGCCGATTTCACGAACGGTTTTACGGGCAATCTCTTCGATATCAACCCAGGCCTTAGTGGTAACTTCACCACCAACCAGCACCATGCCAGTTTTTACATAGGTTTCGCAGGCGACGCGGGCCATTGGGTCCTGCGCCAGGATTGCGTCAAGTACCGCATCCGAAATCTGATCTGCAATTTTATCAGGATGCCCTTCGGACACCGATTCTGAAGTAAATAAATGCTTTGCCATAGCCAGTTTGTCTCAACTTTTTTGAAATGGAGATAAAAATTGGGCGTAGTCTAACGAAACTACGCCCGGCTTTCTACATCTAGACGTCTAAAAGTCTTAACCGTCAGGATAAAGAAGTGACTCGGCCACGCTTTGCGTCAGGGGGTGATAACCCGGTTTCGCTTGCTGATACACCTCACGGGCCCACTTCAGATTGTCTGCCGTGCGGGCTAGCTCCCGGTATAACGGCGCCACCAGCTTATTCCGGCCAATGGTCAACAGGTAGTTACGCAGCCGATCCCGTGCCGGTTCATATTTTTTAATGATAGCCAGTTTTAACCAGGCATGCGCAATTTCAGCGTTCTGACTATTGGTCAGATTATACTCGCTGTCCAGTCGCGCCATGTTAACCGGTGAGATATCACGCGGCAGGTTATTGATAAAATGCAGCCACTCGTGGGTGGTCCAGTCTTCGGTATTCAGCTGGGCTCCTTTGAGCCAGCGCTGCATCTGTTTCTCAACCTGTTCGAACGCGTCGGATTCAGGTTTAGGCGCATCGTCCGGCAGGCCTGGCTCGTGAATCCACTCATCGATTTTGTCCTGGCTGACTTTGTCAGGGTATTTAGCCAGGAGTTCGCGCGACAGATACTGCTTAAACTGCTCGGTGGAGATACTCTGGAAGGCAAAATCATCGAAGTACTGACGTAAAAACGTGTCAAACACCTCGCGGCCAAACTGCTGTTCCAGGTACACCAGAAACAGTTGCCCTTTCACATAGGGAATCTGTGAAAACACATCGTCAGGATGGCGGGTGCCCAGCTCAATATTCAGTACCGTATCCTGTTTATCGAGGCGCTCGAGATCAGCAAGCAGATCCTGGTAACCCAACGCCAGTTCCATCTGCGCGCGGCGCTCGCCGAACAGCTCTTCCATGATGCGGTTTTCAACATAACTGGTGAAACCTTCATTAATCCACAGGTCGCGCCAGCTGGCGTTAGTCACCAGGTTACCCGACCACGAATGCGCCAGCTCATGGGCAATCAGATTGATCAGACTGCGATCGCCGGAAATAATAGTCGGCGTAATAAATGACAAGCGCGGGTTTTCCATGCCACCGAAGGGGAAACTTGGCGGCAGAATCAGCAGGTCGTAGCGGTCCCAGCGATATGGCCCGTAGAGTGCTTCGGTCACCTCAATCATGCGCGGGGTATCAGCAAACTCCGCTACCGCGTCGTCGACGATATAGCTTTCCGCAAATACCGCCACCTGATCGCTGATCGACTTAATCTCCAGGTCGCCGACTGCAATGGCAATCAAATAGGGCGGAATGGGCTGTGGCATAGAGAACTGATAATCACCGCTGCGCTCGGCGCTAAGGCTGTTGTCAGCACTCATCACCGCCAGCAACCCGGCAGGCGTGATAACGCGGGCGTTATAAGTTAACCGCAATGCCGGGGTGTCCTGGATCGGGATCCAGCTACGGGCATGGATTGGCTGCGACTGGCTGAACATAAAGGGATGTTCTTTGCCGGCGGTCTGGGCGGGCGTCAGCCACTGCAGGCCGCTGGCTGTTGGCGCTGTGCGGTAATGAATGCGAACTTGTTTGGCTTCAGTACCAATATCAATGACCAGTTCGCGGCCCAGACTCTCATGCTGATCGCCCAGCTCATAGGTTGTGGCCTGCCAACCCTGGTCAGAAATCAGCTCAATTTTTTCAATAGTCAGCTCACTGGTGTCCAGATGCAGCTTATCGCTGTCGGTATGACGCACCAGGGTATAAGTTGCTGTGCCGTGCAACTCGCGCTGGGCGAAATCGACGGTCAGTTGCAGATCCAGATGCGGTGTTTCCACCTGATCCAGTCTGGCATAGCTATGCGCATCTTCGGCGCGGGCCTGGGTACTGATTAGCCCGCTAATCACCACCAAACTAACAAACAGATTCACAAACAACGTTCGCAACATAGTCACTTCCTCATGAAATTAACGCACTCATGATCTGCTGCCAGCCTGCTCAGGTCAAATGCTTTTGCCTGCTGACGCATGCAGGCGCACTCTGGTAAGATGCAAAAAAACGTTTTGGAATCGATCTATGCGGATACCACGGATCTATCATCCGTCGTCAGATTTAGCGCCCGGCAGCAGCGTG
>CAYWXF010000021.1:0-9887 GCA_964462025.1 uncultured Pseudomonas sp. | reverse complement strand
CGGCGAACGGCTGGAGAAAAAACAGCAACAGTGGCAGAAGATTGTCGTCGCCGCCTGTGAACAAAGTGGCCGCAGCCGGGTGCCGGTGGTGCATAAGCCGGTGGTACTGGCAGCCTGGTTCAGTCATCTCGAACCGGCACTGCGGCTAACGCTGGACCCTTATGCAGATAAACCCCTGCGCGAGCAGCAACTGACGGACCAGCGGGTGCAGTTGCTCATTGGTCCTGAGGGTGGTTTTAGTGATACCGAAGTATCACTGGCTGCCGATCACGGATTTTTGCCCGTACGACTAGGCCCGCGTGTGCTGCGCACCGAAACCGCCGCGCTGGCGGCGCTTACCGTTATTCAGTATCAGTTCGGCGATTTAGCCTAAACAGATTAAGGAGCAGTAATGAAACTGGCGATGATTATGGATCCGATTGCGACGGTCAAAACCTATAAGGACACCAGCTTCCGGTTACTGCTGGAGGCCCAGGCGCGCGATTACGACTGCTATTATCTGGAGCTGAGCGACCTTTCGATTGTAGCTGGCGAACCCATGGCCCGAGCCCGCACCGTCACTGTGCGCGATCAACCGACCGACTTTTACGATCTGGGTGAACCCAGCGATATGCCGCTGGCTGACTTTGATGTCATCATGATGCGCAAAGATCCGCCGGTAGATAACGAATTTATCTACGCCACTTACATGCTGCAACTGGCGGAAGAGCGCGGCGCCTTTGTGGTCAATAAGCCGCAGAGCCTGCGCGACTGCAATGAAAAGCTCTTTACCGCCTGGTTCAGTGAACATATGCCGGAAACCATAGTCACCCGCCGTGCTGAGCAAATTCGGGCGTTCCATGATGAGCATAAAGACATTATTCTCAAGCCGCTGGACGGCATGGGCGGCGCCTCGATATTCCGTGTTGGCCCCGATGGCAGTAATTTGGGCGTCATTATCGAAACGCTGACCGCCCACGGCACCCGCTATGCCATGATCCAGCGCTACTTACCGGCAATTAAAGACGGTGATAAACGCATTCTGATCATTGATGGTGAACCCATGCCCTATTCGCTGGCGCGGATTCCGTCGGCGGGCGAAACCCGGGGTAACCTGGCTGCGGGCGGGCGCGGACGGGCGCAGCCGTTAAGTGACAGCGACTGGGCACTGGCCCGCGCGGTGGGTCCTGAGCTCAAGCGCCGCGGCCTTTATCTGGTGGGCCTGGACGTGATTGGCGACCGCATTACCGAGATTAATGTTACCAGCCCGACTTGCATGCGCGAGATCGAGGCCGCATATGATATCAATATCGCCGGCAAGTTATTTGCTACCATTGAAGGGTATCTTGCCAAAGATTAACCAGAGGTATCTATGGAAACACTGTCGAGCTTAGAACATCATTTTCTTATCGCTATGCCGGGCCTGAAAGACCCTTTCTTTCAGCGCTCCGTCACCTATATCTGCGAGCATAACGACAGTGGCGCCATGGGGCTGGTCATTAATCAACCGGTGGACGTGACCGTTGAGGGCTTATTGCAGCAACTCGAAATTGTGGTACCGGATAATTCCAAAGCACTGCAACGGCCGGTGTATGCCGGCGGCCCACTGGCCCGTGACCGTGGCTTTGTGCTGCACTCACCGGTGGAAGGCTGGCGCAGTTCGATGCGGCTGAGCGATGACATGATGATCACCACCTCAAAGGACATTCTCGAGGCGATGGGACAGGGCGAGGCGCCGGAGCATTACTTACTGACGCTCGGTTACGCTGGCTGGGATCCGGGCCAGCTGGAGCAGGAGCTGGCTGAGAACAGCTGGCTGATCATCCCTGCGGATGCGGACATTATCTTTAATACCCCGTCGCCGGAGCGCTGGAAACGCGCCACCGCAAAACTGGGCATTGATGTATGGCAGTTAGGGCCGGATGTAGGGCACGCATGAGTCAGGTATTAGGGTTTGATTTTGGTACCCAGAGTATTGGCGTGGCCGTTGGCCACTCGCTGAACGGCACCGCTTCGCCGCTGGCGGCACTCAAAGCCAAAGACGGCCAGCCAGACTGGGATAAAGTCGCCCGGCTGCTGGCAGAATGGCAGCCCGACCTGCTGGTGGTTGGCCTGCCGCTAAACATGGATGGCACCGAACAACTGCTGACCGAGCTGGCACGAAAGTTTGCCAACCGCCTGCATGGGCGCTTCGGACTGCCGGTTGAACTGCAGGATGAACGCCTGACCACGGTCGCCGCCCGGGAAGAATTATTTGCCCGGGGCGGCTATCGAAAACTGCAGAAAGACCGTATCGACAGCGCCTCGGCGCAACTCATCCTCGAAGACTACTTTTCTCGAACGGCGTCATAAACCTCATAAGTTCTCTTCAGCATACTGAGCCAGATTACTGCGCACCACGCCATTGAGGTTAATCGTGGCACTGCCGGGATAATCCTTAAAGCGCTCGACGATATAGGTCAGACCCGAGGTCACTGCGGTCAGATAGTAGCTGTCGATCTGTGCCAGGTTACCGGAACAGATGATCTTGGTGCCGGTACCGCAGCGGGTAATAATGGTTTTCAGTTGCGAGGCGGTCAGGTTCTGCGACTCGTCCAGGATCACGATAGCGTTCTGAATACTGCGGCCACGCATAAAGTTGAGCGACTTAAACTGAATATTGGCCTTGTTCATGATGTAGTTCAGGCTCGATTCCATGCTTTCGTCGTTCTTGTGCAGCACTTCGAGCGAGTCCGTGATAGCCGCCAGCCAGGGCGCCATTTTCTCTTCCTCGGTGCCCGGCAGATAACCGATAGACTCGGCAATTTCCGGCGTATTACGGGTCACAATGATTTTTTCGTAGAGCTTCTGCTCGATCACCATTTCGAGCGCAGCAGCAAGCGCCAGCAAGGTTTTACCACTACCCGCCGGCCCCGTCAGAATCACCAGATCGATAGTCGGATCCAGTAACGCGTTCAGCGCCATCGCCTGATAGATGTTCTTTGGCTGTATGCCCCAGGCGCGGTAGCTCATCATTCGCTCGAAGCCGATATCATGCAGGCGCACATAACTGCCGTCATAGGCGACGACTTTACCGGCAAATTGTTCTTCTTCGTCGATCACGTACTGATTACGGAATACCGTGGGCAACACGTTCTGGTCCACTTCGTGGAAGGTTTCACGGCCTTCCTGAACGCTGGTCACCTCGCCCACATGGCTCCAGAAATCGCCTTCGATTTCAGCAAAGCCTTTGGATAAAAAGCGGATGTCGTCAATTAACTGATCGGTGCGATAGTCTTCAACACACTTAACGCCGGCGCCCTTGGCCTTAAGGCGCATGTTGATGTCCTTGGTGACCAGCACCACTTTCTCGCCGTTCTTACTTTTTTGCAGTTCCAGCGCGGCCTGAATAATGCGGTGATCGTTTTCCGAAAGATTAAGCGCTGAGTCAGTTTGTTTTAACTGGTAGTCAGGATAAATCGCCAGTCGACCCTCGGCCTGATGGTTTCCTTGTACGCGCGTCAGCGGAACACCTGCTAATATTTCTTCAGGCGTGGCATCTTTTAGCGCGTTTTCCAGCGAGCGGATAGCAACCCGTGCTTCGCGGCTAACGTCTTTATGGCGGTCTTTAATATTATCGAGCTCTTCGAGCACGACCATGGGGATAATAACGTTGTGTTCATCAAAGTTTAAAAAAGCGAGTGGTTCATGCAGCAGGATGTTGGTATCAAGCAGGTAGTACTTCCGATGTTTCTCTGTCATGCGGGACCTCAGCAGCAGTGATGTTCTATTGTTGTTATGCACTTGCCTTACTGTTATTAGACTAGCGCAGATTTCGTGAAAAGGGTGTGAACATTAAATATTTTTTCGCTACCATGTGCGCCCTCATTATTATTCAACCATTTAAGCAAGCACAACGGGCTCTATTTTGATGAATGAACGTGCAGCATCACCCCTTTTTACTGCCGGCCAGCGCTGGTTGAGCGAGAGTGAACTTGAACAAGGCCTGGGTCTGGTTACTCAGTTAGAGGGCCGGTCAGTTACGCTGATGTTCCCAGCCACCGGCGAGATCAGGCATTACGCCGCAACAGACGCTCCCCTGGCGCGCTATCAGTTGCTTGCGGACGAGCGTGGTCAGCATGCCGAAGGCTGGTACTTTCATGTGGAACAGCCGGTGCTTGATAACGGTGTTTATTCATATCAGGGAACCCGTGAAGATACCGGTGAAGCGGTTGAAGTCCCTGAGGCCCAGCTGGCAGCGCAGGTTGCCACTAACCATCCGTTGACCCGGCTGTTAGCCGGTAAAGCCGATCGCCTGGACATGTACCGTCTGCGCCAGCAAGCCCAGCAGCTATCCCGGCGTTGGCAGCAAAGTCCGGTGGCCGGGTTGCTCGGAGCTCGCGCTGATCTGCTGCCGCACCAGTTGTATATCGCTGCCAGTGTCGCCGATCGCTACCAGCCGCGGGTGTTGCTGGCGGATGAGGTGGGTTTAGGTAAAACCATTGAAGCCGGCCTGATCATGCAGCGCCGGTTACTGACCGGCCGCTCACAGCGCATTCTGGTGGTGGTGCCCGATAGCCTGGTGCATCAATGGCTGGTTGAACTGCAACGCCGGTTTGCGCTGCGCTTTAGTTTGTTTGACCGCGAGCGCTGTGAACAGGCGGCGCTGGATACGCAGTCGGTTTTCAGTACCGAGCAACAGGTCGTGATACCACAATCGCTGCTGAACCATCCGTTCTGGAGCCACGAGTTGCTGGAGGTCAGCTGGGATTTACTGGTTGTTGATGAAGTGCATCAGCTTGCTCCCAGCCAGAGTGAATTTGGCTTTCTGCGCCAGTTGACTGAGGTTGTTCCGGCGGTGCTGCTACTCACGGCGACGCCCGAGCAGGCAGGCCCTGAAGCGCATTTTGCCCGGCTGCAGTTATTGGATCCGGATCGCTTTACGGACTTTGACCAGTTTCAGCAGGAACAGGAAGGCTACCGGCAATTAACGCCACTGGCCAATGCGCTGGCACAAGCCGGTGCCCATAAATTGCTCGACAAGTTGCTCGATCAGCACGGTACCGGCCGTGTGATGTTCCGTAATTCCAGGGCTCATGTCGGTGGTTTCCCACAGCGCCAGCTCAAACACTACCCGCTGACAGATGTTGCCGATGCGCTTGCGGCCAAAACCGACTGGCTGATCGATTTACTGAAAACCCACCGCAATACCAAATTTATTCTGATCTGTCGTCAAACCGAAACCGTGCTGCAACTGGCTGAGCAACTGCGCCTGAAAACCGGCATCCACGCTGCGGTGTTCCATGATCAGTTGTCGCTGTTGGAGCGGGATCGCGCTGCCGCCTATTTCGCCAGCCCGGAAGATGGCTGTCCGCTATTGATTTGTTCAGAAATCGGCAGCGAAGGGCGTAACTTCCAGTTTGCGCAGCACCTGATCCTGTTTGATCTGCCACGCCACCCGGACTTACTCGAGCAGCGGATTGGCCGGCTCGACCGGCTGGGTCAGCAACATGACATCGAGATTCATGTGCCGGTGGTCGAAGACAGTGTCGAGGCGGTGCTGTTTGCATGGTATGAGAGTATGGGCGCCTTTACCCGCACCAACGCCATCGGCTCGTTACTTTATGATCGCTTCGCCGGTGATCTGCAACCACTGCTCGATGCGCCGGCCGAGGCCGAACCGCTGCTGACTGAGCTGGCAGAAGCAACCGAAGCTGAGGCTGAGCGGCTGCGCGCCGAGGTTGCCGCTGGCCGCGATCGGTTGCAGGAACTGAACGCATTCCGTCCACGGGCCGCCGCGGCACTGATTGAAACCATTGAGTCACTGAATGATAAGAAGGAGCTTGCCAGTTTCATGCAGGACTTCTGGGCACGTTTTGGTATCGATTTTGATCTGCTGAACGACGACAGCGGCTGGTTGCGGCCTACCGAACACATGCGCGTAAGTCTGCCCGGTTTACCCGACGAAGGTATCACGGTGACTTTTGACCGCAGCTATGCGCTGGTGCATGAAGATGTCGAATTTCTCAGCTGGGACCATCCGCTGGTGCAGCAGGCACTGGAACTGCTGACCGCCGACTCCTATGGCAGCACTTGCGTAGCCATGCTGCAGAATCGCGCCCTGCCAACCGGCGCCTGGTTTATTGAGCTGGGCTTTAGCAGCGCAGCGTTGGCGCCGGCAGATCTGGTTATGCAGGAGTTTTATCCGCGCCAGTCAATTCGGGTATTGCTGGACAGCCAGGGGCGCGACCTGACCGATAAAGTTAAAGCCGGGGCGCTGGATAATCAGTTGCAGTTTATTGATAAAAAGCAAAGCCGATTGATTCTTCGTGAACTGCGTCAGGCAGCGCAGCGCGCCATTAAACAAGCCTGGCCGCCGGCGGAAAGCCTGCAGCAGCAATTGCTCGATGAAGCGCGCCAGCGCATTGCTGCGCGGCTGGATGCCGAACATCGCCGGCTGCTGGAACTGCAACAGCGTAATCCCATGGTGCGCGACAGCGAGATCGAAGCGATACTGCAGCGCAAAGAGGCCCTGTTGCAGGCAGCTGAACAGCCGGTATTACAGCTTGATTCGGTGCGTATCATGATCAATCTGCCCCAATGACGCTCATCGCTTACCACCCACCGGTCGATCCCTGGCTGGTGATTCTACACCGCGATGACGACATTGTCGTGATCAATAAGCCCAGCGGCTTGCTCAGCGTGCCCGGCAAGGCACCGGAGCATTATGATTCGGCCTGGAGCCGGCTGGTGCGGGTACTGCCGACTAGTCGCGTGGTGCACCGGCTGGATATGGCCACGTCAGGGCTGCTGGTGTTCGCCCTGCACAAAACGGCGCAGGCAGCGCTGCAACGGCAGTTTGAAAAGCGCGTCGTAGAGAAAAGCTACCGGGCCAGAGTCTGGGGTCAGCTCCCGGCTCAATCGGGGTCGGTGGACGCGCCGTTGCGCTGTGACTGGCCGAACCGGCCGCGGCAAATGGTGGATCGGGCTGAAGGGCGCCATGCACTGACTCACTACCGGGTACTGCGCCAGCATGAGCAGTTTGCCGATGTCGAGTTAACCCCGGTTACCGGGCGTTCCCATCAACTGCGGGTACACATGCAGTTGCTGGGCAATCCGATCCTGGGCGATAAGTTTTACGCTGAGGGGGCGGCTTTTACCGCTGCTGACCGCTTGTTGCTGCATGCGCAGCGCATCCGCTTCAGCCATCCCTCCAGCGCCGAGCTTATGTCGTTTGACTGTCCAGCTGACTTTTGATCAGCTCATACGCAGCCTGAATTTCCTGTGCTTTCTTCTGCGCCGATTCGCGCATTTCCGGAGGCAGCCCCTGGGCCGCCAGTTTATCCGGGTGATGCTTGCTCATCAGCTTGCGGTAGGCCTTTTTAACTTCTGCCGCGCCGGCTGACCGTTCAACCCCCAGCACCGCGTATGCGTTGTCCAGCTGACTGGCACGATCTGCCGCGCTGCCTCCACTGTGGGCACCACCTCGAAAGCGCTGGCCAGCCTGGGCCATCCGCAGCCAGTTATCCAGTTGCGCGCGGTTGAAGCCCAGCGCACGGGTGATCTGCAACAGCACATCGTATTCAGCCTGATCCAGCTGACCGTCATGCAGCGCCACCACCAGCACCTGCTCAATAAAGAACTGCAAAATATCGCGGCGCCAGGCGAACTGCCGGCGGAATTTCTGCACCCGCTCAGTGAGTGGGTAATCGCTTCGCTTGCCATCGCGAAAGGCTTCCTGAGCCTGGGTAAGGCCGTCACCGGACAACTGCAGATGACTCATCAACGCCTGCACATAACCAATGTCCTGCTCGGTAACCCGACCTTTGGCTTTGGCCAGATGGCCTAACACGGCAAACAAGGTGGTACTGAATTGCTGCTGATGGCCGCCCTGAGTACCGGGCCCGCCAGCCGCATGCTTCAGCGCATGATCAAACCAGTGGCCAATCAGCAGGCCGATAAAAATGCCGGGTATGCGCAGCATCAGAAAACCAAATAATGCGCCTAAAACTTTTCCCCAAATCATGCTTTCTCCTGTAATTGCCGCAAGCG
The DNA here is from genome assembly GCA_964462025.1 of uncultured Pseudomonas sp. Classification (GTDB taxonomy): domain Bacteria; phylum Pseudomonadota; class Gammaproteobacteria; order Enterobacterales; family Alteromonadaceae; genus Pseudidiomarina. The sequence continues at coordinate 1,877 of CAYWXF010000021.1, read as the reverse complement.
CTCGGGTGTGCCGACATCGGTCCAGTCCGCCGCCATCACATCAGCCTGTATCTGCTGCTGCGCTATAGCTTTTTCGATTAACGGCCGCAGGGCCAGTATCCGCGATTCGCCGGCTTTATAGTCAGCAAAAAAGGCCGGATGGTAAAGCCCTATACCGCTGAAGGTGTAGCTTTGCTGGCCGCTCTGCCGCTGCTGCAGAAGCCCGTCGCTGATCGCGAAATCCCCCGCCGGATGGTGCTCGGGATTTGCCACCATCAGCAAGTGAGCAGTCCGCCCGACCGGCAGGCGCGCTGGCAATTCGGCAAAATCCAGGTCGGTAAAGATATCGCCGTTGATAACCCAGAACGGGTCATCGCCCAGCAAAGGTAATGCGCGGATGATACCACCCGCCGTTTCCAGTCCGCCACTGGGCTCGGGTGAATAACGGATCGCCAGGCCGAACTGACTACCGTCGCCAAGACAGGCTTCGATTTTATCGCCCAGCCAGGCATGGTTGATAACAACGTCGCGGACGCCGATAGCAGCCAGCTTACGCAGGTGATGAACAATCAGCGGCTGACCGGCCACGCTTAGCAAAGGCTTGGGCAGCTGGTCGGTTAACGGTCGCATGCGCTGACCGCGCCCTGCAGCCAGGATCATGGCTCGCATCAGCGGGCTCCCTCCAGCGCCGGCATAACCGTATTGGCCAGCCACAGCCGGTAGTCATCAAACTCAGGATAAGCAGCGGCCACATCATGCAGGTAACTGACCGTGCGTGGTACATCCTGCAGATAGCCACTCTTGCCATCGCGATGATACAGCCGGGCAAAAATACCGGCGGCTTTGGTATGCCGTTGCAGGCCCATAAGATCAAACCAGCGCTGCCACTGCGTCAGGCTCACACCTGCGTCAATGACATCCTGCCGCTGCAGTTCATTAAATAACGAGGCCGACAGATCGCTGACCCGCTTTTGCGGCCAGCGTATGTAACAGTCGCGTAGCAGGCTGACAGCATCGTAAGTGACCGGTCCCTTAACGGCGTCCTGAAAATCGATATAGGCCAGTTGCTGGTCGTCGGTGACCATGATATTTCGCGCATGATAGTCGCGATGCACACCCACCTGCGGTTGCTCCAGTGCATTAGCCACCAGGGCATCGCAAAACGAACGCCAGATAAGCTGCTGACTGTCATTCAGGCGCAGCCCCAGATGCCGCTCAATCAGCCAGTCGTGAAACAAACTCAGTTCACGGCGCAGCAAAGCTTCGTCATAGGCCGGCAGCGAGCCCTGGGTGGTAGCGGTTACACCCATTATGGCAGGCAGATCCATCAGCGCCTGCTGGTACCAGCTTTTCATACTGGCATTGGTCAGCTCGCTGAGCAGCAGTACCGAACCCAGATCACTGAGTAGCATGAAGCCCTGGGCTTCGTCGTAAGCGATCACCTCGGGTACCGCCACGCCGGCGTCGCGGTAAGCTTCGGCAATCGCCATAAAGGGCTGTAAGGACTCCTGAGGCGGCGGCGCATCCACCGCGATCAGCGTGCGGTTGCCGTCGCTGATGCGAAAATAACGGCGGAAACTCGCGTCGCCCGAAACCGCTTCAAGGCGACTTCCAGTGTGACCGGTTACCGCTTCACACCATGCCTGAAGCGCAAGTTCTCGTTGATTTTCCAAGGCGGTTCCTTTAATTCGTAAAAACCACAGCCGCGCAAATGGCAGGCCAGCAAAAATTGCTTTATCATACCTTGCACAAGGTTAAGGACAAAATCAGGTATTATAATAAATGCGCAAATTTTTTCGGCGATATAACTGGGGGGCTTTGTTGCTTATTGGCAGCAGTGGTGTCGCCCAGGCTCAGGTACCGGCCGGGTCCGAGTTCGTCAGCGTCTGTCCGATCCC
>CAYWXF010000020.1:0-27394 GCA_964462025.1 uncultured Pseudomonas sp. | reverse complement strand
GAGAACCTGCGTCGTCACTTTGAGGTGAACCCGCAGTACATTGTGGTGGCAGCACTGAGCGAACTGGCTAAAGCCGGGGATATCGATAAGAAAGTGGTCGCTAAAGCCATTAAAGATTTCGATATCGACACCGATAAACTCAACCCACTGTACGCATAAGCGACGGGAGCGGAGGCAACCATGGCAGATTTAAAAGAAGTGCTGGCCCCCGATTTGGGCGGCGAAGAAGTCGAAGTCATTGAGATCCTGGTCAGCGAAGGCGACCAGTTGGAACAGGAAGACGCCATGATCACTGTCGAGAGTGACAAGGCGTCGATGGACATTCCGGCGCCTTTCGCTGGCAAAGTGGCCGAACTCAAAGTAAAAACTGGCGACAAGATCAGTGAAGGCGATCTGATCGCCATGTTCGAAGCAGCCGGCGATGATAAGGCTGATGACGAGGACGAAGACGAACAAAAAGACGAAGAGAAAGACGAGTCGGAAGACGAAGCGTCTGACGACGATCAGGACGAAGAAGACGAAAAAGAGCACAAAGAGCGTGCTGCTGAAACCGAGTCTTCAGATGAAGACGAAGGTGAAAGCAAAGTCATCGAAGTCAAGGTGCCGGATATTGGCGAAGCTGACGAAGTCGAAATTATTGAAGTGCTGGTCAGTGAAGGTGATGAAATCAGCAAAGAAGACGGCCTGATCACGCTGGAAACCGATAAAGCGACCATGGACGTGCCCAGCCCTGAAGCTGGCGTGGTGGAATCGCTGGAAGTCAGCGTGGGTGACAAGGTCAAAGAAGGCTCACTGATCCTCAAGCTTAAGATCAAGAGCGCTGACAAGAAGTCAGAGAAGAAAGAAGAGAAGAAAGAAGACAAGAAAGAAGAACCGAAGAAAGAGAAATCTGACGAAAGCAAAGACAAAGAATACGACAAGTCGGATCGCCGGGATAAATCCCAGCAGCGCGGCAAAGCTTATGATCAGAACGAGCCCGAGTTTTCGCCTGACGAAGCTATGGGTATCCGTAAGCCGCCGGTTCCTGACCATCCGATGGACCGCAAGCAAAAAGCCGAAGGCCTGGCCTACGCTTCGCCTGCGGTACGGCGGCTGGCCCGTGAATTTGGGGTTGATCTGAACCAGGTCGAAGGCTCGGGTCGCAAAGATCGTATCCTCAAAGAAGATGTGCAGGATTACGTCAAATACGAACTGTCACGGCCGAAAGCAACTGGCGGCAGCTCCGCCAAGGGTGCAGGTGGCCTGCAGGTGATTGCGCCACCGAAAGTTGATTTCAGCAAGTTTGGTGAAATTGAGGAAGTGCCACTGACCCGGATTCAGAAGATCTCCGGCCCCAACCTGCATCGCAACTGGGTAACTATCCCGCATGTGACACAGTTTGATGAAGCCGATATCACTGAGCTGGAAGCATTCCGCAAGAGCGAGAACGAAGCCCAGGCCAAGAAAAAAGACGGCATCAAGATCACCCCGCTGGTGTTTATCATGAAAGCCGTGGCCAAAGCGCTGCAGGAATACCCGCAGTTCAATTCGTCCCTGGCCGAAGACGGCGAGCACCTGATCATGAAGAAGTACATCCACCTTGGTATTGCGGTGGATACGCCAAATGGTCTGGTGGTTCCGGTAGTCCGCGATGTTGATAAAAAAGGCATTTATGCGTTATCCGATGAGCTGGCTGATATCAGTTCGCGGGCGCGTGACGGCAAGCTGAAAACCCAGGACATGCAGGGCGGCTGCTTCTCGATTTCCAGCCTTGGTGGCATTGGCGGAACGGCCTTCACGCCGATTGTAAACGCGCCTGATGTGGCTATTCTCGGTGTCTCAAAAAGCGAGATGAAGCCGAAGTGGAACGGTGATGAGTTTGAGCCACGGCTGATCCTGCCGTTGAGCTTGTCTTACGATCACCGCGTTATCGACGGCGCGCTGGCGGCGCGGTTCAGCGTCTACCTGAGCAATGTGCTGTCCGATATACGGAAACTTGTGCTGTAAAGTAAACAATTAGCGATGGGGCTGTTATAATGCGGCCCATCGCATTTTAGCCCCGATTTGAACGAATAAAAGAGGTCGTCATGAGCAAAGAAATTAACGCCGAGGTAGTGGTACTTGGTTCTGGTCCTGGTGGATACTCTGCGGCGTTCCGCGCTGCCGACTTAGGCCTGGACACTGTCCTGATTGAGCGCTACAGCACCTTAGGTGGTGTGTGTCTGAACGTTGGTTGTATCCCGTCCAAAGCCCTGCTGCACATTGCCAAGCACATTGACGATGCCAAGCATATGAAAAGCGAAGGCGTAGATTTCGGTGATCCGAAAATCGACCTCGACCAGATGCGTAAGCACAAAGAGAAAGTCGTCGGTCAGCTGACCGGTGGCCTGGATCAGATGTCGAAGATGCGTAAAGTCAAAGTGGTTAATGGCTATGGCGAGTTCACCAGTGACACCTGCATCACCGTAAAAGGCGACGACGGCGACACCAAGGTAAACTTCAAGAACGCCATTATCGCAGTGGGCTCTGAGTCGATCAAACTGCCATTTGTGCCACATGAAGACGAGCGTATCTGGGACTCAACCGCGGCGCTGGAACTGCGCTTCATTCCAGACCGCATGTTACTGCTGGGCGGTGGCATCATCGGCCTCGAAATGGGTAACGTGTACAGCTCACTGGGTGCCAAAGTTGATGTGGTCGAGATGACTGATCAGCTGATCCCGCCGGCTGACAAAGACATCATGAAAGCCTTCATGAAAACCGCCAGCAAGCGCTTTGACAATATCTGGCTGAATACCAAGGCCACTAAAGTTGAAGCCAAGAAAGACGGCGTGCACGTGACCTTTGAAGGCAAAGATGCGCCGGAAAAACCAGTGCGTTACGACGCGGTATTGGTAGCGGTAGGCCGTTCACCGAACGGTAAGAAAATCGGTGCCGAAAACGCCGGTGTGAAGGTTAGTGACCGTGGCTTTATCGAAGTCGACAAGCAGATGCGTACCAGTGCCAAGCACATCTTCGCTATTGGCGACGTAGTCGGTCAGCCAATGCTGGCGCATAAAGGTACTCATGAAGGCCATGTCGCTGCTGAAGTTATCGCCGGTAAGAAGCACTATTTTGACCCGAAAGTGATTCCTTCAATTGCCTATACGGATCCGGAAGTTGCATGGGCCGGTGTGACCGAGAAAGAAGCCAAAGAGCAGGGCATTGAGTACCACACCGCAGTATTCCCATGGTCGGCTTCAGGCCGCGCCATTGCGCAGGGCTCTACCGACGGCATGACCAAGCTGTTGTTTGATAAAAACAACCGCATTATCGGCGGCGCTGTCGTAGGTTCTAACGGTGGTGAGCTGATGGGTGAAATCTGCCTGGCTATCGAAATGGGCTGTGATGCTGAAGACATCGCCCTGACCATCCACGCCCACCCAACGCTGCACGAGTCAGTTGGTCTGGCCGCGGAAGTCTACGAAGGCTCAATTACTGACTTACCGAACAAGAAAGCGGTTAAAAAGAAATAAACCTGCGGCTTTATTGCTAAAGGCGACGAATCAACCGGTCATTGCGGCGCAATGACCGGTTTTTTATTGTCTGCGCGGTAGCGATCAAGTATGGTCATAATGCGTATAAATTTATTATTACAACGGAAACTCATACATGAATAAAGTATCCACTTTAGCACTGAGCGTAGCGCTGGCACTTGGTGTCGCCGCCTGCTCACCCCAGCAGAGCGAACAGACGCAGACAGCAGAACAACAACAAGAACAAAAGCAGCTGACGTCGGGCCTGAAACTGGCAGATTTTAATACCGAAGTGCGTCCCCAGGACGATCTCTTTACGTTTGTTAACGGCGGCTGGTACGAGCGCACTGAACTGCCAGCAGATAAATCACGTATCGGCTCGTTCCATGAGTTGCGTGACGAAAATCAGGAACGCCTGCGCAAGATTATCGAAACCGCGGCGGCCAGCAACCCTGAGCCACGCAGTAACGAAGCCAAAATCGGTAACTTCTACAACAGCTTTATGGATGTTGAGCGGCTGAACAGCCTCGGCATCACCCCGATTGCCGGTGATCTGGAAGCCATTGCGGTACTGGATAACCATACCGACGCGGCAATCCACATGGCTACCCATGCCCGCATGGGTGTCAGCAATCCGTTCGGCTTTTACGTATATCCCGATGCCAAAGATCCTGAAATCAATGCCATGTACATGTCACAGTCAGGCCTGGGTCTGCCGGATCGTGATTACTACCTGAAAGACGAAGAGAAATTTAACGAAATCCGCGCCCAGTATCAGGACTATATTGCCGACATGCTGGCGCTGGTTGGCTATAGCGATACCGAAGCTGCGGCCGAAGCCATTGTTGACCTGGAAACCAAACTGGCGGAAATCCAGTGGAGCCGCGTGGAAAGCCGTAATGCGGATAAAACCTACAACAAACACACCACTGCAGAGTTACAGGATCTGTTTGGCAGCTTTGATTTCGCCGCCTTTGCCGAACCGGCCGGAATCGCTGTAGCTGATGCCGCAATCGTGCGTCAGCCGTCTTACTTCAACGCCTTTGGCGAGTTGTTTGACAATGTGCCACTGGAAACCTGGAAGCACTACATGACCCTGAAGTTAGTGGATCGCTTCTCGAGCGCGCTGACTGAAGAAATCAACGACCGCCGCTTTGCTTTCTACGGTGCGGTGCTGCAGGGCACGCCGGAGCAGGAAGAGCGCTGGAAGCGTGGCGTTTCCGCCACCGATAATGCCTTAGGCGAAGTGCTGGGGCAGGTCTATGTGGCTGAATACTTCCCGCCGGAAGCCAAAGCCCGCATGGAAGAGCTGGTTGATAACCTGATTGTCGCTTACGGTGAGTCCATTAAGGATCTGGAGTGGATGACGGATGAGACTAAACAGAAAGCGCAGGAAAAGCTGAGTAAGTTTACCCCTTTTATCGGTTACCCGAGCGAGTGGCGTGATTACTCGGCGCTGGTGGTGGCGGCTGATGATCTGGTCGGTAACTACAAGCGCTCCAGAGCTTTTGACTACGAAGAAAACGTCAGCAAAATCGGTAAGCCGGTAGATGAAGAAGACTGGGGCATGACGCCACAGACGGTTAACGCCTATTACAGTCCGGTGCGTAACGAAATCGTATTCCCGGCTGGTATTCTGCAGCCGCCGTTTTTCAACATGAACGCTGAAGACGCGGTGAACTACGGTGGCATCGGTGCGGTCATAGGACACGAACTGGGTCATGGCTTTGATGACCAGGGCTCGAAATATGATGGTGAAGGCAACCTGCGTAGCTGGTGGACCGAGGAAGACCGTAACGCCTTTGATGAGCGCGGTGGCAAGCTGGCAGCACAGTATGACGGCTATGAAGTCATCGATGATGTGTTCATCAACGGCAAGCTGACTTTAGGTGAGAACATCGGCGATCTGGCGGGCCTGACTATCGCTTACCGTGCTTATAAAGAGTCGCTGGGTGATGAATCAGCACCAGTGATGGACGGCTTTACCGGTGAACAGCGGGTGTTCCTTGGCTGGGCCCAGGTATGGAAGAACAAGGCCCGGGACGAGTATGTCCGTAACCAGGTGTTAAGTGATCCACATGCGCCAGCGGACTACCGGGTAAACGGTACCGTGGTGAATATCCCGGCATTTTATGAAGCCTTTGATGTCAAACCTGGTGATGAATTGTATTTACCACCAGAAGAACGCGTGACTATCTGGTAATAAATTGCGTATACTGAGCCTATGAAAACATTTCTGATGCTGATCATAGTAAGTCTGATGCTGGGGCCGCTTGCGGCCCCGGCACAGGCTGTTGCTGCCGATCAGGCCCATCATCAGAGCGCTGCTGCGGATGTCCACGACTGTTGTGATGAACAGAGCATGATGACGCCTGCGCAAATGCAGCATCAGGACTGCGAACCGAATTGCACCGATTGTCAGCATCACTGCAGTTCATCCGCCTCCGGGCTGATGACAGCGCGTTTACTGCACTCCAATCTGGCTGAGCAGGCACATTGGCCGGCTGAAATTACTTCCCTGTTACACCGACTCGAACGTCAGGATCGCCCCCCACTCCCTGCAATAAGCTAATTGGTTCCGCTATCGCCTGATAGCCGTAGTTTATTTTTGCAGGAGTTTTGTATGATACACCGCTATTTATTAGTTGCCCTGTTGGCCTTGCAGCTGGCCGTTTTTCCGGCTGTCTCGCAGGATCTGACCCATGTACATGACCATGAAGATATCGTGGTAGAAACCGAAGAAAGCATCCAGTATGTTTGCCCTATGCATAGCCACATTGTGCGTGATGAGCCGGGCAACTGCCCGATCTGTGGCATGGATCTGGAGCCACAGGTGATGGTGGAAGAGATTAGTGTCGAGGTCAGCGGGCAGATGCAGCAGAATCTGGGCATCACCACAGCGATGGTCGATTACGATACGCTCTGGCGCTATTACGCCACCATAGCCACAGTGCAGTGGAATGATAATGCCCGCATACATGTGCATCCACGTGCGCCGGGCTGGCTTGAAGCGCTGAACGTACGCAGTGTTGGCGAGCGGGTAAATAAGGGCGACAAGCTGTATGAAATCTATAGTCGCGACTTAGTGGTGGCTCAGCAGGACTTTCTGCAAACCCTTGATGCCATCAGTGCGGTCAACAAGATCCAGCGTGAACGGCTGATCCGCGATGGCAAATTGCGGCTGAAGCTACTGGGCATGAACGACGCGCAGATCAAAACCCTGCAGGACACCAAAGAACTCATGTACGAGGTTGCGGTGTACGCGCCACAGAGCGGCACGGTAACCGCACTGGGTGTGGCTGAGGGCATGTATGTTGAGCCCGGCACCGAAGTGATGACCATCACTGCGGATAACAGCATGTGGCTGATCGCGGATGTACCTGAGCGCTACAGCAGCTGGCTGGACGTACAGGCACCGGTGGATGTCACGCTGGCGCAAGCCGGTCTCCATGAATACGAAACCGAAGTGGATTACATCTACCCGGAATTGGATCCCGTCGCCCGCACCCAGCGGGTCCGCATTAAACTGCCGAAAGAGAGCGACCAGTCGAACCTGCTGGTTGGTATGCAGGCTAATGTCGAACTCTATGGCGGCCCGAAACGCGAGGTACTGACGGTGCCACTGGAAAGCCTGATCATCATAGGTGAGAAAAACCGTGTGATCGTGCAACGACCGGATCAGAGTTTTGAACAACGTGATGTGCATGTTGGCCTGATTGTTGGTGATCAGGCGGAAGTCCTGCACGGCCTGAGCGCCGGTGAGAAAGTGGTCACTTCAGGCCAGTTCCTGCTGGATTCTGAAGCCAGCCTGCGTGGCAGCCGTCTGCGTCAGCCGCAGCCTGCGGGAGATGCTCATGCTCACTAAGATCATTACCTGGTCGCTGGCAAACCGTATGCTGGTGATCATCGCCGCTATTCTGGCGGCCTGGATGGGCTGGCGGGCGATGATGAATACCCCGCTGGACGCCATCCCGGATTTGTCTGATGTGCAGGTGATCGTCAAAACCCCGTACCCGGGGCAGGCACCACAACTGGTGGAAGAGCAGGTGACCTGGCCGCTGGCCAACCTGATGCTGTCAGTACCAGGTTCTACCCAGGTACGTGGCTACTCGTTTTTCGGCGACTCCTATCTGTATATCCTGTTCGAAGATGGTACCGATATTTACTGGGCCCGCAGCCGGGTCCTCGAGTACCTGAACCAGGCCAGTGATCGCTTGCCGGCTGGCGTAACGCCCTCGTTGGGGCCTGATGCCAGCGGCGTTGGCTGGGTGTTTCAGTACGCGCTGGTGGATCGCAGCGGCGAACATAACCTGGGCGAGCTGACCAGCCTGCAGAACTGGTTCCTGAAGCAGGAACTGCAAAGTGTGGCCGGGGTGTCCGAAGTGGCCACCGTCGGAGGCATGGTGCAGGCCTACCAGGTGGTGGTTGATCCTGCTCGCATGCAAGCCTATGGCCTGACCCTGGAGCAGATTCAGCAAAGCATTACTGATGCCAACCGCGAAGTGGGCGGTGGCATAGTCGAAATGGCTGAGGCTGAGTACATGGTGCGCGGCACGGGGTACATTCAGTCGCTCGAGGATCTACGGACCTTACCGCTGCCGGTGCGCAGCGAGGCCGGAGCCGCCATTACCCTGGATGATGTGGCCCATGTAAGGCGCGGCCCGGAAAGCCGGCGTGGTATCGCTGAGCTGAACGGTGAAGGCGAAGTCGTCGGCGGTATCGTGGTGATGCGCCACGGCGAAAACGCCCTGGCCACCATCGAGCGGGTAAAGGAAAAGCTCAAAGGGCTGCAGCAGGGCTTACCGGCCGGGGTTGAAATCGTACCAACTTATGACCGCTCAGATTTGATCAACCGCGCGGTGGACAACCTGACCGAAAAGCTGATTGAAGAAATGGGCCTGGTGGCGCTGGTCACTATTTTGTTCCTGTTGCACGTGCGCTCGGCGCTGGTCGCCATTATTACTCTGCCATTGGCGGTACTAATGAGTTTTATGGTGATGCGCTATCTCGGCATTAACGCCAACATCATGAGCCTGGGCGGTATCGCCATTGCCATCGGCGCGCTGGTGGATGCCGCTATCGTTATGGTGGAAAACGCCCATAAACACCTTGAGCAGTATCGGGAAAAGCATGGCACTGAACCCAAGGGCGCGGTGCACTGGCAGCTGATTGCGAAAGCCACCAGTGAAGTCGGGCCGGCGCTGTTCTTATCCCTGCTGATTATTACCTTAAGCTTTATTCCGGTATTCGCGCTGGAAGATCAGGAAGGGCGCCTGTTCAGTCCGCTGGCCTACACCAAGACCTTTGCCATGGCGGCCGCGGCGCTGTTGTCGATTACTCTGGTGCCGGTGCTGATGGGCTTCTTCGTGCGCGGCAAAATCATCAGTGAGCAGCGCAACCCGCTGACCCGCTTTTTGATCTGGCTATACCGGCCGGTACTGACGCTGGTGCTGAAGTTCCCGAAATCCACCGTGGTGGTGGCAATACTGGTTGCCGTCAGTAGCTTTTACCCTTATTCCAAACTGGGCACTGAGTTTATGCCGGCGATGCAGGAGGGCGATTTGCTTTACATGCCTACCACCATGCCGGGCATCAGCCCCGCGGCCGTGGGTGAGCTGCTGCAGCGGACCGATCGGCTGATCATGCAGGTGCCCGAGGTTAAACGGGTATTCGGCAAAACCGGTCGTGCGGATACCGCGACGGATCCGGCGCCGCTGACCATGCTCGAAACCACTATTCAGCTGAAACCCGAAAGCGAGTGGCGCGAAGGCGTTACCCTGCAGGATATCATCGCTGAACTGGATGCTACGGTGCGGGTGCCGGGTATCACCAATGCCTGGGTGCAACCCATCAAAACCCGTATTGATATGCTCTCGACCGGCCTGAAAACCCCGCTTGGGCTAAAAATCGCCGGGCCGGATCTGGCTGAAATTCAGCGTATTGGTGCGGAGCTTGAGCAACGGCTGGCAGAAGCACCGGGAGTGGCATCAGTGTTTGCTGAGCGGCCCGCATCGGGGCGTTATATTGAGATCCGTCCGGATTTAGCTAAAGCGGCCCGTTACGGTATTCAGCAAGCCGACATCCAGCGCATTATTCAGTACGCCATTGGTGGCGCTATGATTGATGAGACGGTTGAGGGCACTGAGCGTTATCCGATCACCCTGCGTTACCCGCGGGCACAGCGCGATCACGTTGAGAGTATCCGCACGCTGCCGGTGATCAGCAGTTCCGGTGCCTGGATGACGCTGGAACAGGTGGCCACCATCGAAGTGGTGGAAGGCCCGGGCATGATCCGTAGCGAGAACGCGCGGCCAACTGGCTGGGTGTTTATTGATGTGTTACCGGAGATGTCCATTGGTGAATTCCTGACCACCGCCGAACCTTTGCTGGCGGACTATGAACTGCCACCGCGTTACAGCCTGAGTTGGTCCGGACAGTATGAGTCGATGGAGCGGGTGAGTGCCAAACTTAAGGAAGTGATACCGCTGACACTGGCAATCATTCTGGTGTTGTTGTATCTGACCTTCCGCTCAGTAAAACAGGCGGTACTTATTATGGGTACGCTGCCGCTGGCACTGGCTGGCAGCCTCTGGTTCATCTGGTATCTGGGTTTTAACCTGTCGATTGCGGTGATGGTGGGGATGATTGCGCTGGCCGGCGTGGCCGCTGAGTTTGGCGTAGTGATGCTGCTGTATCTGAATAACGCCTGGCAGGATCGCACAGTGCGTAATGAGCAGACCCTGCACGAGGCGGTTATGGAAGGCGCGGTGCTACGGGTACGGCCCAAAGCGATGACGGTGATTACCATTATCGCCGGCCTGTTACCTATCATGCTGACCCATGGCACCGGTAGTGAGGTAATGCAACGTATTGCCGCGCCTATGATCGGCGGCATGATCCTGGCGCCTTTGTTGTCGCTGTTAGTACTGCCAGCAGTTTATTACGCCTACTGGCAGTTCAAGTTGCGGCGGCAGGCCAGCTAGGGCCCCGCGTTAAGGCTCTAAAATGATGCGCGGTTGTCCCGGACGTGGGATAGCCGCATCTTCAGCCAGGCGTTGCAGCGATTGTTGTAACGCCTGCTGCTGAGTCAGCTCATTGTTCAGCAGACTTTGTTGTAGCAGCACTTCCGGCGGCAGCTGGTCGGGCCGTTGCAATGCTTGCTGATAACCTGAAGCAGCGATGTCACCGACTTCCCAGTAGCCCCAGTCTGCTTCTGTGTTGGCAGCAGCCAGATCAGCACGGCTAAAGATAACTGCTCCTGAGTACAGGGCTTCGTTGGCCGTCCAGCCGCGGAACAAGCCCATCACGCCGTCAAAGTCCTCGCCGATAAAGCGGCCACTGAATTCACCACCACCCGCTGTAAACAGGCCACTGCCGCTCAGGCTGATAGTATTACTGTCAAACAAATCAGCCACCAGGCCGGTGCCAAAAAGGTCGCCTAGCTCAGGTTGCCCACTGCCATCATCCAGGTAGCGACGGAAGCTCATGGTCAGGTCAAAACTGCCGGCGTCGAAATCAACCGCCAGGCCACCATCATCCAGATAGGTGTAGCCGGCGTAACTCTGCGCTTCGGTGGTCATGTAGGCCGCGTAGATATCAAAGCTGACGGTACCCGTCGGCACCGGCGCGGTTACTGATGTGAGGTGATCGGCGCCGAGGTGCCAGAAGACACTGTCGCTGTCATAGCCAGCCACATCAAAACTGTAGCTCTGCTGGCCCCAATAGCCCCAGCGTACCTCAATATCCTGACTGGCACCGGGCACAGTTATGGGATCGAAGAAGCCGCTGTATCCAGTGTTGGAACTGACAGTGAAATCGTCAGCGGTAATGCGCAGTATGCTGGCGTAATAGAAGTCATCGTAATTGTTGACCGAGTCGTAGCCGCCACCATAACTGTCACCTGCCAGCAGCACATCCTCCGGCGACGACTGAATAAGCACCCCGTCATTGGCAGACAGTACGCCGCCAGTGCTGGTCCAGCCCAGCTCGGCCAGGGTCTGTACCGGACGCTGATAAAGCACCATCATGCCGAATAGTTCCTGCTGGCGTTCGGCCGTCCAGGCGTTTAACAGCGCGATAATACCTTCATATTCAGGGCCGGCAAACAGGCCCGAAAACAGGCCGCCACCACCTTCGAAGGCGTCATAGCCGGTGAGATTGATGGCATCGCCACTGAACAAATCAGCCACCGTTGTTTCGCCTTGCAGGTTACCCTGGTTGACCAGTTCATCGATCCACTGGCTGAAATGCACCGAGACCGATACCGAGTCGTCAGCAAAATCAACGATCAGGCCAGCGCCATCCAGATACCAGTAATCTCCCGCTTCGTCGCCACTGCCTTCAGCGTAGAAGCCGTCGGAAAGATACAGGCTGAAATAGAGCTGGTCACTGGGCGGGGTAGCTGACAGCGGGGTCAGTTCAGAAGCCAGCAACTGGATCGCCGGCTGGTTGCTGTCCAGCAGCGTCAGATTGCCCTGCTCGTCGCGTTCCTGCAGGTAGTAGTCACCAGCGTTCCAGATCGTCCACTGCACCCATACATCGGATTCCTGCTCACTACCTGGCAGATACACACGATAGCCGTATTGATCCCGATCGGGGTCAGACAGGGTGCTGACATAATCGACACTGTTGACCTGAGTGATGAAGGCGTCGACATTTCCGCTGTACTCATCCTCATAAAGCGCACCGAAAATCTGGCTTGCTTCAGCCTGCCAGAACAGCTCGCCATTGCCACCCAACAGACCAACGTTAGCCCACTGTTCACCGAGATCAGGCAGGGCCAGCAGTTGCTCATAAGGAACAAACACGCCGGCGCCCTGGTAGTATTCCAGTTCGTCGGCAGTGTACGCACTTAAGATGGCGATAATGGCGTCGAAATCGTCACCGGCGAAAGTGGCCGATAAACTGCCGCCGCCACCTTCAAAATAGCCGGCCCCCAGCAGGCTGATTACTTCAGCGCTGAAGAGTTCAGCGACACTGGTACTGCCATACAGACCGCCTTCCAGCGACTGCTCGCTTGCGTCATCGAAGCTCGCCAGCTGCAGCGCAAAACCCACATCGCCACTGTCGAAATTCACCAGCACCTGGCCCGAAAAGCCAAAAGTATTGTCCGAATCCAGGCTGACCAGCGGGCTGCCAACGTGCAGATCATAGATCCAGGCGCCTACGGGTTGGGTGGCAGATTCCGGGGTCAGCGAGTCGGTCAGCGCAAAGTAGTAAGGGCTGCGGCTATCGGCGGTGGCGCCGTTACTGTCAGTTAACTGATAGCTGCCGGGAGCAAAAGCACCGAACCGTATGCCGATGGGATCCCCGTCGGTTTCGATATCAACATCAGTGAACCAGAAATCGTCCTCGTCGAGGTTAAACAGCGAGCTTAATTGCATGGTACCCCGATCGCCGCGCTGGCTGGCCGGAATAAACTCCTCACCATCAAACAGTGACGTCAGCACCCGGGTATTGTCCGCATCGCTGAGAATTGACAGGGTCTGGTTCATGCCCAGCATGCCGCCGTTCTGCACACCCAGTTCGGCGATGGCAGTGCCCAGCTGTGGGTCTTGGGTGAACACCAGGCTGCCGCGGAAGTTCTCGGTTTCGCTAAAGGCTGTGAGCAGCGCCAGCAGCGCGTCAAAATCACCGCCTACGAACTGGCCGAGGATCTCGCCACCGCTGAAATAGCCTTCGCCCATGAGCTCTAATCCGCCATCCGACTGACTCAGCAAGGCATTAATATCACTGAGCGCAGACAAGCTGGCTTCTTCACCCTCTACGTCAAACAACAGCATCACCAGCACCTGAGCGCTGGTAAAGTCGACAATCACCTGGCCGCCGGTGGCGGTGGCCTGGGTCTGGCTGTCATCGCCGATCAGGCCGGTGCCGCCGGCCAGGCTAAAGTTAAACACGCCGCTGTCGGGCAGGGTGGTCGGTGCCAGTTCGCTGGCCGCGATGAAATGATAGTTCGCCTCGCCCGGCACGTCAGTAAAGCTGTAACCGGTTTCGGTTTCTTCCAGCAGCCGGATCTGGTAGCTGCCCGGCTGCCAATAGCCCCAGTAGATCTCCAGCGGTCCGTTAGCGGTTTCAAGCAGTAGCCGGTGATCGGCGTCACCGCCAATCAGCCCTTCCAGATCAAGCCCCAGAAAACGGTACGAGCCGTCAGCGGTATCGGCTTGCTGTGCCAGCAGGGCACCGGTGACCTCGTTGTCAGTGGACTGCAGCCAGCTGCCGGGTGCTCCGGCGAATAATGTTAGTTCCGGCAGACTGCTCATGCTGCCACCCTTAGTCCATTCCAGTTGCTGCAGGCTGCGGTAGTCGGTATCGAGGATCTGGCACGGGAAGTTGAACCAGCAGTCGTTGCTGAAAAACAACGTGCCCCAACCCGCCAGTTCGCTGCCATCGGCATCAAGCAGCAGGTACAGGCCTGCCAGGAAGCCATCAAGCCCCCAGTCAGCGTCGCCGCTGAAGGTTCCGTACAATAGGGCTTCGCTGACAATCGGGTTATCACCGAGCTCACTCAGGGTCATCGCGCCGGCAAAAATATCGGCGAAGCTGGCGTTGCCCTGTAACTCGTGAACACTGTCGTCACCATAGGTAAAGGGTAAGCTGACGGTCACGGTACCAGCGGCAAAATCGATTTGTAGCGCGCTGTCAGCGGTGAATTCCGCTACGCTGCCATCTTCAAATAGTACTCCGTAGTTCGGTTGCAGGCTTAACAGCAGGCTCTGCTGCTGATAATACTGCTCCGTCAGCTGGTTCAGTGCGGCGATATCGGCCAGAGTATAGTTAGCCAGCAAATAGTGGAAACTGTTGGCGTCCGGCATGGCAAACGCATCCAGCGTCAACTCGTAGTCGCCAGCCTGCCAGAAGCCCTGGTAAATCTGGTTGTCCGAGCCAGGATGCCAGTCGGCGGCTTCCAGTTGCTGAGCAAAGCCAGGTTCAGCCCCGTCATTGGCAGTAAAGGTAAAGGCAGCAGTGGTTAAGCCGGTTAATTCGCCAGCGTCGTTAAAAGTGCTGCTGACCGGTGCAGTCTGTTGCAGGTAGCCAAACGCACTGCTGTCAAAACCATAAGGCGGCAATTCGGGATCCGGCTCAGGTTCTGGTTCAGGTTCAGGTTCGGGTTCGGGTTCGGGTTCAGGCTGATGCTCTTCCGCTTCCTCTATCGCTTCCTGCTGGCCAGCATCCTCCTGGGCCTGTTCCGGTGGTGTCACCGGCGCATTAGTCGGCTGCGAGGTGCCACTGCTGTCAGTGTCTGCGGGAGTAACTGGCTGCGGCGCTTGTTCAGCTTCTTCGTCTTCACCTGTGCTTTCTTCGGCCGCTGTTTCCTCATCAAATACCTGGTCGGGGTCAACCGGCAGGGCTTGCGGCGGGGTTTCTGCATCAGGCACATAGAAGCTCTGGCCGGCAGTTACCAGTTGCTCGCCGCCATTGTTGGACATAGCCACCTGACCTGTTGCAACCTGCAGGTAACTACCCGCGGGGATATCGTTGAATGTGTCTTCGCTACCCGGTGGCACATGCACTACCCGCAGTTCGGTGCCGCGGATACCCATAGTGGCGACGGGTGTTTCAAATTCCACCGACGATGGCGTGGCAGCACCCATAGCCCCGGTTATAGCGCGAAAACCGCCCCGGATGAGTTCCGAGCTTTGCTCGCCGCTGGCCGGGTCATCGGGGTTATAGGTGTGGGTGCGAATAACAAATTCCGATGAAGGCCGCAGCGCGATCAGGCTGTTGTCGGTAAAGCGCAACTGAACACTGGCCCCTTCGGCAGTAATGATGCGATCGCCCACCAGCACCTGAGTATTGCGGGCGGCAGTTAAGGTCTCATCTTCGCGGTCAATACGAACGTCACCAAAAACAAAAAGTACCCGGGCGGCCAGTTCGCTGGCGTGCGCCGTAACGCTCATCAGCGTCAGGCTGAGGCTCAGTAAAGTAATCCAAAAGGCATGGAAGATACGATTAGTAAACATAAGTCACCGTCCATTGCACCAAAGTCTGATCGAGATTGAAAAAGTCGATCGTTGAACTTTGATCGCGGTAGAGGCCGGAAAGCCCGGTGCGCCATTGTGGCGTGATCAGATAAGTCCATTCCAGGCGCGTGGTCAGGGTGTCATCATCACGGTGTTCATCCACCCCATGATTAAATATCGCAAAGCCCTCCTGCATGTAGCGCAGGTTGTGATAGTTCAGGCTGCCAAGCCAGTGGTGGCTGGCCGAAGCCTGATAATCGGCTTGCACCGACAGATAATTGCGCATCGCGTCGCCGCCGGGGCGGGTCGGGCTGTTGTTCACCCGCTCGGTTTCGAACGCGTAGCGCGAGCGCAGTAGCAAGTCGGATTGCAGTTGGTATTGCCACTCGAGCTCAAGTTGCGCACCGCGGTAATCATTACGGCGGGCATCGAAATTAAAATCCCGGGCGCGCAGATTGGCAATAAAGGTATGCTGCAGGTCATAGTTATGCTGCCAGCCAATCATCAGGCCGATGTGTGAACGAAAGTCTTCATCGTCGAGCCACACCTGCCCAAGATCCAGACCATAGCGGATGGTATTTTTAGGGTCCAGCCGCAGCCCGTAAGCCGCGGTGCCCTGCAAAATAGTGGTATCAAAGGCGCTGGCCTCAGCATCCTGATTGACCCGGGCCTGGCCGGCTACCGAAAACTCAACGAACTGCCGGGCATCAAGGTCGCGCTGATGGAACCAGACGCCGCGGCCGGTTACGAACTGGGTATCATCGGCTTCCAGTATTGCCAGGCCTTCAAGGAAGGTATTATCAAACAAATCAAAACTGCTGGGGTAATTGAGGTAGTTGCTGTCGTAGCCGTAGTCGAGATTAAGCATCACCAGATGGGAGCCTTCCTCGGCGCGGCGCCTGCGTTCGGCGATTTCGGTGCGATAGCGGGCGATGGCTTCCTGCGCCGAAGGGGGCGGATTATAGCGGGCCAGGTAATCCAGTTCTGCTTCAGCTTTATTCAGACGATTGAGGGCCAGATAACTAGCGGCGAGCTCAAGGCGGGCACCGGCATGGTCAGGGTCGGACAAAATAGCCCGCTCCAACGCCAGTGAGGCCAGGGTCGGCTGGCCGGCGCGCAGGGCGACCACCCCGTACCAGTAGTCATAACGGGCAATGCCGGCATACATATCTTCTGCCTGCTGCAGGGCGCTCAGGGCGGCGTCAGCGTTGCCATTCTGCAACTGGTTTTGCGTGGTGCGCAGCAGTTCCGCCAGTTCAGTACCAGCTGATGCCTGTGTGGAAGAGGCGCTCTGAGCGCCGACAGGAGCAACACATAACAGGCTTCCGAGTAGGAATAGATCGCGGATAGTCATCGTAAGAATCCGTCCTTATTATTGTTGTCATAATGCTAGGCCAGACACTGTAGTTGCGCAACTTTTGTACAGATTAAATTTTGTTCAATCGGGAGTATCTGCGAGGATTTTCCAGTCCCTGGAAGCGGCAGCACCAGCCAGTGCCTGTCGCAGTTCGTTTTCATAAGAAGGTTTTAGATGGGTGATCCAGATTTGGCCCGGCGGCTGCGCCAATTCACCGACCAGCTGCATCGCCAGCCGGGGCGTCAGGTGGCCGGAGCTAGTCGCCAGCTGCTGCATATGATCGGGAAACGAACACTCCAGAATAAGGTCATCGATGTGGCCCAGCGCGTCCAGTTGGGTCACCAGCCGACGGTCGTAGCCTGTATCGGCAGTAAATACTGTCTGGCGGTTCTCTTTGCGTACGGCATAACCGTAAGTGCTGACCGAATGATCAACCACAAAGGGGCGGATCAGCATGCCATCCAGTGCCAACAAATCGGCATCGGTAATGGCCTGCATTTTCACGCAGGGATTCGCGGCATCAGGCAGCCGGGTAAAGTCTGGCCAGATCTCCCAGTTAAACAAATGCTTGTTAAGCACCGCCAGGGTATCCTCTGAGCCATAAACAGTAACGGGCTCCGACTGCTGACCAATGATATTGGCCAGAAACATAGGTAGAAAACAAATGTGGTCCATATGCGCATGCGTCAGCAGCACATGGCGGATTGCTTTCATCTCCGGCAGCGATAGCTCGGCCAGCCCCGAGCCCGCGTCAATCAGCACCCGTTCGTTTAGTTGCAGGCAGGTAGTACCGCCGGTGCCGCCAATACCGCCGCTGAAGCCAAGTACCCGGATATTCATGAGCGCTGGTATCCTGGTAGTTGTTCCAGATCAACGTCATCAATCTGGGCGTCGGTCAGAAATTGTTCTGCGTAGGTCAGGTAAACCCGCTTATCCACAAACAACCGGAACAGATCCGGATCCAGATGGTTGTCTTCCACCATCCTGCCCATAATGGTCAGGCTCTGCGACAGCGACATCGGCTTTTTATAGCTGCGTTCCGGAGCAGTTAAGGCTTCGAACACATCGGCGATACCCATCATCCGGGCCGGCACCGACATCTGCTCACGGGTCAGCCCGCGCGGGTAACCTTTGCCGTCCATACGCTCGTGATGGCCACCGGCATATTCCGGCACCCGCCGTAAATGTTTGGGGAAAGGCAATTGCTCAAGCATATTGATGGTATGCACCATGTGGTCCTTCATAATCTGCCGTTCGTCGGCGGTCAGGGTGCCCTTGCGGACACATAAATAGTTTATTTCGTCGTCGGTCAGCAGCGGCTGTGGTTCGCCATTGAGATCCGGGTAGCAACGCCGGCCGATGGATTTTACCCGGTTGACGGCATCGTCATTCATGAATTCGCCACCCAGGTTGGTTTGTTCCAGAAATGCCAGGTCGTCGCGCAGCTGCTCCGTTTTATCCTGCCATTCGCTGGTTTGGGCCAGGGCCGCGAAACGGGCGGCGATGGTGTGGATACGATCATAGATGGTTTCCAGCTTGCGACTCTTTTCCACCACATGGGGCGGCGTGACAATTTTACCGCAATCGTGCATCCAGGCAGCGGTTTCCAGCTCGTAGCGCCCCTCGCGGGTCAGTTCAAAATCCCGCAGGCCGGGATAATCCGCGCCACTGGCAGCATCGGCAATCATCAGCGTTAGTTCCGGCACCCGCCGGCAATGGGCGCCAGTCTGCGGCGACTTGGCATCAATGGCGCTGGCGATAACCCGGGTGAAACTTTCAAACAGGTGGTGCAGTTCCTCTACCAGTCGTTGGTTGGTCAGTGCCACAGCGGCTTGGGAGGCCAGCGACTGGGTCAGATCAATATCGTCGTCAGGAAAGGACACAACGTCGTCCCCGGCCAGCTTGTTGATCAGCTGCAGGGCGGCAATGACTTCGTTCTCGTGATTCTTAAGCGGTACCACTAATACCGATTTGGTCCGATAGCCGGTCTTCTTATCGAAGGCGCGGGTGCCGGAGAAATCAAAACCGTCGGCATCATAGGCATCGTCGACCACCACGGTCTTTTCGTGTAATACGCTGTGGGCGACGATGAGCTTGTCGTTGGACTGGCCGCCGGCAAGGTAAAGCGGCAGGGGCTTAAAACTATCGGTAAGTGGCTTACCAGTGCCGCCAAAATGAATGTTGAGGCTGTTGTTCTGCACCAGTGCGAAGGCCAGCTGCTCGCCGTCAACCAGATACAAAGAGCCCGCATCGGCACCGGTTAAGGTGCGCGCGCTGCTTAAGATAAGCTCGAGCAGTTTGATATGATCGCGTTCCGCTGACAGTGCGATGCCAACTTTATTCAGATAGCGAATCCGTTCCAGCAAGTCTGCAGTGGCCATAGTTCCGGGCCTCGTTACTTTTGTTCGTGCGTGAAAACCCCGTCCCAGTCCGCCGGCGGGGGCTCTTGTAGATAATAGTGGCAACGGCTGCGAAACAGCAAGGCCAATGGGTCATCGGGCAGCACTGCCAGAACCTCTTCATAGTAGCCTCGCGCGGCACTGAAATCGCCCTGCTGATAGGCCTGCCAGCCGCTGTTAAGCGCAGACAGGGCTTGTTCAGAGGGCGTTTCAGCGAGCACCTGATACAACATAACCGGCGCCTGGCGGCCTTTTACCCGTACTTTATCAACCGGCCGGGTTGGCAGTTGACGGCGTTGCTCAGCGGTCAGTGCCTGAAGGGTGTCGTCGCTCATCAGTATGGGTGTGCCGTACACTTTGGTCAGGCCTTCAATTCGTGAACCCAGATTCACATTATCGCCGAGCACGGTATAAGCCATGCGGAAGTCTGAGCCCATGTTGCCCACGTTCATCGGGCCGGTATGAATACCAATACCCATCTTCAGTGCCGGCAGCCCCTGCTGAGCAAACTGCTGATTGGTAACAGCCAGTGCCTGCTGCATCGCCACGGCGCCCTGCACCGCATGCCAGGCATGGTCATTGTCAGGCAGCGGCGCGCCCCAGAAGGCCATCACCGCGTCCCCCATATATTTATCTATGGTACCGCGATGATCATGTATGGCATGGGTTACCGGCGATAGCAACTGATTCATGACAGTCGTCAGTTGCGCCGGTGGTACTTGCTCAGCAAAAGCGGTGAAACCGCGGACATCTGAAAACAACACCGTCAGCTCTCTGACCTGACCGGTTAAATCCTGGGCTTCGGGGTGGGCCAGGATATCGTCCACCAGCTCGGGCGGTACATAGAGGCCAAACTGAGCCGCCACCTGGCGCTTAGCGGCGGACTCCCGCCAGAAGTTGCCGGCCAGGTGCCAGCCGGTCAGCAGCACCACCAGCAGCATGCCGGAGGCAAGCGGCAGCACCAGGCCCTGCTGCCAGGCGTACATGTTGCCTCCTGCGTGAGCGACCAGTAATACCACGCTGACCGCCATGAGGCCGATCGCCGGTAAGCGCGGATACAGCCAGGTCATCAGCAGGCCGAGCAGCAACAGGCCGACCACGGTCACGCCGGTGGCGTAGCCGGGCTGGTGCTTGAAATTCATCTGCAGCATGCCGGCCAGCAGCGAGGCATGAATTTCAACGCCCGGGAATATCGCATTGACCGGAGTTGAGCGCAAATCCATCAACCCGGGTGCCGAGGTACCGAGCAAGGCAATGCGGCCGTTCAGCTGCTCAGGGCTGACGCTGCCACTGAGAACGTCAGCGGCGCTGACGCGGGTAAAGGTGCCGCTGGGCCCGTACCAGGGAACGAGCACCGCGGCGCGCGGGTCGGTCGGGAAATAATAACCGCCGAAATCCAGCCCTTCGAGCTGCCACATGCCTCCGGCAAAATGGGCGTCGAGGCCGACCGGTGGCTGTCCCAGTAACAACTGAAACATCGCCAGCGGCAGCGACGGGTAGAGCTGGTTCTGGTAGTCCTGCACCAGCGGGACGCGGCGGAAAATACCGTCGGCGTCAACGGTCGGGTTATCAAAAAAACCGCCGCCAAGGGCAGCCTGCTGCAGTACCGGCAAATTAGCTGAATAGCGATCCGGCCTGATCAGCGGCAGTTCAGCCAGCGGCGGCGGCGGATTCTGTTCAGGCTGCTGAATCACTAAGGGAGTGGGTAATAAGCCCGTGCTGGCGGTGGGGTTAGCGCTATCGGCGGGGCTGGTACGCTCAAAGTAGTAGCCTGTCACCACCGGGTAGCTGCCAATAGTGCGGGCGAGCAACTGGTCGCCACCGGCGGGCGGATCACTGTTAGCCAGTGCGGGATATTCGCGGCGCAGTTGCTGCCACTGGTGCAGCAGCAGGTTCTGTTCCTGCTCAGCGAATACCAGGTCAAGCCCCAGCAGCTGGATCTGATAATCGTCAAACAGGGTCTGAATCAGTTCAGCGACCTGGGTGCGCGGCCAGGGCCATTGCCCGAGTTGCTGCAGGCTGGCTTCGTCAATGTCAATGACCGCGATCTGCTCGGGGGCAGCTTCTGGCAGAGTGGCATTCACCCGCTGGTCATAACTGATCCATTCCAGTCGTTGCAGTAAGGCGCTGGGCCAGAACCCGGCCTGCTCGCCAATCAGCCATACCACGAGCAAGGCACTGCCTGTTATCTGCAACCAGCTGGCACGGCTCATTTCACTCGCATCACCATCGCATACAAGACCGGAACAACGACCAGGGTCAGCAGTGTAGCGAACCCTAAGCCAAACATAATAACTACCGCCATACTGGCGAAAAAGTCATCAAATAACAAGGGCGTCATACCGACTATGGTGGTGGCCGCGGCCATAGCAACCGGCCGTACCCGGCTGACTGAGGCGTCAATTAAGGCAACCAGCTGATCCTTGCCGGTGGCGCGCTCGGTGCGCACCTGCTCAAGCAATACCACACCATTCTTGATCAGCATGCCCGATAAGCTGAGAAAGCCCAGCAAGGCCATAAAGCCGAACGGCTGACCAGTCAGCCACAGCCCCAGGGTAACGCCGATAATACTCAGCGGTACCGTGGCCCAGAGTACGCCGGCCTGGCGAATCGAGCTGAACAGCAACACCGTCAGCACAAACATCACGATAAAGGCCAGCGGCAGGGCTTCAAATACGGCATCGGTGGCCTTGGCCGAGGCTTCATGTTCACCGCCCCAGCGCAACTGATAGCCAACCGGCAGCGGGATGGCCTCAATCGCCGGGCGCACCCGATCCAGCACCATGGCCGGCGTTTCGTCACCGAAAATGTCATGGTCTGCCATCACCGTTAAGGTGCGCTTGCGGTCACGCCGCAGGATCAAGTCATCGTCCGCGCTCAGGTGGATATCATGCACCACCTGCCCCAGCGGCAGTGACTGTTGCAGGGCCGAACTGTATACCTGCAGTTCCTGCCAGTTATCCAGGTCGGCGCGCTCCGCGGCCGGCGCCCGTACGACTATGGGCAGCAGGTCGGTACCATCGCGGTAAACACCAACGGTTTGCCCGGTAAAGTTACGCTTCAGTACTTCGTTGACATCGGCTTTAGTGATCCCAAGTCGTCGCGCCGCAGCTTCATTAAATTCCGGCCGCAGCACCTTAGTGCGCTGACGCCAGTCGTCGCGAATATTGTGGGTACCGGCATCAGCCGCCAGAATTTCCTGCGCCCGGGAACTCAGCTGGCGCAGCACCAGCGGGTCGGGGCCACTGAAGCGTGCCTCAATCTTCGCGCCCTGGGCCGGCCCCATTTCTACCCGCTTAAACTTGAATTCCACTTCAGGCTGCTGCACGCGCAGGTGCTGGCCAAGTTGCAGCAATACCTGATCCAGGGTTTCATTGTCCGGGCCCCGCACAATCAGCTGGGCATAGCCTTCGTACGATTTTTCCACCACGTAGGTGAGGGTGAAGCGCGGCCCGCCGCGGCCGATAGTGGTTGCGACAAAGTCGAGCTGCTGCTGATCGAGGTGATTTGCGGTCAGGTAGTCTTCAACCTGCTGCACCTGCTCCGCGGTGGCGCGGATGTCGGTACCCTGGGGATACCAGAGGTCGACATAGGCGATAGGGGTGTTGGATGGCGGAAAAAACGACTGTTTAATCTGGCTGAAGCCAACAACCGCCACCACCAGCAACAGCATCATTGCCGCCACTGTGGTCTTGCGCCAGGTTAAGAAGTGCTGCAGCGCGCGCCGGTATCCATGAAATACCCAGTGATCATAAATATGCTGTTCGTCTTCCGGCTGCTGCGAAGCGGTGCGGGCACGGGCATCGCGGCGGTACAGCAGGTTGCCCAGAAACGGCACCAGGGTTATGGCGGTGAACCAGCTCAGTAACAATGAAATAAACAGCACCCAGAACAGCGAGTTGGCAAATTCACCGCTGGCATCTTCGGATAAGCCAATGGGCGCGAAGGCGATAATGGCGATAAAGGTCGCCCCCAGCAGCGGCCACATATTCTGCTGGACCACCTGCGAGGCCGCCTGGATGCGGGTCAGGCCGCGGCGAATACCAACCAACATGCCCTCGGCGATAACAATGGCATTATCAACCAGCATGCCCAGCGCAATAATCAGTGCGCCCAGCGATACCCGCTGTAACTGAATATCGGCCAGGTACATCAGCATAAAACTGCCCAGCACCGTGAGCAATAACACGCCGCCAATCAGTACGCCGCTGCGCAGGCCCATGGTCAGCAGCAGGGCCAGCACCACAATGGCGACGGCTTCGGCCAGGTTAATCAGAAAGCTGGTCACGGATTTTTCGACTTCGGCGGGCTGGTCATAGATTTTGCTGACCTGCATCCCCACCGGCTGCGCGAACTTGAGTTCTTCCAGCCGCTCCATCAGCCGTGTGCCTACTTCCACGACGTTAACGTCTTCGGCAAAGGAAATACCCAGCCAGAGCGCCGGGTCGCCATTAAAGCGCAGCAGATGATCCGGAATAAGCTGATAGTCACGGCTGATAGTAGCTACATCGCGCAGCATGATGCGCTCATCGGCGCCGGGATTACTGATCAGCAAATCGGCCAGTTCATCCACGCTGGCAAATTCGCCGGTGGTATGAATGCGCAGCCGCTCATCACCAAGCATCACCCGGCCGGCGTCGCTGACCAGATTCTGGGTTTGCAGCAGGTTGATGACCTGCTGCGGCGGAATGCCAAAATTTGCCAGTTTGACCCGGGATATTTCAACGGTTACCTGTTCCTGCTGCTTACCGCTGACCATAACCTTGCCCACACCTTTTACCAGCACCAGCTCGCGGCGCAGGTAATCGGTGTAGTCGGAAATATCCTGATAGCTGTAACCCGCGCCGGTGATGGCCAGCAACACGCCATATACATCAGCGAAATCATCATGCACCACCGGCTCACCGGTACCCGGCGGCAGCCGGCCTTTGGTGTCGTTTATTTTGCGGCGCAGTTCATCCCAGATCTGTGGCATATCCTCTTTACGAAAAGTGCTGCGCATTTCAATCATGATCTGGCTCAGGCCGGGCTTGGATACTGAGGTAATGTGATCAACATAACTCAGTTCCTGCATGGCATTTTCAAGCCGGTAGGTCACTTCTTCTTCAACCTGCTGGGCGGTGGCGCCCGGATAGGGAGTAATCACCATAGCCTGCTTCAGGGTGAATTCAGGATCCTCCAGGCGACCGATTGAGAGCAGCGCGACAATACCGCCGATTAGCAGGATCAGTAAAAACAACCAGCTGGTGGTGCTGCGTTTAATGCTATAGCGGGCAATATTCATTACAGGCCGCGCTCCTTCACCCAGGGCCGCACTGGCTGGCCTTCGCTGAGCTGATGCACGCCAGCGACCACGATCTGATCGCCGATGGCCAGGCCTTCAACAATTTCGATGCCGGCACTACCCACATCGCCAACGGTAACGGCGCGGCGGGTCACAGTGCCACCGTCGGCCTGATAAACCCAGACGTAAAAACCATCGTCGGCGGGTTGACCGGTGGGGGAGAATACCGCACTGGGTGGTACCAGCAGGGTATCCGCTTGCACGGCCATCACTGCGTGGGTATCCACCAGCACAGTGGCCGACATACCGGGTAATAAATTAACCGCCGGTGGGGTGGGTAAGGTGAAAACCACCTTGAAGGTATTTGAGGCCGGATCCGCCATGGCGTCCCATTCTTTCAGGGTGGCCTTAAAACGCTCGCCGGGGGCGGCCGGGAAGATCACATCAGGCTGATAGTCGGTTTGGCGTTGCACCTGTGAAAACAGATTCTCCGGTACCCGAATGCTGACATCAATGGCGTTGTCCAGCTGCAGAGTGGCAATCGGGCGTTGTGGCTGTACGGTTTCATGTTTTTCGACAAACACATGGGCAATGGTGCCGGCAAAGGGCGCGCGTAGTTCGGTATAACGCAGGTTGGCGCGGGCAGTTTCCAGGTTGGCCTTGCTGATATCGCGGCTGGCGCGAACCTCATCGAATTGCTGTGGTGAGATCACTTCTTTGGCGACCAGGTTTTCGGTGCGCGTGAATTGCGCCTCGGCCAGGTCATATTGCGCCTGTGCCTGATTGACAACCAGCTGATAATCGGTCGGATCGAGCCGGGCAATCAGCTGCCCCTGCTCAACGCGGCTACCTGGTCGCACCGGAAACTCAATAATTTCGCCACCGACCCGGAACGCCAGTTGCGCCACCTCAGCCGCTTCAACCACAGCCGGAAAACTACGCAGCCCGCGGCTGTCCGTATCCTGTATCTGATAGATTTTGACTGGTTGCACCGCCGGTCGCCTGGCATCATCAGAGACAGCCTCGCTGCAGGCGCTAACAAGCGCCAGCCCGGCAAAAAGCGTCAGATAGCTAACCAATGTTCTCATTAAATACTCCGGATTCAGGTGCTGATTGACGAATGATGCTGGCTATTTTAATCGAGAAAGATGTAAAGTAATATTTAATTTATATTATCTACATATTAAGAAGTGCTTATGAAGATTCAACAATTGCAGATGCTTGATGCGCTCGCGGATACCGGTTCGCTGCAGGGTGCCGCAGATAAACTCCATCGTACCCAGGCGGCAGTCAGTATGGCACTGAAGAAGCTCGAGCAGGATGCTGGTTTTCCGCTGTTTGATCGCGACACCTACCGGCTTGGGCTGACCACCCGCGGCGAGCAGTTTCTGCGTCAGGCGCGCGAGGTACTGCGCCAGCAACAACGGTTACAGTCGCTGACCCTGCAACTGCAGAGCGGCGCTGAGCCCCAATTGCGGATTTCGTACGATCATACCTGTTCACCCTCGCTGTTGTTCGCTGCCATGCGGCAGGTGCAGCAGAACTATCCGGCCACCGAACTGCTGCTCAGCGGCGAGTCGCAGCTGAAGTCATTACGCAGTGTCAGCAGTGGTGACGCGGATCTGGCACTGTGCCCCTGGCTGCCGATTTTTCGTCAGCACGGTGACTTTGAAACCCGGCTGGTGCGACCGTTTGAGTTGCTGGTGGTGATTGCGCCCGAACTGGTCGAGCGTTACGGCGGCATGCCGGCACAACGCCATGAGCTGCTGGACCTGCCGATGCTGATCCCCCAGGATCAGGATATCGGCATCAATCTGGACCGGATGATTCGCATGCCTGGCCAGCAACGCATCCGGGTGAACGACTCCATCGCCCAGCGCGAACTCTTGCTGGCGGGTATGGGCTGGGGTATCTGCCCTGGTGATCTGGTCAACGATGCGGTGAAGCGGGGCGCCTTGCGGCAGATTGAGATCCCGGGTTTTATCAATGAAGTACATCTGGAGGTGCATCTGGTGCGCTCCGCTGAACGTATTGCCGGCCCCGCCGGGCAACTGATTTGGAACGCGTTTGCCCATTCACGGGATTTATCATAAAGATTAAGCGGTTATTGCTCAGGATGAATTCTAATCCGTCGACAAAACCCCTATAATTGCGCGAATTTTTTAAACCGCAACAGCAAAAGGGGTCATCAGTGCTGCAAGAATATCGTAAGCATGTCGAAGAGCGGGCTGCCGAAGGCATTCCACCTAAGCCACTCACAGCAGAGCAAGTTGCTGATTTAGTTGAATTATTGAAGAACCCACCCGCAGGCGAAGAAGCCTTTCTGGTGGAATTGCTGGCCGAGCGCGTGCCGCCTGGTGTAGATGAAGCCGCGTATGTAAAAGCCGGTTTTCTGGATGCCATCGTTAAAGGCGAAAGCAGCTCACCGCTGATTTCCAAACAGGACGCCGTTAAATTGCTGGGCAATATGCACGGTGGTTACAACATCGTGACGTTGGTTGATCTGCTGGATCACCCGGAGCTGGCTGAGCTGGCCGCGCATGAACTGAAGCACACGCTGCTGATGTTTGACGCCTATCACGACGTAGAAGAAAAAATGCAAGCCGGCAACGCGCTGGCGAAAGAAGTGATCGAATCATGGGCTAGTGCCGAGTGGTTCACCGGCCGCGACAAGCTGCCAGAGCAAATCACCGCCACCGTATTTAAGGTAACCGGCGAAACCAATACTGATGACCTGTCACCGGCACCTGATGCCTGGTCGCGCCCGGATATTCCCTTGCATGCCAAAGCCATGTACAAAATGCCACGCGAAGGTATTACCGACGCGGCCAGGCAAATCGAAGAGCTGAAGCAAAAAGGCCACCCGGTTGCTTTTGTTGGTGACGTAGTAGGTACCG
>CAYWXF010000019.1:0-27397 GCA_964462025.1 uncultured Pseudomonas sp. | reverse complement strand
TCGCCCAGGCTCAGGTACCGGCCGGGTCCGAGTTCGTCAGCGTCTGTCCGATCCCACAACCTCTTATCGAACAACCCTTTACCCCGATTGGCGATCTGCCATTAGGGGCTATCGCTGTGCGGGCCAATCGTGCCGATATCGATTCTGAAACCTCAGTCGCCTCGTTTTACGGTAACGTCGAAGTGCAGGTTGATGAACAGCAGTTGCGCACCGAACAGGCGCAAATCAATCAGGCCACCGGTAATATAGTCGCCAGCGGCCAGACC
Source organism: uncultured Pseudomonas sp. (assembly GCA_964462025.1). Taxonomy (GTDB): domain Bacteria; phylum Pseudomonadota; class Gammaproteobacteria; order Enterobacterales; family Alteromonadaceae; genus Pseudidiomarina. The sequence goes on along the minus strand of CAYWXF010000019.1, from coordinate 27,131 downwards.
CGGTTTACCGACGGCTATGTACAGGTAGCAAGCGAAAATTTTCGCCTGAACTCCGGCGAAAACCGCGCCTACCTGAGTGGCGCCCGGTATCAGGTTGCTGAGAGCGGTGCCCGCGGTGAAGCCGATGTCCTGTCAGTTTCGCCCCAACAAGTGACGCTGGAAGGCTCTACTTTTACCACCTGCCCGACAGATGACCCCGCCTGGCAGATGAAAGCCCAGACCATCAGCCTCAATGAAGTAGATAATCAGGGTGAAGCCTGGCATGCGCGTTTCGAGCTGTTCGGTGTGCCCGTGCTCTATATCCCTTATCTGAGTTTCCCAACGTCAGATGATGCTAAGTCCGGCTTTTTGTTCCCGACCATACGTTCATCGCAAAAGAATGGCTTTGAGTTTGAAGTGCCCTATTACATCGCCATCGCGCCGAATATGGACGCCACTATTACGCCGCGTTACATGGCTGAACGAGGACTGCAGATGCAGGGTGAGTACCGTTATCTGAGCGAAACCGGTGGCGGCCAGTTTAACCTTGCGTACCTGAATGAAGACAAAAGCTGGCAAACCGACAACTCGCGTTACCTGTGGCGGGTTGAACACCAGCAGGACTGGAGTCCGCACTGGCAATCTTATGTGAACGGTATTTTTATCAGTGATGACGATTACCTGAACGATTTTGGCAGTGATTTCGCCGGCCGCGCTGACGCCCAGTTGTATCGTCACGCGCAGACCAATTATCTGACTGACAACTGGCAGGTGAAAATACGGGTAGAGGACTTCGAACTACTTGGTAATTATCGCTCGCCTTACCGGACTTTACCGCAGATAGCCAGCGAGTATCAGTGGACCGATACGCTGGGTCTGGACTATCAACTGTTCACTGAAGTCAGCCATTTCCAGAATCAAGACGACGATAACGACTACGCTACGCGAGTCCATATTGAACCTCAGGTCAGCTACCATGTCGAAGCTCCTGCATACGACTGGCTGGCAGAGTTTAGCTACAGCTATACCCGCTATGATCAAAATGCGACCAGTCAGGGGCTGGCGGAAAATCCCGAACGTGGGATACCGCAACTACGCTGGCGTGGTCGTCTGAATTTTGAACGGGATTTTATTTTCAATAACCGCGGCTATCGCCAGACACTGCAACCGCAGGTGCAATATCTGTATGCGCCCTATAAAGACCAGTCCGATATCGGGATCTATGATTCAACCCTGATGCAGGATGATTACCGTGGTTTGTTCCGGGCTCGTCGCTTTTCCGGTCTGGACCGGATTTCCGACGCGAATCAGGTTACTGTAGGGGCCTCGACCAGCATTTATGATCAGGCCTCGCGGGAAGTTTTCCGCTTTAGTGCTGCGCAGATTTATTACTTTGAGGAACCACGCACCCAACTGCTCAGCAGTGACAGTGCGGTAACGACCAGCCGCTCAGATCTGGCGCTGGAAACCCGCTTCCGCATTGCTGAGCGCTGGTATTTTAACGGCGCTTTGCAATACGATATGGAACTGAACCGCACTCAGAAGAGTCAGACCGCATTAGAGTACCGGAAAGGACCGATAAATCTGTTGCAGTTCAGTCATCGTAAGGCGACCAATATTCTCGGTAATAATATTGAACAGCTGGGCATGCAAACGGTACTTGAACTGGCTCCGCAGTGGCAGTTAGCTGCCAACTGGTACTACGATTTGCAATACAAGCGTACCAACGACGGACTGCTTGCGGTACAGTACAGCGATTGTTGCTGGGCAATGCGGGTTGGCGCTTACCGGCGAATTAACCGTAACCTTGAAATACAACAGAATAATCCCGGGTTGGATGCGCCCGAGTTTGATAATGGCATCAGCGTGCAGTTTATAATTAAGGGGCTGGGTTCTGATAACCGAAGCTTGCTGGATTTACTCGAACAGAGTCTATTCGGTTACCGCCACCCGTTTCATCTGAGTAACTAGGTAGTATTCATGAATAAAATTTCTAAGTTTTTCTGTGTCCTGATACTGGCATCCGTCAGTGCGGTCAGCTACTCGCAAGAGACGCTGGATCGGGTCGCAGTAGTTGTTAATGACGGCGTTGTACTGGAAAGTGAAGTCGACCAGATGATACAACAAGTCAAAGTTAATGCCGCCGAGCGGGAAATGAAGCTTCCCAGCGACGAGGTATTACGGGTTCAGGCCATCGACCGTCTGGTGCTGCGCCAGTTGCAGTTGCAGATGGCTGACCGGATGGGTATTCAGGTCAGCGATGCACAGCTTCAGCAGGCGCTGCTGGGTATGGCTCGCGAGAATGGCGTGACCATTGATGAAATGCGTGAAGAAATTGAACGCTCTGGCACCAGTTGGGCTAACTTCCGTGAAAATATCCGTAATGAGATCATCACCGGCGAAGTACAGCGCAACGCAGTTCAGCGCCGGGTGTATGTATCACCACAGGAAATCAGTAATCTGGTTAAGATGATGGGCGAAATGTCCGAACAAGAGGTGGAATACCGCCTCGGCCATATCCTGATTGCTGTGCCAGATCGTGCCACCTCGGAAGAAGCGCAGACTGCGCGGCGTAATGCCGAATCACTGCTGGAGCGGTTACGCGATGGAGCGGATTTCGCTGAAGCCGCAATTACCACCTCCTCTGGTTCAGCGGCGCTGGAAGGCGGTGACCTGGGCTGGATGAATATTAACTCGATGCCGACGCTGTTTGCAGAAGTGATTCGCGATAAAAAAGCGGGCGAAATTGTCGGACCGATTAAAAGCGGTGTTGGTTTCCATATTCTGAAAGTACTGGATACCCGTGGTATCGAAACCTCGGAAGTTGAGGAAGTCAAAGCGCGTCATATCCTGGTTAAGCCATCGGTTATTTTGTCGGACCGGGCCGCGCAGGAAAAACTCAACCAGATCCGTGCAAAACTGATTAGCGGCGAAGCCACGTTTGCCGAGATGGCGGCCGAACACTCAGCCGATCCAGGCTCAGCATCACAAGGCGGCGTGCTTGACTGGGCAGAGCCTGAAATTTATGCCGATGCCTTTAAAAACGAACTGATGCGCTCTGACATCGGCGACATTAGCGAGCCATTTAAAACTGAATTTGGCTGGCACATTGTCGAAGTCATGGATCGTCGCGTTCAGGACACTACCGAGCGCAACAAGCAAAACCGTGCGTATCAGTTACTGTTCAATCGTAAATATCAGGAAGAACTGGAAAACTGGCAACAGGAAATCCGCGACCAGGCTTATATCGAACAGGTCGACGAATGACAGTAAGGCGCATCGCCATCACGCCCGGCGAACCCAGCGGCATCGGCCCTGACCTGGCGGTTATGCTCAGTCAGCGCAACTGGCCGGTGGAGCTGGTGGTGATTGGTGATAGCGCCGTATTAGAACAACGCGCAGCGCAGCTGGGGATCCCGCTGACGCTGCAGCACTACCAGCATGATGCTCCGGCCCAACCCCAGGCTGCCGGCAGTCTGACATTACTACCGGTACGCTGCGCGTCAGCGGTAACTGCCGGACGTCTCAATCCCGTAAACAGCAGCTATGTTATCGAAACCCTGCGCCTGGCCGGACAAGGTTGTCTGGACGAGGAATTCGCGGCGGTGATGACAGGCCCTGTCCATAAAGGCGTGATCAATGACGCTGGCATCCCCTTCAGCGGCCATACCGAGTACTTTGCTGAACTCAGCCGCACGGAACTGGTGGTGATGATGCTTGCCACGCCCGGCCTGCGGGTCGCGTTAGCAACCACTCACTTACCGCTGCGCGACGTTGCCAATGCGGTGACTCAGGACTTAGTCGAGCGGGTGGCTACTATTGTCGACGCTGACCTCAGACACAAATTCGGAATTGATAAACCGCGCATCCTGATCTGCGGGCTTAATCCCCACGCGGGCGAACAAGGGCACCTTGGGCGTGAAGAGATTGACCAGATCATGCCTGCTATCGAGGCACTGCAACGCCGGGATATTGATGTCAGCGGTCCCTGGCCAGCGGACACGGTTTTTCAGCCCCGCTACCTTGAACAGGCCGACACAGTGATTGCGATGTATCACGATCAGGGTCTGCCCGTGCTAAAATACAAAGGCTTCGGCAACGCAGTCAATATCACCCTGGGGCTGCCCTTTATCCGTACGTCCGTTGATCATGGCACCGCCCTGGATCTGGCCGGTACCGGTAACATTGACGCAGGTAGCGCTCACTATGCGCTGCAATCTGCTATCGACATGGTTCTTAAATAAGACTGGTATATAAATGAGTAAAAGCCATCTGGGTCACACAGCCCGTAAGCGTTTCGGGCAGAACTTTCTGCATGACCAATTTGTGATCAATGACATCGTTGATGCCATTAATCCGCGGCCAGGCGAAAACCTGGTGGAAATCGGCCCGGGCCTGGCGGCACTGACTGAGCCCGTAGCCGATCGTTCCGGACACCTCACGGTGGTGGAACTGGATCGTGATCTGGTGGCGCGGCTGCAGCAGCATCCATTTTTATCACCCAAACTAACGATTTTTTGTGGCGATGCCCTGAAAACCGACTTCCGTCAGTTTGCTGATGCCGGCAAATTACGGGTCTTCGGCAATCTTCCCTACAACATTTCGACGCCGTTAGTTTTCCACTTAATGGCGCAGCTGGATATTATCAGCGACATGCATTTCATGTTGCAGAAGGAAGTAGTCGAACGGCTGGCCGCTGAGCCTGGCAGCAAAGCTTATGGCCGTATCAGCGTCAGCGTCCAGCAGGCTTGTCAGGTTGAACCAGTGTTGATGGTACCGCCGGGAGCCTTTACCCCGCCACCTAAAGTGGAATCTGCGGTAGTGCGCCTGGTACCCTATGACAAATCGCCGTACCCGGTCAAAGACCGCAAGGCCTTGCATCAGATTTGCCTGATCGCGTTCAACCAGCGCCGCAAGACTATCCGCAACAACCTGAAGCAAGTGATCAACGACGAGCAACTGGAAGCGCTGGGCATCGATCCAAACGCCCGTCCGGAAACCCTGTCGGTTGCCGATTTCTGTCGCTTAGCCGACTGGTACAGCACTCAACAGGAGACTCATGAATAATATCGATATCAGTGTCACCACCCAGTACCTGGCGTCACAGTCTGTCCCGGCTGATAACCAGTACGTTTTTGCTTACACCATCACCATTACCAATAATGGTACTGAAAACGTGCAGCTCATTGACCGGGCCTGGCAAATCACCGATGCCGAACGTAAGGTGACGCGCGTAGCCGGTGAAGGTGTAGTCGGGCAGCAGCCGAAGCTGGCTCCGGGAGAAACGTTCAGCTACACCAGCGGTACGGTGCTGGCGACGCCATTGGGCTCGATGCAGGGCCATTACGGAATGGTCGACAGCAAAGGGGTTTCCTTTAAAGTCGCTATCCCATCCTTTCGTCTTGCTGTTCCCAATATTCTGCATTGAGGCAAGCTAATGACGCGCTATATCGTAGGCGACATTCAGGGCTGTGCCAAAGAACTCCGGCAGGTGCTGGATAAAGCGTCATTCAATCCCAAATATGACGAGCTCTGGTGCGTCGGCGATATTGTCGCCCGCGGCCCGGAATCGCTTGAAGCCCTGCAGTTTATCCGCTCGCTCGGATCCGCAGCCCGCTGCGTGCTGGGCAACCATGATCTTAATTTGCTGGCGGTACTCTGCGGGGTGCGTAAAGCCAATCCCGCGGACAAGCTCGACGCCATTCTGGCGCTGAGCGACGACGAGCAGCGCGAGCTGATTCACTGGTTCTGCCAGCAACCGCTGTTACTTGAATCCCATGACATGGTAATGACCCATGCCGGCATCTATCCCTGGTGGTCCCTAACCGAAGCCGCCAGCTACGCTGAAGAGGTCTCGCGCCAGTTACGTGAAGCTTGTGCTGACGATGAGTTGGCTGGCTGGCTGAAAGAAATGTATGGCAACGAGCCAGCCCGCTGGTCAGATAATTTAGCCGGCGCCGACCGCACACGCTTTGTCATTAATGCTCTGACCCGGATGCGCTTTTGCCACCATGATGGCCGGCTGGACTTCGATGCCAAGGGCCGCCCGAAAACAGACAATCACAGCGATCTTGTGCCCTGGTATGAACTGGCACCAGTAACGGATAAAAGTGTGGTATTCGGCCATTGGGCCGCACTGGAAGGAGAAACCGGTCGCGATGATGTGATCGGACTGGATACCGGCTGCGTCTGGGGCAATGAACTGACGCTGCTGAGCTGGCCCGATGGCCGGCGTTATACACAGCCGGCCCGGGCCGGGCTTGGTTCTGACTAAGTTCGGCTTAGTTTAAGGTAATGCGCGCGAACTTACGCTTGCCAACCTGATAGACGGCAGTTGATCCAGCCTGGATGACCAGTCGGGTATCCTCAACTTTTTCACCATCAATCTTCACCGCGCCCTGCTTGATCATGCGCATCGCGTCCGAGGTTGAGCCAACCAGATCAGCGCCTTTCAACAGGTTTGCAATAGGCATCCCGCCGTCATCACTGGTCAGGGTCACTTCCGGCATCTCATCAGGAATCGCATTTTTACTGAAGCGCTGAATAAAGTCCTGCTCGGCGGCCTCGGCATCAGCGGCACTGTGGAAGCGGGCAATAATTTCTTTCGCCAGCAGCACCTTGTAGTCACGCGGATTCGCACCTTGCTGCACCGCGGCTTTGAATTCATCGATTTCGGCCAGCGGGATAAAGCTCAGCAGCTCAAAGTAGCGCCACATCAAGTCGTCGGAAACAGACATGATTTTGCCGAACATTTCATTAGCAGGTTCAGTAATACCAATGTAGTTACCCAGTGACTTGGACATCTTCTGTACGCCGTCCAGGCCTTCCAGCAATGGCGTCATAATGACGGTTTGCGGACGCTGCCCCTCGTCTTTCTGCAATTCGCGGCCCATCAGCAGGTTAAAGCGCTGATCGGTACCACCAAGCTCTACGTCGGCCTTCAGTGCCACCGAATCCCAGCCCTGTACCAGCGGGTAAAGAAACTCATGGATGGCAATTGGCTGGCCGCTACCATAACGCTTTTTAAAATCATCGCGTTCGAGCATCCGGGCAACGGTCTGCCGTGCAGCCAGCTTGATCATGCCATCGGCACCTAACTCATTCATCCACTCGGAGTTAAAACGAATGGTGGTCTTTTCCGGGTCGAGGATCTTAAATACCTGCTCTTTATAGGTTTGCGCGTTGGCAATAACATCATCGCGGGATAACGGCTTACGGGTCACATTTTTGCCGGTCGGATCGCCAATCATGCCGGTGAAATCGCCGATCAGAAAAATCACCTGGTGGCCAAGATCCTGAAACGTCCGCAGTTTGTTGATCAAAACCGTATGTCCAAGGTGAAGATCAGGCGCGGTCGGATCAAAACCAGCCTTGATGACCAGGGGTTTGCCGGTTGCAAGCTTATCCTTGAGTTCATCCTCAAGCAGGATCTCTTCGGTACCACGCGCTATGGCTGCAAACGCATCCGCCACTGACTGAGTCATGTTCTGAATTCTCCCCGGAAAATCATAAAGCTGGCTACAAAAGTGGCATTGTATTCTATTTATCTTGGGGTTTTAAGCGTAAATAAAGGTAAAGCGACTGGAAAAACATCAAGGTTCGTATTATTCTGCCGTTAGTTTAAATAATTATTGTGCGCTAACGATTGGAATGATATGAAGCGAATTCCACTATTATTGACGAACACGGTTGCCCGTCTGCCTCGTCGGCACCAGGTATTGCTGAGCAGTGTATGCGCGGCGACCCTGGTGTTGCTGTTGCTGCCATCTGAGCCGGCTACTGCGTCACGCCACAGTGAAGAACCTCAGTTGCAAGGCGAACAGCTGATTCTTGGTCAGCGCTACCAGTTGCAACTGGAACTTGCCGAACAGCAGGCCGCAGCCGCTGAAGCAGCGAAGATCAGCGAACCTGATGTGCGCTGGAGCGGTTATCAGATCCGCAGCGGCGACAGCCTGGCGCGAATTTTCGACAAGATGGGCTTTACCCCGCAAGAACTCTATAAAGTAACCCGCGATAAGCAAAGCGATCAGTTACTACGAAAGATCCACCCGGGTGATACCCTGCGCTTCGCTCAGGATACCGACGGCGAGTTAGTTCAGTTAGCTTATCAACTGAACACCACAGACACCCTGATTATAACTAAAACCGCCGATGGCTATGTTAGCGAAATTGAGCAGAAAGCTGTCGAGACCCGTCCCGCTTTTGCCTTCGCTGAAATTAAAACCAGCTTCTGGAACGCCGGTATTGACGCCGGCCTGACCGAACAACAGATTATGAGTATTGCAGATATGTTCGGCTGGGATATCGACTTTGCATTAGATTTACGTGAAGGCGACGAGTTCAGTATCTTATTTGAGAAGAAATACGCTGACGGCGAGTTTATCGGCTACGGTCGTATTCTGGCTGCCGAGTTCGTTAACCGCGGCAATTATTTCCAGGCAATTCTGCATGACGACGATCGCTACTACACCGCTGATGGGCGGGCTATGCGCAAGTCTTTCCTGCGCTCACCGGTTAAATTTACTTATATCAGCTCCAGCTTTAACCCGCGTCGCCTGCACCCGGTTACTGGCCAGGTACGAGCCCATAATGGTATTGATTACGCGGCCAGTGTCGGCACCCCGGTGATGTCGTCAGGTGACGGTAAAGTCATCGCCAGCGCCTACAACAACCTCAACGGTCACTATGTGTTTATTCAGCATGGTGAGCGCTATGTAACTAAATACCTGCACCTGAGTAAACGCCTGGTTAAAAACGGTCAGCGTGTTAAGCAGGGTGAGGCCATTGGCCGGGTGGGTGCAACAGGCCGGGTAACCGGTGCTCACCTGCATTATGAATTTTTGGTTGACGGCGTGCACCGTAACCCACGTACGGTTGAGCTACCGAAAGCTGAGTCACTTGCCAAGGCCGAGCTACCGCGCTTCAAAGACATTGCCGCGCAACGTCTGGCAGTCATTAACGACAACAAGCGTGTTTATCTGGCCATGCGCTGATGAACGCTGAGTTATTCATCGGCTTAATGTCGGGAACCAGTATGGATGGTATTGATGCCGTGCTGGTTCAGATTTCCGCTGATGATACTCAACTGCACTTGCTTGCCCACCATCACCAAAACTTTCCGTCCCATCTTGCCCGCCTGCTTCATGGCTTATGCAGTTCCCACGATGACGAGCTTCATCACTGGGCAACAGCCGATCAGCAGTTTGCGGGGCTGTGCGCTGAGGCAGTCAATCAGTTACTGACAAAGCATGGGGTCACTGCCAATGAGATACGAGCTATCGGCAGCCACGGGCAGACCGTTCGCCATCAACCTGATGGCGATCCGGCTTATACCCTGCAACTGGGAGACCCCAACCGCCTGGCGGCGTTAACCGGGATCCCGGTGATTGCTGATTTTCGCCGTAAAGATATTGCCCTTGGCGGCCAGGGGGCGCCCCTGGTGCCTGCCTTTCATCACGCGCTATTTGCCAGCCCGGACGCACCGCGGGCGGTGCTGAACCTGGGCGGCATCGCTAATGTCACCTGGTTACCGGGTACTATGGATGGCGTGGTTGGCTTTGATACCGGGCCGGCAAACACCTTGCTCGATCAGTGGTATCAGCGTTGCTATCCGGACAGTTTATCGGATTACGACACCAATGGTGAGTTAGCCCGACTCGGCCAGGTTGATGCTCAGCTACTGGAAACTTTACTTAGCGATCAATACTTCCGGCGGACTCCACCGAAAAGCACCGGTCGCGATGATTTTAACCTGAATTGGCTTGAACAGCGATTGGGCGATCTCGATCAGTTTGATGCAGCCGATATGCAGGCCACTTTGGTTGAGGTTACTGCAGCATCCATTGGCCGCGCGATGAAAGACTGGCTGCCGGCGCGCCCGGCAACAGTCTATGTAGCCGGCGGAGGGGCTTTTAATCCGGTGCTGATGCAGGCATTAGCCCGCAATCTACCGGAGTGCGACTGGCAGTCAACGCAAGTACTGGGAATTCATCCGCAGCATGTTGAAGCCATGGCGTTTGCCTGGCTGGCCCAGCGTTATGTGCAACGCCTGCCAGGCAACCTGCCTGCCGTTACCGGCGCCAGCCGGCCGGCAGTATTAGGTGGGCTTTACCTGCCCGATTAGTTCTTCAGTTTCTCAAACGCATCACGGGTCAGGTTTTCATTATCACCGTTTTCGCCAACGACAATGCTATCTTCTATGCGCACGCCGCCATAAGGGCGAAGCTCGGCAATACGATCCCAGTTGAAATCCTTATTGCCTGAGAAGTCTTCCAGCAACTGATCAACTACGTACAGCCCTGGCTCAATGGTAAACACTTGTCCGGCTTCAACCGGCCGTAACAGGCGCAGGAACGGATGGCGTACATCGCGATCGAAGCTGTCGCCCCGATCATTGCGCAGGTGCCCGCCTACATCGTGTACCTGCAGACCAATAAAGTGGCCTAACCCGTGCGGGAAGAAGGCGCTGCTGTAGCCCTGCTCATAAATACTTTCCGCACTACCCTCGACGAAGCCAAAGCGCGACAGAATGTCCGAAATTTTCAGGTGCTGGGATACATGCAGTTCGTAATAATCCCGGCCCGGTTTAATTTCTTTAAGCAGATCTTGCTGAGCTTCATCAACGGCATCGATCAGATCCTGGAAAAATCCCTTTTCGCGGGCGTAAGTACGGGTGATGTCCGCGCAATAGCCCCGGTACGTCGCGCCAGCGTCAATTAAGAACGACCGCGCCGGATCGGCTGGTGCTTCGGTATCGTAAATATCATAGTGCAGGATAGCGCCATGGTCATTGAGCGCCACTATGCTGTTGTATGGCACCTCAGACTCGCGGAAATTAATCGCGCGCAGATATGACTGGTGTATTTCGAGTTCACTGGCACCGGCAAAGAACGCCGCCCGGGCAGCCAGGTGAGCCTTGGCAGCGCGCTCGTTAGCAACACGCAGGTTCTGTACTTCCCAGTCGGTTTTTATGGCGCGATGAAAGTGCAGATGATCAATCAGGGCTTGCGGATTACGGGCTTTAACCGGCCAGCTGGCAACCGGCTCGGCAAAATCTTCACCCAGCAGTGCCGCATCCTTTAATTTATCGCCCAGGTAGCTCGCAATTTTCTTCTGATCGTCAACGATCACCAGTTCGACGTAATCCTGCCATTCTTCCTTCGGCACCTGAACCTGGGCATGCCAGAAATCTCGTGGCTGGAACAAAAATACCACGGGCTTCTGCCCGGGCTGATAAAACAAAGCACTTTTCGGGCTTTGGGTTACCGGAATCCAGTACTTGAACAGCGGATTGACACGATACGGATAGGGGTTATCGTCGAGAAAAGCTAAACGGGGTTGGCCGGCATAAACCAGCACAGAATCGAAATTGGTAGCCTCAAGTGCCGCGTCAAAACGCGCTCTGACCGTGGCTATGTGGTCCGCATATGCGCTCATAAAAAACCTCGCCTGTAGAATGTAGCAACAGTCTACCCCAAAGCGAGGCTATTCTCACCTGGTTAAACGGAGAAGCTGGCTCCACAACCACAGGTGGTTGAAGCATTCGGATTGTCGACGAAAAAGCGTGCGCCTTGCAGGCCTTCTTCATAGTTAACGGTACCGCCGACCAGGTATTGCAGGCTCATCGGGTCGACCACCAGGGTGACGCCACTTTTTTCAATTTCCATGTCGCCAGGGTTCACTTTTTCATCAAAAGTAAAGCCATATTGAAAGCCTGAGCAGCCACCACCGGTTACATAAACCCGCAGTTTCAGCTCGGGGTTCTCTTCTTCGGCAATTAGTGTTTTTACTTTATTCGCGGCCGCATCGGTAAACTGGATGGGCATAGGTTGCGCTGCTGCAGTCATGATTTCGTAGTACCTCTGAAATATCTGGTGCTATTTTCGCTTACCTGACTAAAAGGGTCAAGTATTGTCGCTGCCCCGGTCACGTTTCACTGATAATAACTGGTTCCAGTAGAAGCTGCGGGTCAGGGTCTGCCGGTCACTACCACTTAATTCCACTTCGACATCAATACGTTCCGGTAAAAAACCTTCGGGCAGCACAAAGTCGCCAGCCTGCACGGTAAAGTAACGCATACTGAAATTGCGGTCTTTCTCTTCAATGTTGGCCAGATCCTGCAAGTCAAAACGAGTCACCGAACCATCCAGCCGCCCTCTTAACTGCAACGACACCTTACCCTTAGTCAGATTGCGCTGCCGCTCGGTCTGCACAATAGCTAGCCGGAAATGATAATGACCGGCATTGCGATTCTGCTGCAGCTCCAGGGAGTCAATAACAACGCCGTTTGCTTCAAGCTCAGGGGCCATAATTTTCTGGTAAAAGGTCAGCTCGCGACGCAACGCAAAGTTTTCATCCTGCGCCATCAGCAACTCCTGCTGCAGGCTATTGCTCGCTGCCTGTTCAATTCCCAGCTCAACTTTCGCCATATGCTGTTGATAATCAAATTGTTCTGCTTGATCATAGAGCTCAGCTATCTGTTGCTCGAGCGCTTCGACGTCGTTCTGCAGGCTAAATACATGCCAGTTACCAAGCAAGTAGCCCAGCAACGCGCCAACGACCAGCATGCCGGCAAGCACGACCGCCTGCGCCGCGCGATTCAGGTTAGCTAAGTCAGGGATTTTTTGCTTCTCATTCATGGCAACACTTCTTATGATGGAACGGCGTCATGCTACGCAGCCAGGCATCAGTTCGCAACTGAAATATCAGCCACCAGCACGGGAACTACATTATGGACATTTTATGGTACAAAGCCCTGCACTTAATTTTTATGGTGGCCTGGTTCGCCGGTATCTTTTATCTGCCGCGGCTATTCGTTTATCACGCCCAAACCGAGATACCGGAAGTCGACCTGCAGTTTAAGATCATGGAACGCCGGCTACTGTACTTTGTCACGCCATTTGCCATTCTGACGCTGATTTTCGGGCTGTTATTGATCTATAGTTACGGCACAGACTGGCTTAAACATAGTGGCTGGATGCATGCCAAGCTGGTTATCGTGGCCGGCCTCTACCTGTACCACGGCTACTGCTTCAAATTACTGGCCGACTTCAAGCACAATCGTAACCGCCGCAGCCATAAGTTTTACCGGGTATTTAATGAAGTACCGGTACTGGCCCTGGCAGCGATCATTATTCTGGCGGTACTAAAGCCCTTTTAAAGGCCTCAAGCGTTCTTTTTACAGGCTATTTCTGCTAGAGTATCCGTCCAGTGTTTTCTTCACTGTAAGGTTTGTTGATCATGAATTTCACCGGAAAGAATATCCTCTCAGTCGACCAATTTGATAGCGATAGTATCGAGCAGATTTTTGAGATTGCTGATCGGATGTTGCCCTATGCCCGGCGCCAGAAAAGAACCCGCGTATTGGACGGAGCCATTCTCGGAAACCTGTTTTTTGAAGCCTCCACCCGTACCCGCATCAGTTTTGGCACCGCATTCAACCTGCTGGGCGGTGAAGTCCGTGAAACCACTGGGATGGAGAGTTCGGCCCTTGCCAAAGGCGAGTCGCTCTACGATACCGCCCGGGTACTCAGTAGCTATAGTGATATCATCGCCATGCGCCACCCCAAATCCGGGTCGGTGGCTGAATTTGCTGAAGGTAGCCGGGTGCCGGTTATCAACGGCGGCGACGGCGCCAATGAACACCCGACCCAGGCGCTGCTGGATTTATACACTATAAAAAAAGAACTGGCCTACCATGGTCACGATATTGATGGCATGCATATCTGCATGATGGGCGACCTTAAGTTCGGCCGCACAGTCCACTCACTGTCGCGGCTGTTATCCATGTACAAGAATATCCGGTTTACCCTGATTGCGCCGCACGAACTGGCGATGCCTGAGAGCATCCTGAACGTAATTGAGCAAGCCGGGCATCAGATAACCATCACTGATCAGGTCTTTGGCATCTCGGATGCCGATATTGTTTACCAGACCCGCATCCAGCAGGAGCGTTTTACCAGCCCGCAGGAAGCCAACCAGTACCGCGGCAAATTCCGTTTAAATAGTGAAATTTATACTAAGCATTACAAACCCAATACCGTCATTATGCACCCGTTACCGCGTGACTCCCGGGCCGAAGCCAATGAACTGGATAACGATCTGAACCAAAATCCGAATTTGGCCATATTCCGTCAGGCAGATAACGGCGTACTTATCCGTATGGCCTTGTTTGCCCTCACCCTGGGGGTAACCGATCAGGTTGATCGCCATGAGTGTGAGGTCAACTGGTACAGCGATAAGCGCAACGTGTAATTAGCTAACTAACGAGGAATTCAATGTCCCGCTCAGAAGACTTATTTGCCCAGGCACAGCACAGCATTCCCGGTGGCGTAAACTCACCGGTCCGCGCTTTTAACGGCGTTGGCGGCTCTCCCATTTTTATCGAGCGTGCCGATGGTGCCTACATGTTTGACGCCGATGGCAACCGCTATATTGATTATGTTGGCTCGTGGGGCCCGATGATTCTGGGGCATAATCACCCGGCCATTCGCAACGCCACCTTAAAAGCGGTGGAGCGTGGCCTGAGTTTTGGTACCCCCACGGAAATTGAAATCACCATGGCGGAAAAGATTAAGGCGATGGTGCCGTCAATTGAAAAAGTACGCATGGTTAACTCGGGTACCGAAGCCACGATGACCGCCATCCGTCTGGCGCGAGGCTATACCGGCCGCGACAAGATTCTGAAGTTTGAAGGCTGCTACCACGGTCACGCCGACGCACTACTGGTTAAAGCGGGATCGGGCGCCCTGACCCTGGGCGTACCCAATTCACCGGGCATCCCGGAGGATTTCGCCAAGCATACGCTGACGGTAACCTTTAACGACCTGGACTCAGTGCGCGACATCTTCGCTGAATTCGGCGATCAGATCGCCACTATTATTGTCGAACCAGTTGCCGGCAATATGAACTGTATCCCACCAGCTCAAGGCTTTCTTGAAGGCCTGCGCAGTATTTGTGACGATTACGGCAGTGTGCTGATATTTGATGAAGTCATGACCGGTTTCCGCGTAGCTCGCGGCGGCGCACAGGAATACTACGGCGTAACCCCTGACCTGACCACTTTAGGCAAAGTTATCGGCGGCGGCATGCCGGTCGGAGCTTTTGGCGGTAAGCGCGAAATTATGGACTTTATCGCGCCTGTGGGCCCGGTTTATCAGGCCGGAACCCTGTCGGGCAACCCGGTGGCTATGGCCGCTGGCCTGGCGGCGCTGACCGAGTTAGCGGATCCGGATCTTTACAGTAACCTGACGGCGAAGGTGGATAAATTGGTGGACGGCATGCAACAACGTGCTGATGCCGCTGGTATTCCCCTAACCACCAACCGCGCTGGCTCTATGTTTGGCTTTTTCTTTACCGATGCCAGCGAAGTAACCAGTTTCCAGCAGGCCACCCAGTGCAATATGGAACACTTCAAGGCCTTCTATCACAGTATGCTGAAGCAGGGCGTTTATCTGGCGCCATCGGCATTTGAAGCTGGCTTTATGTCTGCTGCGCACAGTGATGCGGATATTGATGCTACCCTTGCTGCTGCAGAACACGCATTCAGTGAGTTAAAGGCTCTGAAATAAGACTAAAATATCCGGCGCCACCATGATTTTTCTCGTGGATCGCCGGAACAACCTATATCTTCCGCCAATTGCTGCGGCGGAGCCGGCAACATGCGGGCTTCGCTGCAATCCTCAGGAATAGCCACTCCGGTCACCGGATGAAACGCCTGCATCTGCAGACCGGCCGGCATGGTCCGTTCCATTGGCTGGATCCCGGTCGCTGCCAGAATATCGCTGACGACATGCAGCGCGCCGCTACTGCCGGTCAGGCCAATCGGCTGATTGTCATCGCGGCCGAGCCAGCTGGTAATCACCCGCTGATCGTCGAATACCACAAACCAGCTGTCACGGTAATCGTTGGTGGTACCGCTTTTGCCAGCCAGCAAGTTCTTGCCAAAACGTTCGCCCAACGCCTTGCCAGTGCCTTCGTTAATGACCCCCTGCAAACCAGTGGTCACCAGATAGGCGGCGTCAGGCGCGAAAACCTGATGCGCAGCGGGTTGGGTTCGTTCGTACAGTGCCAATCCCTGATGGTTAGTGACCGCTTTTACCGCCTGCAGCGACCGGTGTTGTCCCTGGCTGGCCAGGGTGCTATAGAGCTCGGTAACTGTCAGCGGCGACACTGCCATGGCGCCCAGCGTTAGCGACGGATAGGCCGCTATGGGCGTGCTGACACCTGCCTGTTGCAGGCGGTCAACCAGCACCGGCAAACCGATGTCCATACCAAGCCGCACCGCCGGCACGTTGCGCGACTGCGCCAGCGCGTCATACAGCAGCATCGAACCCTTAAAGGTATTGTCGAAATTTCTCGGTTCCCAGATCTGGTTTTCCGGGCCAGCCAGTTTGACCGGATCATCAGCGATAGGGCTGGCAAGGTGATAGCTTGCAGGCGACTCCAGGGCGATACCGTAAATAAAAGGCTTGATCAGCGAACCCACCGGACGAATGGCGTCGCGGGCGCGGTTAAAACCAGCTCGGCGTGGCTGTCGATCCCCAACCAGCGCAGTGATAGCGGCCTGCTGGTAATCACTGATCACCACGGCGCCTTGCAATAGCGGATCCTTACTTATCCGTTCGATTTGCTCGTTCAAACCTTGCTCGGCGGCACGCTGGGCGATCGGATCCAGATAGGTAAATACGCGCAGCCCTTCGCGCTGCCAGTTCATAGGAAGATGCAACTGGGTAAGCTCCTGCTTCACCAGTTCAAGGTAATGCGCCAGTTGCTGTTTACCCTGTCCGCTATCCGGCGAATAAGTTAAGGGTTGCTCCAGGGCCACCAGATAGCCATCCCGGCTGATCAGATCCTGAGAGAACATCAGTTGCAGTATCATATCGCGACGCTGCTGTGCCCGTTCCGGATAGCGGCGCGGATTATAGTAAGAAGGACCTTTAACTACGGCGATAAGCAATGCGATTTCAGCCGCTTCGAGTTCCTGTACCTGCTTACCAAAATAATGGCGGCTGGCCAACCCGACCCCATGAATCGCGGTGCCTCCATCCTGGCCGAAATACACCTCATTCAGGTAAGTCTCAAGGATTTCGTTCTTGCTGAAGCGGTAATCAATGATGAGCGCCATCAGGGCTTCATTGGCTTTGCGCCAGAGCGTCTGGTCGCGGGTCAGATACAGGTTTTTCACTAGCTGCTGCGTAAGCGTGCTGCCGCCCTGGACTGTCTTCATGGCTGCCAGATTAGCCAGCGCCGCACGGCCAATTGAGCTTACCGATACGCCGGAATGATGGTAAAAATCCTGATCCTCAATCAGCAGCAGTGTTTCGATCAGTAAATTCGGTACCCGCTCAAGCCCCACTAGCAGGCGATCTTCGTTGCTGCCACCGGCAATGCGGCCAAGATAAGGTGCTTCCAGCGAAAAACGATTCAGTTCACGACCATCGGGCAAGCTCAGTAGTCGCGAGATATTTCCGGCAGGGGTGAATTCAACCTTAACGGATTGCGCCATACTGGGCCCGTCTGGAAAGTCAAAGGGCCGACGATATAACGCCAGACTATTGCCCTGTCGCAGATACTGCCCTGAGTCAGTCAGTTGTCTGACCGGCCGGTAATTCAGCCGCTGCAATTCAGCTTCAACCATCGGCAGCGACAGACCCGCACCCGGAAAAAGTTCCATAGCGCGCGCATAGACCAGCGCCGGCGCCTGATAACGCTCGGTACTGAAGCGCTTGGTCAGAGCGCTGTCCAGATAAATCGTATAAAGACCCACCAGAACCGCCAGCACCAGCGCCAGCTTCATAGCCGTCCAGAATACATAACGGAACACCGTGGCACGCTTCAGGGTCATTGCAGTTGTCTCTTGGTTTTATGGGTTGCCTGCGCCGCAATCGGGTCATCAGGCCAGGGATGCTTAGGATACCGCCCTTTCATTTCTTTTTTTACTTGTTGATAGGCATTTTGCCAAAAACTTGCTAAATCGCTGGTACGTTGCAATAAACGCCCGGCCGGCGACAGTAAATCCAGTGTCAGGGTGACTCGGTTAAAACAAATTTGCGGCGACACCGGTTCGCCAAATACTTCCTGTAATTTCACCGCCACCGTGGGCTTGGCTTCCAGATAGTTAATTGAGTGTGCGCGTCCACCCGGCGCCTGCCAGTGAGTGGGGCACTGCTGTTCCAGTAATTGCTGTTGCTGGTAGGTCAGCCGGCTTCTGAGTGCAGTTAACGGTTGCCACTGCTGTAATTCTTTTAAGGTCTTTATCGCGGTCCAGTAGGGTGCTGCCCATTCGCTAAGGGAGTTGAGCAGCGCGTCATCAGAAAAGTCAGGTAGTTGTCCGGCGGCTCCGTCAGGCTGGGACGCAGTCAGCAAACGTATCCGCGCCAACCATTGCAGCACCGGCTCATCCCAGTTTAACTGTGACAGGCCTTGCTCCTGCACTCTGGCCACCAACGCGGCCAGCCGCTGTTCAGCGGGAATCGCTGCCGACTGAATTTGCCGATCCAGCACGATAGCACCTAACCTGCGTACCCGAGCGGATTCCAGCCGCTGCTGCGGCCCGCTCCAGGTTACTTCGGTATCACTGACCACAGCCAGCGCCGGATGGTCCAGATCCGATTCCGTCAGCGGCAGAGCGGTACGGATGATCGCGTCTGAGTGGTGTTCGCTAAAATAAACATCCAGTACCAGCAGCCACTCGCGGCGTGGCAGGGCGTCTTCCCGATGGATCTCTGCCCCACCACCGTAGGCAAGCAGATAGCGATCACTGCTGCCGCGGCGGCGCGCCACCCGGTCCGGGTACCCCCATAACAAGGCCTGCGCGGCGATTTCGGGTGCGCCCGCTGTTGTTGCTGCGTTATCAACCTGCAACGCCCGCAGCCACTGCCGGTAACGCTCGCGGGTGAGGCCGGACAGCCGTTCGGCAGGTAGCGGGAATGTGCCCGTGGCCGGCTGCCGATCTTCAAGTTGTGCGACCAACGAAGCAACCTGCCTGCGGATGCCTGCCGGCTGATCGCTAGCCCAGGCCAACACTCGCGCCAGTCGCGGCTCGGTACCATAATTCGTCAGTTGCTGGCCCACGGCAGTCAGCTGCCCCTGTTCAGTACAGGCACCAAGCATTTTTAACAGGGTCTCAGCGGCCTGCAGGTGCGCGCTGTTGGGCGGTGTCAGAAAGCGCAGCTGGCCCGGCTCGCTGCCCCAGCGCCGGCACTCCAGCAACAAACCCGCAAGGTCAGAAGTATCCAGTTCCGCCGGATTATAATCTGCCAGACCATGCTCATCATTTTCGCCCCACAGGCGGTAGCAACTGCCCGGTCGCAACCGGCCGGCACGCCCCATACGCTGGGTGGCAGAGGCCCGACTAATGCGCCGGGTCAGTAACCGGGTGACGCCATGCTGAGGATAGAACTGTGCCTGACGCTCGCGACCACTATCCACCACCACGTCAATTCCGGGAATCGTCAGGCTGGTTTCGGCAATGTTCGTGGCCAGCACAATCCGCTTGCGCCCCTGCTGCGGAGAGGATAGTACCTGCTGTTGCTGCTGCACCGGCACCTGTCCGTGCAGAATGAAGATATCCGTATCCGGCAGTTCGCCCAGCTGTTCGGCGGTGCGGCGGATTTCCCGCTGGCCGGGCAGAAATACCAGCACACCCAACTCTGCTGCGCGCCATGCCTCCCGGATGACCGCTGGCAGATGCTGCAGCCAGTTGCTGCCAGCGGGCGGCGGGCGGTGCATCAGGGTGACCGGAAACTGGCGGCCCTCGCTTATCAGCACTTCAGCGTCACCCAACCAGTCAGCAATCACCTGCGCCGGAATAGTAGCCGACATGATAAGCACGGCTAAATCAGGGCGTAGCGGTAACGCCTCCTGTAACATGGCCAGCCCCAGATCACTGGCCAGGTTACGCTCATGAAACTCATCAAAAATGACCAGCCCGACCCCCTTCAGTTCAGGGTCATGCTGCAGGTATTGGGTAAAAACGCCTTCAGTTACAACGATCAGCCGCGTGTTACCGCTGATTTTCTGGTCACCCCGAATGTGGTAACCAACAGTGGCACCGGCTTGCTCACCAAGCTGGCTGGCCAGGAAGTTTGCGATGGATATAGCAGCCAGTCGCCGCGGCTGCAACAGGATGATTTTTTGCTGTTGCCAGGCATCGGCCTGTAACAGCGCAAGCGGAAGTGCCGTTGATTTACCGGCACCGGGCGGCGCCTCAAGCACCATCCGGCTGCCAGGTAAGCGCGCTATAACATCAGGAATCAGCGCCGTTACCGGCAGCTCGGCTGTGCTGCTCATTAATTATGCTTCAGAGTGAGTAGTGCTCTTGCAACAGATTCGCCGCAATAGTACGGAAGCCCAGCGCTGTGGCGCCAGCCGGCACCAGACCGGTAGCGCTGCCATGATAAGCCCCGGCCAGGTCAAAGTGCAGCCAGTTTTCGCCTTTATTGGGCGCAAACCGCAGCAGAAAACCTGCCGCATTACTGGCGCCGCCGGTACCACCACCTTTCTGCGGACGGCTGTTCGCAGTATCAGCGAAAGGCGACGGGCAGTTATCCTTGTGCCACTGCTGCAGCGGCAGGCGCCAGAGCAGTTCGTTCTGCTGCGCAGCCGTGCCTAAAGTTGCTTCGGCAAGTTTTTCATCGACGCTGAACAAGGCGTTGTATTCATTACCCACGGCAGTCTGGGCAGCGCCGGTAAGAGTTGCTGCATCCATAATCATCTTGGCGCCGATTTCGCCCGCATAAAGCAAGCCATCAGCCAGCACCAGCCGACCTTCAGCATCGGTATTCACCACTTCTACCGTAGTGCCGTTTTTATACTTAATCACATCGCCCAGTTTGAAGGCGCTGCCATCGACCAGGTTCTCGGCGCAGCATAAAATCAGCTGAACACGCTTTTTCAGTCCGCGCTGAATGGCATAAGCCAGTGCGCCTGCTACCGTAGCGGCGCCGCCCATGTCGCATTTCATCGACAGCATACCTTCACTTGATTTCAGGCTGTAACCACCGCTGTCAAAGGTAATGCCTTTGCCGATTAAAGCGACATCCACTGCGGCATTGTCATCGCCGGTCGGATTATAATCCAAAGCCAGCAGCAGCGGCGGCCGTTTACTGGCGCGGCCCACGGCGTGAATACCGGCCCAGCCCTCTTTGAGCAGATCATCGCCTTTAATGACTTTGGCTGAAACATGTTCAGGTGCCAGTTCAGTTAACTTATCAGTAACCCGCTTGGCGAGCGATTCAGGGTAAATCGCGTCAGGCCCCAGGTTAATCAGTTCACGGGTCCAGGCTGCGGTTTTACGCAGTATATCGAGATGCCGGACTGCATCTCCATCGTGGTCAGCCCAGCTGATTGAGTTTTTGCTCAGGGTATCGGTAAAGCCTTTACTGAAGGCCCACTGCCGCTCGATATCCCACTCTTTACCAACCAGTTTCACCGCTTTAACGCCCATATTATCGAGCTGTCTTCCGGCTTTCTGAATTTTGCGCAAGCTGTCAGCTTCGTTGTCGCGCAGATGAACGGTTGCGCCTTTATCGCCAACGATAGCAGCGGCGCTTTCTTTCCAGGCACTCAGTTCTGGTTTGTCTGCTGATAAAAAGACAGATATTGCGGTAGACATAATAGACTGCTCCCAGTATGTTTTTGCGGGTTTATATAGTTATATCCTAGCTGAGCTACATGGGGCTTACAATGCGCTTTCACAACCCGCTGCAGCCTGCCCGGTTGCAGCAACGCTATAAACGCTTTCTTGCGGACGTCGACTTTCCCGATACCGCAGTGGCACCGTTGACCATACACTGCCCTAACACCGGGGCCATGACTGGCTGTGCTGAACCCGGCATGCGGGTATGGCTGAGTGATTCCGCTAACCCGAAGCGCAAATACCGGTATACCTGGGAATTGGCCGAAACCGATGCTAGCGACATGATCTGCGTGAATACCCAACGTGCCAATATAGTCGCCGGCGAGGCGTTGCAAGCCAACCTGATTACCGATATCGGCCCCCTGCGGGAGTTAAAGGCAGAAGTCGCTTACGGCTATGACAAAAGACGCATCGACTGGTTTGGCCTGGATCCTCAGGATCGCGAAACTTATATCGAGGTGAAGAGCGTTACGCTGGCTGACGATGAGCAGGGCTTTTTTCCGGATACCGTCAGCGTGCGGGCCAGGCAACACCTGTTGAGCCTGATTGATATGGTCAATGACGGACACCGTGGCATCGTGCTGTATGTGGTGCTTCATACCGGTATCAGACAGGTCAGCGCGGCCGGGCATATTGATCCTGTTTATGCCGAAACCTGTGCGCTGGCAGCCGCTGCCGGCGTCGAATTTTATGCTCTTGGGTGCAGCATCACACCGCAAGCCATAGAACCGATCGGCTGCCTGCCAGTCGGGACGGACGAAATGTAATAAATAAATTGCGCAGGTTCAGGGATTCTGGTATATGTACCGCCCTTTTTGAAAAATGTCCCGTAAAGGAGATGCATAGATGCCTCAAGGAACGCCGAAAAAGAGCCATGGCATTCTGGCGCAAGCAGGCTTAGAGCCCTACCAGGAAAAGGCGGGCGAAGAGTATATGAGCGTGGAACAACGCAACCATTTCCGGAAAATTCTGGAAGTGTGGCGGGCGCAGTTGCGCGAAGAAGTTGACCGCACCGTCCATCATATGAAAGACGAAGCGGCAAATTTCCCTGATCCGGTTGATCGTGCCGCTCAGGAAGAAGAGTTCAGCCTGGAGCTACGCACGCGGGACCGCGAACGCAAGCTCATTAAGAAAATTGAGAAGACGCTGCATAAAATTGAAGCCGATGATTTTGGTTTCTGTGATTCATGCGGAATCGAAATCGGTATCCGCCGGCTGGAAGCGCGGCCGACAGCTGATCAGTGCGTCGACTGCAAAACCCTGGCTGAAATCAAAGAGAAGCAAATGACGGGCGCTTAATTTGGCGGCATCGTCAGTTTCATCGCTACCCTATCGTGGACGCTTTGCCCCGACCCCGTCGGGGCCACTTCATTTTGGTTCCCTGATCGCCGCTGTTGCCAGCTACCTTGACGCCCGTGCCCATCAGGGCGAATGGCTGGTGCGTATCGAAGATATCGACTCGCCCCGTGCAGTCGCCGGCGCTGATACCATTATCCTGCAGCAGTTACGTGACCATGGTTTTGAATGGGATGGTGATGTTCTGTATCAAAGCCAGCGCCACGCGCGCTACCAGCAGGCACTGGATCAACTAACCCGAAACAATCTGACCTACCGCTGCACCTGTTCGCGCAAACAGATTAAAGCCAGAGGGCCATACTACACCGGCGTCTGCCGCCAGCGTCAGCGGCGTACTGAAGACAGCTCCATACGCTTTCTTAATAACCAGCCGGTGCTTGAGTTTGAAGATGCCCTGATGGGCCCACAGACCATCGAAGCGCCCTTTGCCAGCGAAGACTTTGTGCTCTATCGCCGTGATAAACTTTTTACTTATCAAATTGCTGTGGTCATTGATGACATCGACCAGGGTATCACCGATATCGTCCGCGGCGCTGATTTACTGACCGCCAGCAGCTGGCAGATTAATTTATGGCGTCAGTTCACCGACCGCTTGCCGCGCTTTGCCCATGTAACTCTGGCGCTTGACGCTAACGGTAACAAGCTGAGTAAGCAGAATCACGCGCCGGCGCTGCAGGCCGACCAGGTAGCCGAACAGCTGCAGGCGGCATTCAGATTTCTCGGCTTGCCCGAGGTTTCTTCCACAAGCCCTGAGCAGATGCTTAAAGAAGCCACCGGACATTGGGCGGCGACGCATCTTCCCTGAAACTGCGCAGCAGGATACAATAGCGCAGCAGAGCATTTATTTAACAACGAAAATGAAACTTAGAACCACTATTTAGTGCGGGGAAATTACTATTATTAAGCGTATCAAGGCCATGGCCGATCGCATGCTGAACCGACAGCCGGCAGCTGCCGAATTACCAGCCAATATTCTCAGTGAACCGGTTATTATTCCCCGGGACAGTCACCCGATTTCCCGTAAACAAATCCCCGAACATGCTCTGAAAGTTCTCTATCGCCTGCATAACTCAGGCTATGACGCTTATCTGGTCGGCGGCTGTGTACGCGACATGCTGCTGGGCATCGAGCCCAAAGATTTTGACGTGGCGACCAATGCCAGCCCCGAGCAGGTGCGTGGCTTATTCCGTAACTGCCGCCTGGTCGGCCGCCGCTTCCGTCTGGCCCATGTGGTATTCGGCCGTGAGGTCATCGAAGTGGCGACTTTCCGCGGCCACCACGAAGCCTCTGACGACGAAAAAACCGACAAAGTCAGCCGCCAGGATAAAGAAGGTATGCTGACCCGGGACAACGTGTACGGCTCAATCGAAGAAGACGCCCAGCGCCGTGACTTTACCGTCAACGCGCTTTATTACAACATCGCCGATTTCAGCATTTATGACTTTGCCAACGGTATGCGGGACATTGAAGCTGGCGTGATCCGGATGATCGGCGATGCCGAAACCCGTTACCGCGAAGATCCGGTCCGGATGCTGCGCGCCGTGCGCTTCGCCACCAAACTGAATATGCGCCTGGATAAATCCGTATCCGGCCCGATAAAAGAACTGTCGAGCCTGTTGCAGAACATTCCTGCTGCGCGCTTATTCGAAGAGTCACTGAAACTCTTTGCCGCCGGCAAGGGCGTGGCGAACTTTGAAATGCTCAGCGAATACAATTTATTCCAGCAATTATTCCCCCAGTTAAAAAGTTACCTGAAAGCGCCGGATGAAGCTCCCTATCAGATGATTCGCCAGACGTTTGCGGATACTGATCAGCGCATTCGTAACGATCAGCGCATCACTCCGGCTTACTTGTTTGCAGCGCTACTCTGGTGGCCGCTACAGGCTCGTATGGAACAGCTCAGACTCGAAGGCGGCTTTTCCAGTCAGGATGCCATGAACCTGGCCGCCGCTGATGTGCTGGGCAAGCAGGTGCAGAGCATTGCCGTGCCTAAGCGCTTCACCATACCGGCGCGCGAGATCTGGCAGATGCAGCAACGCATGGAGCGCGCCAAGGGCAAGCGGGTACAAACCCTGTTAACCCATCCGCGCTTCCGCGCTGCTTATGATTTCCTGTTATTGCGGGCGAAAACCGCGACCCCGGCCGAACGCGAGCACCTGGAAAAGCAGGGTGACTACTGGACACGCCAACAACGTGGCGTTGAAATTCCATCGGCGGCCGACCAGCCGCGCAGCGAAGACGCGCCAGCCAAACGTCGCGGACGCCGCGGTGGCCGCCGTCGCCGCAAACCGCAGCAGTCTGAATAACCCGCTATGCCCGCGGTTTATATTGGTATGGGCGCCAACCTTGGCGACCCTTTACTAACTCTTCAGGAAGCCGCCGCGGCGCTTGCGCAGCACCCTGACCTGCATCAGGTACGTTGCTCATCGTTTTATAGCAGCAGCCCCATGGGCCCGGCCGACCAGCCTGATTACGTTAACGCGGTAGTGGCCGCTGAGACCAGCCTGTCCCCCCATGATTTACTCGATTTATTACAGCAAACCGAGCAGCAGTTTGGTCGCGTCCGGCTGCGGCACTGGGGCGAGCGCACATTGGATCTTGACCTGTTGCTCTACGGCGACGAAACCATCTGCACTGAACGCCTAACCGTGCCACACCCCGGCCTGACCAAGCGCGACTTTGTCATAGTGCCCCTGGCCGAGCTGCAAGCCGACCTGAAACTCCCCGACGGGCAGCCGCTGGCAGCGTTGGCACAGGCACTTCAGGACGCCCCCAGCCCTCATGACCTGCAGAAAATTACCTGATACAATCGGGCAGATACAAGGTACAGGTACCTACACCAGAGGGAGCCCGGTATGGCTGGCATGACAATTTCTAAATTGGCGAAGATGAAAGCAAATGGCGACAAGATCGCCTCAATTACTGCTTATGACGCGACTTTTGCGCGGCTGTTCGCTGCTTGCGGTATGGATTTCATGCTGGTTGGGGATTCCCTGGGCAACACCATTCAGGGTGAGCAGTCGACGCTGCCGGTAACTACCGAAGATGTGGCTTATCATACCCGCGCGGTGCGCAAAGGCGCGCCGGAAGCGTTCGTTATCGCTGATATGCCGTTTATGTCGTACGCCACGCCTGAGCAGGCCTACCAGGAAGCTGCGAAGCTGATGCGCGCCGGTGCCAACATGGTCAAACTTGAAGGTGGCGACTGGCTGCTGGAAACCATCAGCGGTCTGGTCGAGCGCGGCGTACCGGTTTGTGCACATTTAGGCCTGCTACCGCAGTCCGTTAACGTGCTGGGCGGTTACAAGGTGCAGGGGCGTGAGCAAAGCGCCGCTGAGAGCACGGTCCGCCAGGCGCTGGCATTGCAGCAAGCCGGGGCGCAACTGCTGGTACTCGAATGCGTGCCGGTCGAGCTGGGTAAACTGATCACCCAGAAGCTCAGCATTCCGACTATCGGCATTGGTGCCGGGGCTGACTGTGACGGACAGATCCTGGTCATGCACGACATGCTGGGCCTGAACTCAAATTATCTGCCAAAATTTGTGAAGAACTTTCTTACTGAAACCGGCGATATCGCCAGCGCGGTTGAGCTGTACGTGAAAGAAGTTAAAGCCGGCACCTTCCCTGGTGCTGAACACAGCTTCGAATAAAGAGGTCCGTTTATGCAGTTATTGAAGAGCCTCGAAGAACTGCGCGCGTGGCGCAAGCAGCAACGCGGCACCCTGGCACTGGTACCCACTATGGGAAACCTGCATCGCGGCCATCTGCGCCTGGTAGAAACCGCCAAAGATTACGCCGATGAAGTGGTCGTCAGTATTTTTGTAAACCCCATGCAATTTGGCGCCAATGAAGATCTGGATAGCTATCCGCGGACCTTTGATGCTGATTGTCAGGCTTTGTCTGAACTGGGTGTGAACGCTGTGTTTGCGCCCACGGTTGAAGACGTTTACCCGCGTGGCTTAGCGCAACAGACAGTCGTCGAAGTGCCGGTCATTTCTGATCTGCTTTGCGGTGCCAGCCGGCCCGGCCACTTTCTTGGCGTTGCGACTGTGGTGACCAAACTCTTTAATATGGTGCAGCCGGATGTTGCGGTATTCGGAGAAAAGGACTTTCAGCAACTGCAGGTCATCCGGCTGATGACCCAGGACTTAAGCAT
>CAYWXF010000018.1:0-29362 GCA_964462025.1 uncultured Pseudomonas sp. | reverse complement strand
TTCACGAAAACGGTTACGTGCCATAATTCTTCTCTCTTAATGATGTGGCAAACTGTCGATTAATTTATGCTTCGCCCGTTTTACCCGCGCTTCCAGGCGCGTGGCAAAAAACATACCGGACAATGCTGCAACCATCCCTGCCATAGTCGGGATTGTTGCCATCGAGATACCTGACGCCATCAGACGCGGGTTACCCGTACCTTGTACTGCCATCACTTCGAATACCGCAATCATACCGGTTACAGTACCCAGAAGGCCGATTAACGGACAAATGGCAACACAGGTTTTAATCAACAAAATACGCGCATTTAGCTGAACGTCAGCTTCGGAAATCCATGCATCACGGATCTTATGAGCATACCAGGAGGTGGTGTCCTGCCGCTTGTCCCAATTCTCAATAATGTTCTTCTTGAGTTTTGGAAACACACCGGTCAGGAACCAATAGCGCTCTACCATGAGTACCCACATGAGAAAGAGCGCTCCCATGACGACGTACAAGACGTCGCCACCGGTACTCAGAAAATCCCTGATAGATTCCCAGAGTTCTATCAGGTAAATCATAGGATTACTCCTTTGGCTCCGCGTGAGCGGCTACGATACCAGAAGCTTGCTGGTCAAGTACCTGAACGATGCCTTTAGCACGGCCAGCTACAATCGCGTGGATCAAAATCAGTGGCAGTGCGGCAATCAGACCTAAAGCGGTCGTTACCAGCGCCATTGAGATGTCACCCGCCATGATTTTCGGATCACCTGTACCAAACAGTGTAATAGACTGGAAGGTACCAATCATACCGACAACCGTACCCAAGAGACCTAACAGAGGTGCAATCGCTGCCAGAATCTTGATGATGTTGACGCCAGCGTCAATACGCGGTGTTTCGCGCAGAATGGCTTCATCAAGTTTCAGCTCAAGGTTTTCGACATCAGAGCCTTTGTTCTCATGATAGACCTTCAGGATACGACCTAAAGAGTTACCAGTAGAAGGCTTGTCGGTGTTCTTAAGCTGTGAACGGATTTTCGCACTTTCCAGACCCAGGGTAATAAACTTGTATATTGCAATCAGTAAGCCAACCAACAGTACTACAGTAATAACATAACCAACTGTACCACCCTGGTGATAACGCTCTTCCAGCGTTGCTTTCTGAGTAGCCAGGCTCAGGATTTGGCCACGGGCCGGGTCAACGTAAAGACCGGTGTAACCGCTGTCCAGTGCCAGGTAATCTTCAACCGAGCCAGTTACATAACCTTCTGGCTGACGACCCAACGGCTGGATTTCGTTAGCAGTGTCATTGTAAGTAAAGTACATGCCACCAGAGATCAGGTTGAATACGCCGATACGGGTTACGTCACGGTTTTCCGTGCTACCGTCCAGCAATACCACGTCAGTATTGAAGGTTACGGTTTTGCCTGACTCTTTCATTTCAGTCAGCAGGGCAAACCACAGTTCTTCAAGTTCTGCGATAGTTGGCAGTTCCTGTGCTTCGGCCAGAGATTCCAGCACTTCTTCACGGCCAGGATACTGAGCGCTTACAATCGAAGTCGCGATACGACCGATAACATCGCTTGCAGAACCACGGACTACACCGAACATTTCACCCAGAGTACCTTTAGCGGTCTCAAGTTCCTGTTCTTTGTTAGCCAGAGCAATTTCATTTTCTGCAAACTGAGTCTGTAAACGCTCACCGCGGGCTTTCTCATCACGCAGTTGTTGTTTAGCACGGTTTAACAGGGCTTGCTTGTCAGCACGCTCAGAGGTGAACTCTTGCAGACGTTCTTCACTAATGTTCTGTGATGACACACGATTTTGTTTTACTAACTCAAGCAACTCATCAAGTGATTTAGCTTCTTGAGCATTTACTGCGGTAACGCCAGCTGACAGAGTGACAGTTAAGGCGACCAGTAAGGATTTCACTAGTTGTTTCATTCTGCACGCTCCGCTGCAAAAATTGGCAGTTCAATCAAATCAGGAGCCGTTTGCTTACGAGCCATCCGGATTGCTTTAGTCAGCGAACCCAGGTACACGTCGTCTAACGCTTCCCACGAGTCATTTTCTTTGTTGTAAATCCAGCCATTCTTAAGATCCAGTGACTGCGCAAGCAGTGCAACCCGGCCTAAATGGAAGAAGTCAACAGAGATTTCCTCGCCTTCGAGCTGAAGCTTGCCTTCATAGGCAATCAGACCTGAACCGTAGTCCATCTCTGCCTGATAGGCTTCGATGATCTGGCGGAACTGCTCAGAAGTGGTTACGTCAGAGCGCTCCATCAGGTCACGCAGATGCTGAACGCGATCCATCCGGCGAGCTTTATGAATTGGAATATCCAGTTTCACAAACTCTTCCAGTGAGTCGATCATTTTATACATCAGCGGAATAACGCCCTGCTTGGTTTCATCGATGCCGTCGATCTGACGCTGTAATGAAGCCAGCGTCTGGTTTTGGTCATCAACCAAACGTGCAACGTGATCGTTGTAAACTTTCAGGTTCTCATACTCGTCTACAACAGAACGATATTCAAAAAGCAATTCCTGACTCTGCTCAAACAAAGAGTCAATCTTTGACTGAGCGCGCTTCATTGATTGATGAATTTTTGCTTCTTCGCTTTGCAGCGTGGAAACATCTTGTGCCGCAACTGTAGCGCTGCCGGCCATCGCAAACATGCCAACTAAGGCAATAGCGACTTTGCTTTTATTGATTACTTTGGTCATAGTTCCCAACCAATTTGACTTAACCTTCTGACTGACGACGCCATGCCAACAGCTTCCGGTTATTTGAGTGACGAAAAGAGTTTAATCAACACTTGCAGCTATTACTTTCACAAGTAAGGCCACAAGTAGTAACTAAACTTGTAAAGTAATAATCGCTCAATACTCCCACGAGCGAGGCAAGACTGTCAACCCACAGATCTTAGTTAAATCAGTGCTTCCCTGCAGGTTCCATCTCGTTTACAGCATCTTAACAGGCGGTCTATAATACCTATCATGAGGTATTAGTATAGCTCACTAAATTCGACCGCACCTGTGCCCGATAGTTCATCTTATTAACCATCGCTATTGGCGCCAGTCTGCCCTAAAGTAAGCTCTCTCTGACAGATGGATCCCGTGATGCTTGATAATCAGCTAAACCAGCGTGTGCTCGCCCAGCTGCAAGAGATGCAGCAGGAAATTGAGCAACTTAACATTAAGGAAGATGAATTCTGTGACTGGTTCGACAACCAGTTATTTCGTGCCGATGCCCTGACCCCTCTTTGTTATGTAGACGAGATCAGGGGCAATCTGCGCGCCTTGCAGCAGCCCTGCTCAGTCAGCCGGCAACATTGGCTGGCACAGCGTATCGGTGATCAAATGAATGCCCTGTATCAGGGCATTCGCTGGTTCAGCCAGCAGCAAGCCGAAGGTGCTCGTCAGTCGCGAAAGTAGAAACCGAGCGCCTGTCGCACCGAGGCGGGGAGTTCAGGCAAGGTACTTTTCGGTAATAAATAAGTCGACATCGCAAAAAAATCTTTAAACACGCGGTTCTGCTCGGTGGTTCGCCGCAGA
This sequence comes from uncultured Pseudomonas sp., assembly GCA_964462025.1. Taxonomy (GTDB): domain Bacteria; phylum Pseudomonadota; class Gammaproteobacteria; order Enterobacterales; family Alteromonadaceae; genus Pseudidiomarina. Next base: position 25,828 of record CAYWXF010000018.1, on the reverse strand, counting down.
TAATCATGGCCTGATGAACCACCGGTACCAATCTTAGTCCCCAGCATGCGTTGTACCATCATGGCGTGCTTGTAACGCCAGATGGTCAGTTTCTCGTCCATCTCCGCCAGCGATGTAATGACCTGCCACGCCAGGTTAAAAGCCGGTTCTTCGCGATACTGGGTGATAAATAAAGCACTTAACATGGCCCGCTGGGATAACCGCACACGATCATCTTTTTGTAACTCGATATAACGTTCGTTATCAAAAAGCGCGGCAAAATTATCCCGGTTTGCTTGTAAGCCCTGCAGTTCAGCCTGTAATTGTTCCTCATCCGTCGCATTCGACCGGATTATTTTTTCATCCTGATCGAGGGATTTTTGCACAGCCTGCTGATAGACCTCCCAGAAGCTGAAGTCCTCAAACTGTAAAAACGGCATGCGTGCCAACCAGTCATCAACCCGGTCAAACAGACTTGGCTGCTGTTCCAGTTCTTCCAGATAAGTCCGATCCTCAGTATTCAGCCGGTTAAAAAACGACTGCTGATCAAACGCGATGCGTTTACCGCGGGTGAGTCCCAGGATAATTTCCATCTCTTTGAACTGGACACTCTGAAATCCGGACGCCGGTACCAGAATATCCCGGAATTCAAGAAACTCCTGCGGCGTCATGGTTTCGATAACACCCACCTGGTCATTCATCAGATCCTGAATGGTCAGGATCCGCCGTAACCGGTGGGCGACCAGATAGAGCGCTTTATCATCCAGTTTAGGCTGATTAAATTCACGATAGATAGAGCGCAGTTCGTGCAGCACTTGCTTAAACCAGAGCTCATAGACCTGATGCACAATAATAAACAGCATCTCGTCATGGGCTTCATCGCCATAACGCACGCTGTGCGGTTGCTGGGCATCAAGTAATTTATCCAGGCGTAGATAGTCGCCGTAATACACAGGAGTTTGATTCTTAGGCATGAGTAATATCCGTATGGTCATTTACCGATCAGTGTAAATGGGATACTACCACTTCGTAGCAGGAATAACGAAGGAGGAAAAAATTGGGTGGCGGCCTCACCAGCCACACCCCGGCACACGCATCCCTGACTGCGGCTGCTCCCTTCCGGGCCTGACCGGGTTCATCAGTTAACGTTGCGAGGGGACCAATGAGTCCGCCATAACGCCGCGCATTATCCATGATCACCGGCGTGCTGGCAAGGCAAGCCGGTACTGATTGGGGGGAAATTAACCAAGCGCTTTGATTTGGCTATTTTTTACGCTGCAACCGGCTTTTTATCGCTTCCCGCGCGGCATCCGAACTCAGTGCGCGGATAAAGATTTGCGCTTCGCGGTCAATCCGCTCAGCCACGGGTTCGGCAGGCAGCTTCATCAGTGCTTTGGTGGCGCGCAGGCCTTTGGCCGGTTTACTCGCTAAGGTCGCGGCGCTATCTTCCAGTTGCTGTTGCAACTGATCAGGCTCAACCACCTTATTCAGCAAACCAAAACTTAGCGCCGTGCTGGCATCAATGGTGTCGCCCAGCAACAGCAGTTCAGCCGCGCGCAAATGGCCACAGACCGCCGGCAGTAACAGACTGGAGGCAGCTTCAGGGACCAGGCCTAAATCAACAAAAGGCAGGGCAAACTTCGCGTCAGAGCTGGCGTAAACTAAATCACAGTGCAGCAAAATCGTAGTACCTATACCTATGGCCAGGCCATTCACGCCGGCAATAAGAGGAACCGTCATGCTGCTCAGCGTGTAAAGAAACTCGAACGGCGCCGCGCTACTGTCCAGTTCCTTAATTTGCAGAAAGTCCTGCAAATCGTTACCGGCAGTAAAGCTATCGCCGCTACCGGTCAGTACCACCGCAACCACCGAACTATCGCGTTCTGCCTGCTGCAACTCATGGGTCAGGGCACGATACATGTCCTGAGTCAGGGCGTTCTTTTTATCGGTGCGTAATAAGGTCAGCCATACCACGCCGTTTCTATTTTCTGCTGTTACATGTTCACTACGGTAATCACTCATTGCCTCTGGCTTCCCATGCTTTTTTAGTCTGCAGATGCATTGGCAGGATAAGGTCGATCGCCGACTTATCGGTTCCGGGTAACTGCATCTGGTTATTTTGTTTCGGTGTAACCCGCTGGCCCCACTTAATAATGCCCGCACCACAGGTCAGGCCGCCACCAAATACTGCCGAAACGATGGTATCGCCGGGCTTGATGATGCCCTGCTCCAGTGCTTCTGCATAGGCAATGGGTAGGGTCGCCGACGAGGTGTTGCCATACTTCTGAATATTGATGACGGTTTTCGACTCCGGCACATTGCAGCGTTTTGCCAGATAATCAATCAGGCGCTTATTGGCCTGATGGGGTATCAGAGAATCGATGTCGTCGGTGGTCAGGCCGGTTTCCGCAAAAACCTTATCGATGGCAATGTTCATACCCTTAACGGCACGCTTGAAAATTTCCTGGCCGACAAAGTTAAACGGCATGATGCCGTCAAAGCCAAAGCGATCGAAACTCATGCCAAATTCCAGCGCCAGCACATCCCGCGCTTCAGCGTCGCAGGTGACATGGGAAGCCAGCAGGCCGGTTTCTTCGTTGCTTGCTTCAAGCACCATAGCGCCAGCCCCGTCGCCGAACAGCACCGCGCTCTCGCGCCGGGTCCAGTCCAGGATCCGCGTCAGACGCTCAGCACCAATCACCAGTACTTTCTTGTGGGCACCGGTACGGATCGCCTGGGTGGCATAATGTAAGCCATATAAAAAACTACTGCAGGCAGCATTCAAATCAAAGGCTGCAGCATATTTAGCACCTAAGTCACGTTGCACCGCTGATGCCACGTTCGGAATAATCTCATCCGGGGTGCAGGTGCCAACCAGAATTAAATCCAGTTCATTGGGATCGAGATCGGCAGCGGCCAGCGCATTCCGGGCTGCAACTGTGGCTAAATGTGAGGTTCCCAGGTGACTGACGCGGCGCTCTTCAATACCAGTACGGGTACGGATCCACTCATCTGAGGTATCCAGAAAAGTCGCCAGATCGTCGTTGGTCATTATCGCTGGTGGCAGGCACTTTCCCCAACCTGTTATTTCTGCATGTATTTTCACGTTATAAAACCTATAGTCACAGTTACTTTTTCGCTATCATAGCACGAATGTTTCAGAGAGAAATGTCCGACCAATCGTAACTCAATGGTAATCCGATGGTAACCCAGAATCGCCCGGCAATCCCCCCCGAACAACGTTTTGACAGTGCTGCCGGCAGCTTTCACCTGCAACGGTTGCCGTTAAGCAGCCCCCGCAACCTGCAAGCCTGGGATGCAGCCGATGAGCTCATCCATGATTATCTGGTGGCCAATCCCGATGTCAAAAAGCCGCTGTTGATTAACGATCAATTTGGCGCCCTGCTGATGCCGATAGCTGATCGCGAGGTATACAGCGGCAGTGATTCTTATGTCAGCCATTGCGCCTGGTATCATAACCTCAGCCTCAACCAGTTACCAAACCGGCTGCAGGCGCTGTCGCCGCTTGACCCATTGCCGGCAACCGCTGACCTGGTGCTGCTTAAAATACCTAAAAGCCTGAGCCTGCTGGAATTCCAGCTTGCTAAACTCGCTGCCGGCTTACCCGCAGGTACGCCCGTGGTGGCGGCCGCGAAGAGCAAACTCTTCACACCAGCGGTGCGTGAGCTGTTTCAGCGCTACTGCGATCAGGTCGAGGTGTCCCTCGCCCAGAAGAAATCACGCTTACTGCAGGCCCGTAGTCGGGCTGTCGTAATGGACGACGAACAATTTGTCAGCCGCTGGGCGGTACCCGAACTCGATCTGAGCCTGGTTCATTACGCCGGCGTTTTCGCCCGTAACCAGCTGGATATAGGAGCCCGCTTTTTGCTTGAGCATTTGCCGCCGTCCGGCGCGAGTAGCGTTATCGACTTGGGCTGTGGCAACGGTGTGCTGGGTATCGGTTATGCGCGGATTTCGCCGGCCAGCCCAATCACCTGGGTCGATGAATCATTTCTGGCGGTCGCTTCAGCCCGTGCCAACATAGCGGCTAATCTGGATGCCGATAGCAGTCATTATCAGGCGCTGGTCGACGACTGCCTGAGTCAGCAGCCCGACCAGAGCAGTGATTTAATTTTGTGCAACCCGCCCTTTCACCAGGAACATGCGGTGACCTCTCACATTGCTATCCAAATGTTTACCGATGCCCGGCGGGTATTACGTCAGGGTGGTGAATTACGGGTAGTTGCAAACCGCCATCTGGCATATCATCAGCCATTGAAGCACTTATTCGGCATGGTGCGGCAGATTGCCGCGAATCCTAAATTCGTTATTTTAAGTGTTAAGAAACGCTAATCCGTCTCTGAAAAGGTTATTTATTATGAAAGTTTTCTCAGGTCTGCTTGTTATTGTCCTCAGCATCCTTGTCTGCTACGCGCCGTCGGCAGCGGCCGCAGTTCAGCCCGACAATATGTTCCCGCGGGTAAAAATGGTGACCAGCCATGGCGATATCGTGGTGGAGCTGCATCGCCACCGGGCCCCGCTGACAGTAAAGAACTTTTTAAAATACGTTGAAGCCGGCAGCTACAACGGCACTATATTTCATCGTATCGTACCGGGCTTTGTGGTGCAGGGTGGCGGCTATGACGCCGAATTTACGCCGCTTACCACCTTTAACCCGATTCCTAATGAATCCGGTAATGGCCTGAAAAACAGCTATGGCACCATCGCCATGGCGCGGGAATCCGATCCGCACTCGGCCACCCGCCAGTTCTTTTTCAACAGCGGCGACAATGAGTCGCTTGATCCATCTAATAAAGGATGGGGTTACGCAGTTTTTGGCTGGGTCGTTGAGGGTCAGAGCAATCTTGATGCCATGGCTGAGGTTGAATCAGCGCCCTGGCACGAGCCCACCGGCTGGCAGGATGTCCCCGTTGAGCCGCCGGTACTGATCCGGATTGAAGTGTTACCGCAGTCGTGAGCGAACGTCCCTGGTACCAGGATTTTAAAGTCTACCGTGAGCCGCGGGTGTGGCTGATCTTTGCCTTTGGGGTGATCAGCGGATTTCCCTGGGTGCTCATTGGCTCGATGTTATCCGCCTGGTTGCAGGAAGAAGGTTTGTCCCGCACCGCTATTGGCCTGTTTGGTGCGGTTTTTGTTGCCTACTCAATAAACTTCAGCTGGTCACCGCTGATTGATCGCTTGCGCATTCCGGTTTTGCACCGGCAGTTGGGACAACGGCGCAGCTGGATCGCGTTGTGCCTGACCGGCATGCTACTGGCCACCGCCGCCCTGTCGCGCATTGACGTGACCAGCCAGTTAACCCTGGTAGCCATACTGGCGCTGATTATCGCGGTATTTTCAGCTACTCAGGATATCGCCATTGATGCCTTCCGAATCGAATGTTTCGGCCCCCACGAAGCGCGCCTGCAGTCAGCCGGCGCGGCCATGGCGACTGCCGGCTGGTGGACGGGGTACTCCGGCCTCGGTGCCCTGCCCTTTTTTCTGGTGGACGGCATCAGCTGGGACTGGCAGGACGGCTATTTACTGTTAACGGGCGTACTGGCCCTACAATTATTGTTGGTGGTATTGGCACGGGAGCCGCATCGCTACGCCCCTGAGTTAAGAACCTTTCACAGTGTAACCGACTGGTTACACAACTCTGTGGTCGAGCCGGTAGCTGAGTTCTTCCGCCGCAACGGCTGGCAGCTTGCCGCCGGCATGCTGGCCTTTATCTTTCTGTTTAAAATTGGTGAAGCCTTTCTCGGGCGGATGTCCATCGTCTTCTATAAAGAAGTAGGCTTTACCAACGATGACATCGCCGTCTATTCGAAAATAATTACCTGGTGGGTCACTATAGTGTTCGCGGTGCTCGGCAGCATGGTCAACCTGCGGCTGGGGATCGTGAAAGGCCTGATGATTGGTGGTATTGCCATGGCCAGCAGTAACCTGATGTTTGCCTGGATTGCCGGCGTTGGCCCTGATACGGATTTACTGCTGGCGGCCGTGCTGATCGATGGCTTTACCGGTGCCTGGTCAACAGTTGCCTTTGTCGCCTTCATTAGTCTGCTCTGCAACCGGGCCTTTACCGCGACCCAGTATGCACTGCTGGCTTCACTGGGTAATCTTGGTCGCACATTGTTGTCGTCCTACAGCGGCATGGTGGTTGACTGGATGGATGGTGACTGGCAGCTCTTTTTCGTACTGACCGCGCTCATGGTATTACCCAGCTTACTGATCCTGTTCCTGTTACGGCACCAGTTGCTGCGGCTTGAAACCAGCTACCATCGGAGTCAGTTATGACGCCCTGGGTGGTGGTAGGCAGCGGCGCTTTAGGCAGCCTGATGGCGGTGCGCCTGCAACAGGCAGGATATCCCGTGCAGCTCAAAGCGCGCGCTGAAAGCAACCCTGCGTCACCGTTGCAGATTCATTGTGACCAAGATCTTTTTGCATTCCCCGTCTATAGCAGCTGGCCGGCGCAATCCGTCAGGGTTTTCGCCGCCGTTAAAGCCTATCAGGTCGCCCCCCTGCTGGACGAACTCAAAGCCTTCCCGTTGGCGCCGGGGAGCGAACTCATCCTCAGCTATAACGGCATGCTCGATAACGAAGCCTCACTGATACCCTCTGCTGCGCTGCACTGGGTAACCACCCATGGCGCGTTCCGGCAGGTTCATAATAGCGGACAGGAACTCGTCCATGCCGGTCAGGGGGAAAGTTGGCTTGGCTGGGCCAATCCTGCGGTCCGCGGCACCACGAGGCTACCTGCAGATCTGTTGAGCACCCTGGCAACGGCGCTGCCGCCGGTAGTCGCTGAGCCGGACATGATGCAGCGCCGCTGGCACAAGCTGGCGGTGAACTGCCTGATCAATCCGCTAACTGTGATTCATCAGTGTCGTAACGGGGAACTACTGAATTTGCCGGTAGCTGATCGGATGCAGGAACTGGCCGCAGAGATCAGCCAGCTGGCGGAGCAGCATGGGGTGGTGTTACCAGCCGCGGGGATTGTCAGCCAGGCGCGGCAGGTGGCACAGAAAACCGCCGCTAACTGGTCGTCGATGCTGAGTGACGTACGCAATCAACGCCGAACTGAAATTGACTATCTGAATGGTTTTATTGCCAGAGGCTGCCAGCAGGCGGGCTATGCTGCCCCAGCGAACGAACAGCTGTGGCAGCAGGTAAAAGCGCTGACTAAGGGTTGCTCTCGTCTTCAATAAAGTCGACCACTTCCAGTCCAAAACCCGATAACGCTGAATAACGCTTGGGTGAACTCATCAGGTGCATTTTATGCACCCCGAGATCTGCCAGGATCTGCGATCCGATACCCACATTGCGGGAAGCATTTGAGGCCGCCGCGCTGGGTTTATGCACGCCCTGATCTTCTTTGGCAAAACTGGCAACCTGTTCAAGGATATCGTCGGAATCCTGATGCCGGCCAATAACCACTATAACCCCGCCATGCTGGCCAATGTAATCCATCGCATGGCCCAGCGGCCAGCTGCGTTTAGCGGCCCGGTCGGTGGCAAACAGATCATTAAAGGTATCCTGCAGGTGCACCCGTACATTCACCGCCTGCTGCGAATCAATATCACCTTTTACCAGGGCATAATGCACCTGTTTATCAATGGTGTCCTGATAGGTGATAAGTTCAAACTCACCGTAGGTAGTGGGTAAATGACAATGGTTTTTGCGCTGCACGGTCTTTTCTTTCAGCGAGCGGTACTCAATCAAATCGGCAATAGTACCAATTTTAAGATCGTGCTCGGCGGCAAATTTTTCCAAATCCGGACGGCGCGCCATGGTGCCGTCTTCGTTCAGTATCTCAACAATTACCGCCGCTGGTTCAAACCCGGCTAAGCGCGCCAGATCGCAACCCGCTTCGGTATGCCCGGCGCGGTTAAGTACACCACCCGGCTTCGCCTTGAGCGGGAAGATATGCCCCGGCATCACTAAGTCTTTGGGTTTGGCGTTCGCTGCCACCGCGGCCTGCACAGTACGTGCCCGGTCAGCGGCAGAAATACCTGTGGTCACCCCTTCGGCCGCTTCAATGGATACCGTGAAGTTAGTGGCGTAAGGGGCCTGATTCTGATTAACCATCAGCGGCAGTTGCAACTGGGCGCAGCGTTCTTCGGTAAGGGTCAGACAAATCAGTCCCCGCCCGTACCGTGCCATAAAGTTAATTGCTGCCGGCGTCACGCATTCCGCGGCCAGAATTAAGTCGCCCTCATTTTCGCGATCCTCATCATCCATCAGGATCACCATTTTTCCCTGGCGGATATCTTCAATAATTTCGGCAGCGCTACAGAGTGTTGTCACGACTGAGTCTCTCCTCTTACAACTTGCGGAATGGCAGTCACACGAATATCTTCGCCGACCAGACGTAGGTCTTTAATAATCAGTTCCGGCACCTGTTCAACCTGCTGAAACGCAGGCAACTGCAGTAGGCTGAGGCCGCTGTTGCCAAACAGTTTGGGTGCCATATAAATAATCAGCTCATCCACCAGCCCGGCGGTAAGTAATGCCCCGGCTAATTCTGCGCCACACTCGGTCCAGACGTTGTTAACGCCCCGCACGGCGAGTTCCTCCAGCAGCGCGTGCAGATCGACCTGGCCATTCAGGGCCGGCAGCCAGCAGCGCCCTACATGTTCGGGCCACTGGTGTGAATCATCGGCATCTTCACGGGTGCCGGCGTAAACCAGCAGTACCGGTGCGGTTTCCAGAAAAAACGGATGCTGTGGTGTGAGCTGCTGGCGGCTGTCGATAACAACCCGCAACGGCTGCTGTTCGGCGGCTTCATGCCGCGCTGTCAGCTTTGCATTGTCTGCCAGCACGGTGCGCGCTGTACTCAGAATAGCGCCACTTTGGGCCCGCCACCGATGCACATCACGGCGGGCTGCAGGGCCGGTAATCCACTGGCTGACACCGTTTTCCAGCGCGGTGCGCCCATCCAGCGTTGCTGCCAGTTTCACCCGCAGCCAGGGCCGGCGGCGCTGCATCCGTGATATAAATCCACGATTAAGTAATTCTGCCTGCGCGGCTAAAACACCAACCTCGACGGCAATACCCGCTTCCAGCAAACGGCTGATGCCGGCGCCACTAACCAGCGGATTTGGATCCTGCATCGCCACCACCACCCGCGCAACCTCGGCCTTAATCAAGGCATCGGCACAAGGCGGTGTGCGGCCAAAATGGCTGCACGGCTCCAGCGTCACATAAACCGTAGCACCTTTAGCGGCGGCGCCGGCTTCGCGTAAGGCATAAACCTCAGCATGGGGCTCGCCCGGGCGTTCATGCCAGCCACGGCCGACCACGTCATCATCGCGCACGATCACGCAGCCAACCATTGGATTGGTGCCCACACTGAATTGCCCCTGAGCGGCCAGATCCAGCGCTTGCTGCATGTAGACATGATGCATATCAGTCATTGAGGCGGGCTATCTCCTCGCCAAACTCGCGGATGTCATCAAAGGCGCGGTAGACCGAGGCAAAGCGGATATAAGCCACTTTATCCAGGGCTTTCAGATTATCCATCACCAGACCACCGATAACCTGACTGGTAATTTCGCGCTCGCCGGTAGCCCGCAGTGACGACTTCACGTTATTAATCGCCTGTTCCGTGGCTTCCAGGCTCACTGGCCGTTTTTCCAGCGCCCGCAGTAAGCCGGCGCGCAACTTATCTTCGTTAAACGGCTCACGCGAGCCATCCGATTTTATCACCCGTGGCATGATCAGTTCGGCAGTTTCAAAGGTCGTAAAACGCTCTTTGCAATTGGTACATTCACGCCGGCGCCGCACCGATGACCCATCGGCAATAAGCCGTGAATCAATCACTTTGGTATCCTGCATTTCACAAAACGGACAATGCATACGGGCTATCCTTTTTTAGGTTTCCAGGCCGTCACTATCAGGCATAAACCGGGAAGCGCTTGCACAGCGCCTTCACCTGCTCGCGCACTGATTCAATCGCACTTTCATCGTTGATGTTATCAAGCACATCACAGATCCAGTTCGCCACCTGCTCTGCTTCGGCCTGTTTAAAGCCGCGACGGGTAATTGCCGGGGTTCCCAGGCGTAGACCCGAGGTAACAAAAGGTGACCGCGGATCATTGGGTACCGAGTTCTTATTCACCGTGATGTAGGCACGGCCCAAGGCTGCGTCAGCATCTTTGCCGGTAATATCTTTATCGATTAAATCAACCAGGAATAAATGGTTTTTAGTGCCACCGGAAACAATCTTATAACCGCGCGACTGCATTACCTGCACCATAGTATTGGCGTTATCCAGTACTTGCTGCTGATAAGCTTTAAACTCCGGCTCCATGGCTTCTTTGAACGCCACCGCTTTAGCGGCAATCACATGACATAGCGGACCGCCCTGGCTGCCGGGGAACACGCCACTGTTTAGCTTTTTATGCAGGGCTTCATCATCGCTGCCGGACAGAATCAGGCCGCTACGCGGGCCGGCCAGGGTTTTATGGGTAGTGGTGGTTACCACATCTGCATAAGGAACCGGGTTCGGATACAAACCGGCAGCGACTAAGCCAGCCACATGCGCCATATCCACCAGCAGGTAAGCTCCTACTTCATCAGCGATTTCGCGGAACTTCGCCCAGTCAACAATCCCCGAGTACGCAGAAAATCCTGCCACAATCATTTTTGGCTTATGCTCACGCGCCAGTGAGGCGACTTCGGCATAGTCAATTTCACCGGTGCTTTCATCCAGACCATACTGGATCGCATTATAGAGTTTACCTGAGAAATTTACCGATGAGCCGTGCGTCAGGTGGCCACCATGGGCCAGGCTCATACCCAGCACCGTGTCACCGGCACTTAACAGTGCCAGAAATACAGCTGAATTCGCCTGGGAGCCGGCGTGGGGTTGCACGTTAGCGTATTTGGCGCCAAACAGTTTCTTAGCACGCTCAATTGCCAGATCTTCAACCACATCAACGAATTCACAACCGCCGTAATAGCGCTTGTGCGGATAACCTTCAGCATATTTGTTGGTCAGTTGCGAGCCCTGCGCCTGCAGTACCCGTGGGCTGGTATAGTTTTCGGAAGCTATGAGTTCAATATGTTCTTCCTGACGCTGAGCTTCGTCAGTCATTGCCTGCCACAGATCAGCATCATACTCAGCGATATTCATTTCACGTTTTAACATGAGGGCTCCTGCCTTCGTCGGCTGCCGGGGATGACAGCAAGTAAAGGGAAATATATGCGGCGTAGTTTACCAATATACTTGGGTTCGCGCCAACTTCAGGGTTAAAATAGCGGCCTGAAATTATGCCTCACTAAGGAATGCTTGCAGTTATGGCTCAATATATCTATTCCATGTCACGGGTCTCCAAAGTGGTCCCGCCGAAAAAGACCATCCTCAAGGATATTTCCCTGTCGTTTTATCCCGGTGCCAAAATCGGCGTACTGGGCCTGAACGGTTCTGGTAAGTCGACTTTATTGCGGATCATGGCGGGCGTTGATAAAGAAATTGATGGCGAAGCCCGGCCACTGGCAGGCATTCAGATTGGCTACCTGGAACAGGAACCACAGCTGGATGAGAATAAATCGGTCCGCGAAGTGGTGGAAGAAGCTGTGGCCGACGTAAAAGACGCGCTGGCCAAGCTCGATGCCATTTATGCCGCCTACGCAGAAGAAGATGCCGACTTTGATGCGCTGGCAAAACAGCAAGGCGAACTCGAAGCCCTGTTACAGGCGCGCGACGGCCATAACCTGGATAACACCCTGGAGCGCGCCGCGGATGCCCTGCGCCTGCCACCCTGGGACGCCAAAATCAAATTACTCTCTGGTGGTGAACGCCGCCGGGTGGCGATCTGCCGCCTGTTGCTGAGCCGTCCCGACATGCTGTTGCTGGATGAGCCAACCAACCACCTGGATGCCGAATCCGTTGCCTGGCTTGAACAGTTCCTGCATGACTATGATGGTACCGTAGTCGCCATTACCCACGACCGTTACTTCCTGGATAACGTGGCTGGCTGGATTCTCGAGCTGGATCGTGGCTACGGCATTCCGTGGCAGGGCAACTACTCATCCTGGCTAGAGCAAAAAGATAAGCGGCTTGAACAGGAAGAAAAACAGGAACGTGGCCGCCAGCGCAGCATCAAGCAAGAGCTGGAATGGGTGCGCACCAACCCGAAAGGACGCCAGGCCAAGAGCAAGGCGCGGATGGCCCGTTTTGAAGAACTGCAGAACAGCGATTATCAGAAGCGCAATGAGACCAATGAGCTGTTTATTCCACCTGGCCCACGCCTGGGCGAGAAAGTGGTGGAAGTCAACAATCTGGTTAAAGCCTACTCCGGCCGCATGCTGATTGATGATCTGAGCTTCACCGTGCCAAAAGGTGCCATCGTGGGCATCATCGGACCGAACGGCGCTGGTAAATCAACCTTATTCAGAATGATTACCGGTGAAGAGCAGCCGGATTCCGGTACTGTTGAACTGGGTGAAACTGTGCAGCTTGCCAGCGTTGATCAGTTCCGTAATGACATGGTAGATACCAATACCATCTGGCAGGAAGTTTCTGATGGCCAGGATGTTATCCGCATCGGCAATTTCGAAGTGAACAGCCGCGCCTATGTCGGCCGCTTTAACTTCCGCGGTAACGACCAGCAGAAGCGCATCGGCGAACTATCCGGCGGTGAACGCAACCGGGTGCATCTGGCCAAGCTACTGAAGGCTGGCGGTAACCTGTTGTTGCTTGATGAACCGACCAACGATCTGGACGTAGAAACCCTGCGGGCGCTGGAAGAAGCGCTACTCGAATTTCCGGGTTCAGCTATGGTGATTTCGCACGACCGCTGGTTCCTGGATCGTATCGCGACCCACATCCTAGATTACCGGGACGGTGGTAAAGTGAACTTCTATGAAGGCAATTACAGCGATTACGAAGAGTACATGAAGAAAACCCACGGCGAACAAGCCATGGAGCCGCACCGCACGCGCTACAAGCCTATTGGCGTATAGCGCGCCGGCCGCGGCCGTTTCAGAAGAACTTGTTTTTTTCCAGAGCGCCGGGTTTGAAGCTGTCGACACCGATAGCTGAAACCCGGAGCTTTTCGCTGGTCTTCAGCGCTTTTGCTTCCTCGGCATTAATCACCTCAGCCTTACGCGCTGCTTTCACCAGGTTATCGCCATTCAGATCTTCGGCGATATCGCCCCGTTTTATTGCTTTACGGATACGTTTATAGAGTTCTGCATGTTCATGCATGGCCTGGAACGCCAGTTCCATGTGGCCGGTCATGTCATCGCTGTCATCTTTCCAGTAGCAAAGGAAAGTATGGCGATCGCGGTTTACGCCAGGCTCCATCATCAGATCGGCGATATCCTGGTAGCTACTATCCGCTGGAGGGCTGAACCGTATGCCCCATGGGAAGGACACCAGACGCAACGCACAGGCCAGGATCCGGTTCGGGAAGTTCGCATAAAAACCACGGAAGGCTTCGCCAATAGCATGCAGATGATAATCCAGTGCATATTCGACAAAGGTAATATCGCCCTTCTGCCGCCCTTCATCCTCATAACGCTTCAGTACCGCTGAGGCCATGTACAGATGGCTCAGCACATCACCTAAGCGCGCGGACAGCATTTCTTTGCGTTTCAGATCACCGCCCAGCGACAACATGGCAAAATCGGAGACCAGCGCCAGCGCCCGGCTCATCCGTGTCAGTTGCTGATAATAGCGGGCAGTGAAGCCACTCACCGGGCTGGCATTAAAGCGGCCACCGGTAAGCCCCATCCACAGGCTGCTAAATACATTGGCCGTGGCAAAGCGCAGATGCTTCATCAACAAGCTGTCAAACTCGCGCAGTGCCGCTTCTTCATCGGGATTATTGGCCGCTTCCATCTCTTTGAGTACATAGGGGTGACAACGGATTGCGCCCTGACCGAAGATAATCAGGCTGCGGGTAAGAATATTCGCCCCCTCAACAGTAATTGAGATCGGCATGGCAATATAACCATGGCCCAGGTAGTTTTTCGGGCCGAGCTGAATCCCTTTACCCGCATGCACATCCATGGCGCGATCCATCACGGTGCGGCCCATTTCGGTCATATGGTACTTGGTCATGGCGGTAATCACCGACGGGCTTTTGCCTTCACAAAGCGCGGTTAACGTCAGCCGGCGCATAGATTCAAGAATATAGTTGGTGCCACCAATGGTGCCCATAGCAGCCTGCACGCCTTCAAACTTACCTATTGGCAGGCCAAACTGCTGGCGTACATAACCATAGGCACCTGTCATACGTTGCGCGACGTGGCCGGTAGCCGTTGCCAGCGCCGGCAGCGAAATGCCACGGCCGGCAGATAAGGATTCCATCAGCATGCGCCAGCCTTTACCTGCATAATCCTGGCCACCAATGATCCAGTCCAGCGGAATAAACACATCCTTACCAGTGGTGGTGCCGTTCATAAAGGCCTGATCCAGGGGCAAATGACGATTGCCGGTCTTCACCCCTTTATGCTTGACCGGAATCAGCGCGCAGGTGATACCCAGCTCTTTTTTGTCGCCAATCAACCCGTCCGGGTCATAAAGCTTAAACGCCAGCCCCAGCACAGTAGCCACCGGTGCCAGGGTGATATAACGCTTGTCCCAGTTCAGGCGGATACCAGTGACTTCCTCGCCCTCATGTTCACCCTTACAGATCACGCCGGTATCCGGAATGGCGCCGGCATCCGAGCCGGCTTCAGTGCCGGTCAGGGCAAAACAGGGAATATCAGTGCCATCAGCCAGCCGTGGCAGCCAGTATTTCTTCTGTTCATCGGTACCATAGTGGGTTAACAGCTCGCCCGGGCCGAGTGAGTTTGGCACCATCACGGTAACGGCTACGCTGATTGAGCGTGACGCAATACGTGACACAATGTGTGAGTTAGCCGCCGGAGAGAAATTTAACCCGCCAAAATCTTCACTGATGGTCATTGCGAAGAATTTTTCGTTTCGCAGAAAGTCCCAGATTTCAGGGGGTAAATCGCGATCCTGCTGCACGATCTTAAAGTCGTTAATCATACCCAGCAGGGTTTCCAGCTGGTTATCAATAAAAGCTTGTTCTTTGTCGGTGAACGTTGGCGCGGATATTTTGTGAAATTCATGCCAGTCGGGGCGGCCACTGAACAGATCGGCGTCCCACCAGGTATCTCCTGACTGCATCGCCTCGCGCTCGGTATCTGACAGCGGGGGTAACACCCGTTTAAACAGGGCCAGTACCGGCCGGCTTATCAGGCTGCGGCGGATTTCTTTAACCGCAAACAGCAATACCAGAAGGACAATTATAAGAATCAGGATTTCCATAAATCACCTACTTTTTTCGTGGAGTGGCGGCGTCCCGCTTCACCCTAGTTTAGGATGCATTCATGCCGCCTGCCAAAAACGGAATCAATTTATCGATAATCTGGTCAGCCCGTACCCGCTCGCCAAAATCGGCCGCGGCAATTTCCCGCAGCGCTGGCCCCGATACTTGCGCAAATACGGTCGCTCCAAGTACAAAATGTAAGCGCCAGAACATGTCGACCGGGCTGAGCTGCGGGTTAGCGGTATGCAGTACTGTCATCAGCCGCTGCATCACGCCACCGAAGTTATCCATAGTATAGCGGCGCAGGTGCCCCTGAATTTCCGCATAGGCGAAGCCCAGTAAGCTAAGAAATAAGGTGGGACCATGCTTACGCACAGCTGACAGCTCACGCAATGGTTCACGAAAACAATTAAAAACCGCCAGCGTAGTAACTTGTTGCTGTTGTTGTAATGCCGCCAGCTCGCGATCCAGCGCCGGCATAAAAACTTCCAGATAACGGGCCATGACCGCCTGAATCAGTGCTTTTTTGGAGCCAAAATGATAATTGACCGACGCCAGGTTCACCTCGGCTTCGGCGGTAATTTGTCGCAGTGACGTCTGCTCGAAGCCTTGTTCAGCGAACAAAGCTTCGGCAGCGTTGAGGATTTTTTCTTTTGTCGTTAAGCGCTTTGCCATAAACCCAGCCGTTTAGAACATCCATTTAAAACATGTGTTTTAATCTAATGCATGTACCGGGCTAGCGCAAGTCGGGAATGGATTAACCGGTTTCCGTATTGAGCGGTGAAAATGACTTAACCAGCTGATCTACCGCCTGCATCTGCTGCAGATAGGCTTCCAGTCTGTTCAGCGGTAAGGCACAGGGACCATCACATTTGGCGTGATCCGGATCCGGATGGGCCTCAATAAATAAACCTGCCAGGCCCAGCGCCATCCCCGAACGAGCCAGCACTGTAGCCTGGGCGCGCCGGCCACCAGCCGAGTCTTCGCGGCCACCGGGCTTCTGCAACGCATGGGTCGCATCAAACATCACCGGCGCCATTTGTTTCATCTCATCCATACCCAGCATGTCGACCACCAGGTTGTTATAACCGAAGCTGCTGCCTCGCTCACAGAGGATGACCTGGTGGTTGCCGGCTTCACCGAATTTTTTCAGCACGTGCCGCATTTCGTGAGGCGCCAGGAACTGCGGTTTTTTCACATTGATAACGGCACCGGTCTGCGCCATAGCAACTACCAGATCGGTTTGCCGGGCAAGAAACGCAGGTAATTGAATAATATCTGCCACTTCCGCCACCGGCGCCGCCTGGTGCGGCTCATGTACATCAGTGATCACGGGTACGTTAAAGGTTGATTTGATCTCAGCAAAAATCTCCAGCCCCTTATCCAGGCCCGGCCCACGATAAGAATGAACAGACGAGCGGTTGGCTTTGTCAAAAGATGCTTTAAATACGTAAGGAATACCCAGCTTGTTGGTCACTTCCACATAATGCTCGGCGATACGCATGGCCAGATCGCGCGATTCCAGCACATTCATGCCACCAAAAAGTACAAACGGCAGCTGGTTACCCACCTGCACATCACCAACTTTAATAATCTGCGTATTAATCACATCAAATCCCTGTCTGTTCGCTATAAGCTATGGGCCGGCAATCACTGGCCGGCTACTACCCGTAGAATCTGCCCACAAATATAGGCCATATAGGTGCCCAGTGCATAACCGAATACCGCCAGCAATACACCAACCGGCGCCAGCGACGGGTGAAACGCCGAAGCCACTACCGGTGCCGAAGCCGCACCGCCAACGTTGGCCTGACTGCCTACTGCCATATAGAAAACCGGCGCTTTCAGTAACTTAGCCACCAACAACATCAGGCTGGCGTGAATGATCATCCAGATCGCACCAATTAAGAAATATTTCGGCACTTCAACAATTTTACTAACATCCATGTGCAGACCAATGGTCGCCACCAGGATATAAACAAACAGCGAGCCAAATTTGGACGCGCCCACCCCTTCCAGCTTGCGTACCGGAGTGAACGACAGGGCTACGCCCAGGGTGGTGGCAATCACAATCAGCCAAAAGAATTTCTTGTCCAGACTGAAGTCGACCAGCATCGGCATATTGGCACCGATATAAGGCGCCAGCACATCTGAACCAAAGTGCGCAATAGCAGTTACCCCGAATGCCACCGCCATAATGAATACCAGGTCAGGCAGCTTCGCCTCGCGCCGGTGCTCACTTTCATAGTGCTCCATCAACACTTTGATATCTTCGATTGCTTTGGTATTGGCGCCGGTGCGCTTATCAATCCGTTCGTTATTGGCAGCCATATATAACAGCACGGCCATCCACAGGTTAGCGACGATAATATCGACGGTCACCATCGCCGAGAAAATATTGCCCCCTACTTCATACACTTCTTTCATCGCAGCCTGGTTGGCGCCACCGCCGATCCAGCTACCCGCGATGGTGGTCATGCCACGCCAGACCGCGTCAGGCCCGGCGCCGCCCAACATCTCGGGAAATATCACCGACACCAGTAACAGCGCAATAGGCCCGCCGATGACGATACCCACAGTACCGGTCAGAAACAAAATCAGCAGCTTCGGCCCCAGGCGGACGATTGACTTGAGATCCAGGCTCAGGGTCAGCAACACCAGACACGCCGGCAACAGGTATCCCATCACCAGCGGATAAATCGCTGTGGTGGTGCCGTCGACAATGTTGAAGGTATTGAGCAGTGAGGGAATGAAATAGCACAGCAGCAGCGCTGGTACCCATTTATAGAACTTTTGCCAGAATGTGGCCTCGCTGCGCTGGGTATAAAAAATCGCCCCCAGAATAACAGCAAGAATGCCGAAAATAATACCGTCGTTGGTTATCAGAGCTGTGGTTTCCACAAAAACCCCTTATTTTTATTATTATCAGTACGACAACACCGGCTACTAATGCAAGGTATGCTGCGGCGTTGCCCAGGTTTCCAGTTGCAGCCGCAATAGCTGCGCGCTTGGGTCATCCGGGCATTGTTCGACAAAATACTGGTAGTCGTCAACCGCTGCATGCTGGCAGTCAAGTTCTTCCAGTACATAGCCCCGATCCCGGATCTCATAGGGGTCGTCGGGCAAAATCGTCAGAATCATATGCACCACAGTCAGCGCGTTAGCGAACTCAAGGTCATTAATAAATGCATGCTTGAGCTCAGTCAGATAACGCACCAGCACCGATTTTTGATCGGCTATTTCAATCATATCCCAGGAAAAATCCAGAGCATCTTCGGTTACTTCAGTAAAACGTTCTTCTACCTGCCGGTTTTCCAGCAGCTCACCATTCAGGGGGTCAACAAAATAGCTTTGTTGTTGCCAGTCGAACCGCAATAACGGGTAGCCGGGAAAATCGACCACTTCAAGCGGCAAGCCAGCGTAGGCCGCAGCTTCCTGTAGCAATAGCGCCAGGCTAACCGGCAGTCCGGTACGCAGGCTGATAACCCGATCCAGCAAAATGCGCTTGCTGCCCGCCACAGGTTCGGGCGCGTCACTGAAGCCTAAGGTGAAATAGAACCGATCGATCAGTGCCTGCAACCGTTCCACTCCGGTAAGCTCAGCAGTTGCCTCTGAGGTTTCGCGGAGTAACTGATAGTAATCAGCTACATAATGATCACTGTCACTATGAAAGGCCCGGCTTACTTCCCACAGAATTTCAATGGTGGGCAGCACTTCACGATCGACATGCTCTAAATAAGAAAAATGCATAAACCTCTGTCAGCCAATAAGGGCTTGTTTGCTGAACGCCACGTGGAATAAAAAGCCAATCCAGCCCAGCGCGATAATAAAGCCGGCTATGCGCAGCCGGAACGTCGGCGCTTTCATCGCCATCAGACCAAAGGCGATATAGCCCAGTAGTCCCAGTAATTTATTTGCTAGCCAGGCGGTTTCCCAAGGCCACTGGGCCATGTGCAGCAGCATCCCGACAATAGTTAACAGCAATAAGGTATCGATAATATGGGGTACGATTTTGACCCATTTCTTACTCGCGATAGCCGAGCCGCATGAGCGCCAGAAAAAGCGCAGCACGAACAGGCTGATACTCAGCAACACGAACATCACGTGCATATGTTTAAGAGCGGTATAAGAGAGCATTACTGTTCCTTACTTAAGGTTGATTTGATCCGTTGATAAATCTCCGGATGATGTTGTTCTAATTGTTCAAACACCTGCTGTAATTTCTGTTCCGCTGCTTTGCGGGCAGCGTCGACCCGAATGATATCGCGGTACGAGCGCAATGCCGACATTACACAGGTGAACAGCTTTTGTGATGTTAATTCAGTTTTGGCTTTGTAGTCATTGATATCATAGTTAATGACCACGTAGCGCTCCGGCGCCTGCCCGGGCTGCCCGGTCCGCAGGATGATCCGCGCATGCTGATTCTGCGCTTCTTCACGGATAAATTTAGCCACCTGTAAACCGGCGTCATCGGTATCCATCACCACATCCAGCAATACCAGCGCCAGATCCTTATGTTGCATCACCAACTGCTCGGCTTCCTGACGCGAATAGGCGCTGAGGAAATCCACGCCCCGCCCTTCAAAGGTCAGTTCCATCAGTGCCAGACGGGTTACCGCGTGCACTTCTTTTTCATCATCCACAATCAGTATTTTCCAGCGCTCGCCGCTGGCCAGAGCTGGTGTGGTGGGCTGCGCGTCCTGCTCATCGGCAAACAGAAAATCATTATTCATGATGTGTGGTTCCACCCTCTGCTGCTTCGGGTTGTCGGTACAAACCCTGACTTATTCGATCCAGATTACCATAATCGCGCCAGGTATGAACCTGCTGGTAGCCATTTTGACAAAGCAGGCTGCGCACCGACTCGCCCTGCTGCCAGCCGTGCTCAAGCAATAGATAGCCACCGTCATGCAAATAGTCCGGCGCTGTTTCAATCAGATGCTGCAGATCGGCCAGGCCGGCCGCATCGGCGACCAGCGCCGAACGCGGTTCAAATCGCACATCGCCTTGCTGCAGGTGGATATCATCTGCCGCAATATACGGCGGATTACTCACTATCAGATGGTATCTGTCAGTTGATGGTACTGCCGCGAACCAGGCGCTCTGCCAGACCCGGACGGGTAGCTGCAGCTGGGCGGCATTGGCCTGCGCCAGAGCCACCGCGGCTGCGGATTGATCCGTGGCGTCAATCGTCCAGCCCGGCCGTTCGCTTTTCAGAGCCAGTGCAATAGCACCGGTGCCGGTGCCCAGATCCAGCACCCTTGCTTCCGGCGGTAACGGCAAAGCTAACGCCTGTTCAATCAGAATTTCAGTATCCGGCCGGGGTATCAGGGTGGTGTCATTCACCGTCAAAGGTAACGACCAGAATTCACGGCTACCGGTGATATGAGCCACCGGCTCACCTTGGGCCCGGCGTTCAACCAGCGCTGTGAAGGCAGTATATTGCTCAGCACTCAGCTCCCGCTCAGGCCAGGTGCGCAGGTAAGTCCGGCTTTTTTGCAGGCAATGCGCAAGCAACACTTCAGCATCCAGCCGTGGCGTGTCGCTGGCAGCTAGCTGAGCCTCTGCCAGCACCACAGCTTCGGCGATGCTCACTAACGGCGCAGACATTACTGGCTTTCCATTATTGATTTTCCGACAGCGCCGCCAGCTGGTCAGCCTGATGTTCCTGAATAATCGGCTCCAGAATCAGGTCCAGCGAGCCGGCCAGCACTTCGTCAAGACGGTACAGCGTCAGGTTGATGCGATGATCACTGACCCGCCCCTGAGGATAATTATAGGTGCGGATCCGCTCAGAGCGATCGCCGCTGCCAACCAGACTACGGCGGGTGGATTGCTCTTCCTGGGTCCGCTTATCCTCGGCCGCCTGCTGCAAGCGCGCCTGCAGTACCGACATGGCCTTGGCCCGGTTCTTATGCTGACTGCGCTCATCCTGGCATTCCACCACAAAGCCCGATGGAATATGGGTGATGCGGATGGCGGAATCCGTACGGTTAACGTGCTGGCCACCGGCACCCGACGCGCGATAGGTATCGACCCTCAGATCAGCCGGATTAATTTCAATGGCCTCAGCCTCCGGCACTTCTGGCAGTACCGCTACGGTACATGCAGAGGTATGAACCCTGCCCTGAGATTCAGTTTCCGGTACCCGCTGCACCCGGTGACCACCGGATTCAAACTTCAGCTTGCCGTAAGCACCATCGCCGGAGATATGGGCGATCAGTTCTTTGTAACCACCATGTTCGCCTTCACTGGCCCCGACAATACTCACTTTCCAGCCGTACTGTTCAGCATAGCGGCCATACATCCGGAACAGATCGCCGGCAAAAATCGCCGCTTCATCGCCACCCGCGCCGGCGCGGATCTCAAGATAACAGGGCCGGTCGTCATTTGGATCTCGGGGCAACAACAGCACCTGCAGCTCCTGCGCCAGTTGTTCCTGCTGTTCTTCGCTTTCGGCTAACTCGGCCGCCGCCATTTCGCGCATTTCAGGATCATCTTCCTGCATCATTTCACGCGCCGCTTCGGCATTGTTCTGTACCTGCTGATAGGTGGTAAAGCATTTCACTACTTCTTCCAGCTGCGAATACTCCCGCGACAAACCGCGGAATTTATTCTGGTCAGCAATCACCTGGGGATCACTCAACAGGTGCTGAATTTCTTCATAACGCTCCAGTAAACCTTCCAGCTTACGGGTAATCGAGCTATTCATCATTAAGCGGAAACCTTATTCTTCATCAGCGTTAAATTGTTTAAATACCGCCAGCGTAGTGTAATCACCATCGGCACCGGCGGTACGGATAATACGGGTGGGCGCGTGCAGAAACTGCCGGGTGAGCCGTTGGGTCAACTCCTGCAATACTTCATCCGAGGCTTTGCCGGCGGCCAGCTGGCTTTGCGCCCGCAGCAGTTGCTCGGCGGCCATAGCTTCGGTTCTGGCGCGAAAATCCCTGATCAGATCCACGTGATTAAGGCTGCGGAGCCAGGCCACAAAGGCCTCAGTTTGTTCAGCGATAATATGCTCGGCCTCGGCAGCGGCTTCTTCACGGTTCTTAATATTTTCAGTAATAATGCCCTGCAGATCATCAACGGTGTACAAATAGGCATCGTTAAGATCGTTCACCTCGGCTTCAATATCTCGTGGTACCGCCAGATCGATTAACAGCATGGGCTGCCGCCGGCGCTTGCGTAGCGCACTTTCAACCAGACCTTTACCAATGATCGGCAGGGTACTGGCGGTTGAACTGATCACAATATCTGCCTGCGGCAGCAATTCAGGAAGTTCGCCCAGCGTATGGGCCTGGCCGCCAAACTGGCTGGCCACCACTTCGGCCCGCTCCAGCGTCCGGTTGGCCACCATCAGTTGCTGCACGCCCTGCTCAGTGAGATGTTGCGCCACCAGCTCGGCGGTATCACCGGCACCTACCAGCAGCACCCGCGCGTTATTCAACTGGGCAAAAATATGACGGGCCAGATTAACTGCCGCAAAAGCCACAGAGACCGCATTCTCTCCCACTCGGGTTTCGTTACGAACCGTTTTCGCTACCCGGAATGTATGCTGAAATAAGCGTTCCAGCACGCCGCCGACGCTGGCCTGGTTTTTCGCGAACTGGTAAGCCTGCTTTACCTGGCCAAGTATTTGTGGCTCGCCCAGAATCAGTGAATCCAGGCCGCTGGCGACCCGCATCAGATGCGCGATAGCGTCAGTATCCTGGTAGCTATAGGCGTGGGCCTGCAACTGCTCGACCGGCAACTGATGGTAATCAGCCAGCCAGGCCAGCAACAGGTCATGGGAAGCCTGCCCGTGACAATATAATTCGGTGCGGTTACAGGTGGATAAAATGACCGCTTCCTGCACACCGGTTTGTTCGCGCAACAGCGGCAGCGCCTGATGCAGCTGCTCAGCGGAGAACGCCACACGTTCCCGCAGGGCAACAGAAGCTGTTTTATGGTTAACACCGAGTGCGAAAATGGTCATAATAGCGGAATTAATTGAGCCCCTGGCTACTGCGAAACGCTGGCAATTGTACGTGAAAGCCCGCATGATGAAAAGCACGGCGCAGTTTGGACGAAACGATGAAAATATTGGTTTTACTGCTGGCTCTGGCAGGCTTGGCCGCCTGTACCAGCATCCCGGTAACAGCGCCGGCTACAGCTGTTGATTCAGCAGCCATTAAGCGCCATCAGGCTAGCCTGGCACAGCTTGATAACTGGACCCTGCGCGGCCAGCTCGCGATATACGACTTAGCCGCCGACGATCGCCACGCTGTGTATATTGACTGGCAGCAAACGCCGGCTTCGTTATCCATGCGTTTATCGCATCCCCTTAAAGGCACGCTGGCCCGGCTCGAAGAATCGCCCCTTGGCGCCACCCTCACTGACGAAGATGGCATCACTTGGCAAGCAGCCTCAGCACAACAGCTGCTTAGTCAGTACTTCGGGCTGGAGCTGCCCCTTGACCTGATGCGCGACCTGGTTCTCGGTCGCCAGTTACCCGCTATGAGCGCCCGTGAATATACACTGCACGGCCCGGAATCTGACCAACGCGCCCTGTTAAGTAGCTATGAATTACATGCCGCTGGTCAGCAGTGGCAAGCCAGTCTCAGCCAGTACGCCGCGGTTGATGGCGTTCAGCTTCCCCATAATTTTCACCTGTCGGCACCAGCCTGGCGCATTAAATTACGGATCACGCAATGGCGGATTTAATCCTGCCGGCTCCGGCAAAACTGAATTTGTTCCTGCATATCACGGGACGCCGGGATGACGGCTACCACCTGCTGCAAACGCTGTTTCAGTTTGTCGATCAGGCGGACGAACTGACCTTCACCACCAGCCGCGCTGCCGGCATTGAATTTTCCTGTAATAATCCGGCTCTGGCCGGCCCGGATAATCTGGTAGTAAGGGCCGCTAACTTATTGCGGGAGCGCTACGCTCCGAGCGCCGGCGCGAGTATTTATCTTGAAAAGCGGCTGCCCCATGGGGGTGGCCTTGGCGGTGGCTCGTCGGATGCGGCCACGACCCTGCTGGCGTTACGCCAGCTCTGGCAACTGGACATCAGTGACCAGCAGCTGCAACAACTGGGCCTGCAACTGGGTGCCGATGTACCGGTGTTCCTCGGCGGTCAGGCAGCCTTTGCCGAAGGCGTTGGTGAGCAGTTACAACCTGCGCACCCGCCGGCTTGCTGGTACCTGATTGTGCACCCGGGTATTGCGGTTGCCACCGCCGATATCTTTCGCCACCCGGACCTGCCTCGTCAGCATAAGCCGTTAAAACCTGACGACTGGAACTGGCAAAATACCCGCAACGATTGTGAACTGCTGGTCCGCCGACTCTATCCGGAAGTTGCCAATGCCCTTGACTGGTTGGTAGAATACGCGCCAGCGCGGCTGACTGGCACCGGCGCCTGCATCTTCGGACGCTTCAGCAGTCAGCACGAAGCGCATGCTGCGCTGCAGCAGATGCCTGCCCGCTGGACAGGTTTTGTCGCTCAAGGCGTAAATGAATCCCCGGTCTGCCAGCTACTGCGGCAGGCTTCAACTGTGAACCTGACCAACCAAGATTGAGGTTTAGTGTGCCTGATATGAAGCTCTTCGCTGGCAATGCCGTGCCAGAACTCGCCCAGAAAATTGCCGACCGGCTATACATCAAACTCGGTGATGCCGACGTAGGCCGTTTTAGCGATGGCGAAATCAGCGTCATGGTTAATGAAAACGTCCGCGGTTCGGATGTTTTTATTATCCAGTCAACCTGCGCCCCGACCAATGACAACCTGATGGAACTCATCGTGATGGTGGATGCCCTGCGCCGCGCTTCAGCCGGCCGTATTACTGCGGTTATCCCCTATTTTGGTTATGCCCGTCAGGATCGTCGGGTACGTTCAGCCCGGGTGCCCATTACCGCTAAAGTAGTGGCAGACTTTTTATCCAGCGTTGGTGTCGACCGGGTATTAACCGTTGACTTGCACGCTGAACAGATCCAGGGTTTCTTCGATGTGCCGGTAGATAACGTATTTGGCAGCCCGGTGTTACTTGAACATTTACGCCAGCAGGATTTCCATAATCCAGTCGTGGTTTCGCCGGATATTGGCGGAGTTGTCCGCGCCCGCGCTATCGCTAAACTCCTTAATGATATCGACCTGGCTATTATCGACAAACGGCGTCCGCGGGCTAATGAGTCACAGGTGATGCATATCATCGGTGATATTCAGGGCCGTGACTGTATTATCGTCGACGATATGATTGATACCGGCGGCACACTTTGCAAGGCCGCTGAAGCGCTGAAATCAAACGGCGCGCGTCGCGTTTTTGCATATGCGACCCACCCGGTATTCTCCGGCAATGCGGTGGCCAATATACGCGATTCAGAAATCGATCAGGTGGTGGTAACCGACAGTATCCCGCTGAGCAAAGATATGAAAGCGCTGGATAAAGTTCACCAGCTTACCCTGAGCGGCATGCTCTCTGAAGCACTACGCCGGGTCAGTAACGAAGAATCCATCTCGGCAATGTTCGAGTATTGATTGAATTTTGTCGGTGCGGGTGCTACTATTCCGCGCC
>CAYWXF010000017.1:24361-29606 GCA_964462025.1 uncultured Pseudomonas sp. | reverse complement strand
GCCTGCCTCAAAGTTTGCCCGATCGATTGCATGACGCTGGTCGCTACCGACGATTAGCCTGTTAGCTGTCCGCAGTCTGCTGACACACAGTTTTCAGCCAGGTCAGCGGTTCGTGTTCGGCGCGACTGCGCGGATAGGCCAGGCCGATAGTTCGCTGCAGGCTGAAACCACTGATGGGCCGTAATTGCACATCCTGGCGTTGCCGCAGGCTCTCGAATTCCGGTACCAGGGCGCAGCCGACGCCGGCGGACACCAGCCCCAGCGCATATTCAATGGTGTGGATATCCGCCCGGATATCGGGCTGGATGCCATGCCGGATAAGTTCCGGATAGAACTGGCTCCAGGCTTCACAAGGCGTGCGCTTGATCAGCGCCAGGCGATCAAAGTCGGTGACGCTGATCTGCTCCTTGAGTGCCAGCGGATGGCCCGTTGGCAGCGCCAGCTGGAAACTATCGGTCCAGATGGGCAGAAACTGCTCGCCGGCCTTTAGTAATTTCGGCGTGATAATGCGGGCGTCAGCGGCATCTTCGGGCTCTACCAGATGCAACTCAAGGCCTTCGACACCGGTACTGAATTCACGCAGTAGCTGGCTCATCCGTTCGACGCCAAGAGCCCGGATCAGCCCCAGCCGGAACTGCACGCGCTGTACGCTCTGGCCAAATGAGGCCTTTAATGACTGCATCTGGCTTAGCATACGTCCGGCATGACCATACAGACGGTCGCCGTCATCCGTGGGGGTTACCCCACGCGATTGCCGTACGAACAGGGTGATACCCAGCTCCTCTTCGAGTTGCTGCAAGGCTTTTGAGAGGCTGGGCTGGGCCACGGCACAGGCACGCGCCGCAGCGCTGATACTGCCTTGCTCATAGGCCGCAACAAAATAGGTGAGTTGACGCAAATCCATAGTTTTAAACTATATCTAATCTAGTTTTTATATTATTTAACTTTACGCAATTTCAGAGTAATCTGCTACTCATAAGTTAACCAATGATCCATTACCAACGAGGCTTTTCCATGGCACGTCCTTCATTTGACTGGCAAGACCCTTTCCTGTTCAGCAACATGCTTACCGAAGAAGAGCGGATGATTCGCGACACCGCACACCAGTACTGTCAGGAAAAACTCATGCCGCGGGTGCTGATGGCAAACCGTGAAGAGCGCTTCGACCGCGAGATCATGACCGAACTCGGTGAGCTTGGCCTGTTAGGCGCAACCCTGCCGGAAGAATACGGCTGTGCCGGAGTCAATTACGTGTGTTACGGGCTGGTGGCACGTGAAGTGGAGCGGGTCGACAGCGGTTATCGCAGCGCCATGAGCGTGCAGTCCTCACTGGTGATGCACCCAATCTATGAATACGGCAGTGAAGAACAGCGGCAGAAATATCTGCCTAAACTGGCCTCGGGCGAGTGGGTGGGCTGCTTCGGCCTGACTGAACCCGATGCGGGCTCAGATCCGGGGTCAATGCGCACCACTGCACGCAAAATCGACGGCGGTTATGTGCTTAAAGGCAACAAGATGTGGATCACCAACTCGCCCATCGCTGATGTCTTTGTGGTGTGGGGCAAGCTGGATGGCGAAATCCGCGGCTTTGTTCTGGAAAAAGGCATGAAAGGCCTGTCTGCACCCAAAATTGATGGCAAGTTCTCGCTGCGCGCGTCAGTGACCGGTGAAATCGTGATGGATAACGTCGAAGTACCTGAGTCCGCGCTACTGCCTAACGTCAGTGGCTTAAAAGGCCCCTTCGGCTGTCTCAATAAAGCCCGTTACGGCATTGCCTGGGGCTCGCTGGGCGCGGCCGAGTTTTGCTGGCATGCAGCGCGGCAGTACACCCTGGACCGCGAGCAGTTTAACCGGCCGCTGGCAGCCAACCAGCTGATCCAGAAGAAGCTTGCCGATATGCAGACTGAGATCACCATCGGCCTGCTCAGCTGCCTGCAGGCCGGACGCCTGATGGACGCCGGCCAGCTGGCTCCTGAAACCATTTCACTGATCAAGCGCAACTCCTGTGGTAAGGCGCTTGATATTGCCCGCGTTGCCCGGGATATGCATGGCGGCAATGGCATCGCCGATGAATACCATGTAATTCGCCATGTGATGAACCTTGAAGCCGTAAACACCTATGAAGGCACCCATGATGTGCACGCCCTGATTCTGGGGCGCGCCCAAACCGGCCTGCAAGCATTCAGCGGCTAGTCAGCTAAGGAAGTTTCTATGGCAGCGTCCATGCATCCCTGGCTGACGGAATTTGTGCAGCGCCTGCAGCAGCAGAATCTGCCGCAGGCCCATGCCGCCGGAGCCGTGCTCACCGATAGTGAACTCTTTGAGCTGTTCGAATCCCAGTTAGCCAGCCGCTTGCTGGATCTGCAGTCGCGACTGATGCAGGCCGCCGGCCAGAGCTTTTATACCATCGGCAGTGCCGGCCACGAGGGCAATGCCGCCGTTGCCAAAGCGCTGCGGGTAACCGACCCGGCCTTTCTGCACTATCGCAGCGGCGCATTCTTTATTCAGCGCGCGAAGCAGCTGCCGGGTACCACGCCGTTGTATGACATGTTGCTGAGTTTTGCCGCTTCCAGCGATGATCCTATTGCCGGTGGCCGCCACAAAGTGCTTGGCAGCCTGGCACTGAATGTACCGCCACAAACCAGTACCATCGCCTCGCATGTACCCAAGGCCATGGGCACCGCCTTTGCCATTGGCTTGTCACAGCGACTTGAGCATCAGGGCCGCTGGCCACGCGACGCCATTGCCATGTGCAGCTTTGGCGATGCCTCAGCGAACCATTCCACCGCGCTGGGCGCGATCAACTCAGCCAGCTGGGCCGCCTACCAGCAGATCCCCATGCCGCTGTTGCTGGTCTGTGAAGACAACGGCCTGGGCATTTCAACCCATACGCCTAATGGCTGGATTCAGCAGCAGCTGAGCCAGCGGCCGGCGCTCAAGTACTTTCGCGCCGATGGCAGCAACCTGGCGGAGACCTATCTGGTGGCCCGTGAAGCCGCCGACTATGTACGCCATAAGCGTAAGCCGGCGGTGTTGCATTTGCGTACCGTGCGGCTGTTTGGCCATGCCGGAGCCGATGCCGAAAGCGCCTATCGCAGCAAGCATGAAATCGCCCGCGATGCCGAGCGTGACCCACTGCTGCACAGCTCAGCAGCCCTGATCAGCCGCGGTTTGTTTGACCACCAGCAACTGGCTGACTATGTGGTTGAGCAGCAACAGCGCGTTGCCCGCATTGCCCGTCAGGCCAGCCAGCAACCTAAGCTTCAGTCCGCTGAAGCCATCATGAAGGCCATCATCCCACCAGCACGGCAGCTGCCGTTGCCGGCGCTGCCCGGTGCCGAGCAGCGCCGCAGCCTGTTTACCTGGGATAAGCATAATGTCGGCAAGCGCCAGCACCTGGCTAAACTCATTAACTGGGCCCTGCACGACCTGATGGCCCAACACCGCAATCTGGTGCTTTGTGGCGAAGACATCGCCAAAAAAGGCGGTGTGTACCACGTCACGCAACATCTGATGGAAGCCTTCGGCCCCAACCGCGTCCTTAACACCGTACTCGACGAGCAGAGTATTCTCGGCCTGGCGATCGGTATGGCACAACAGGGCTTTATTGCCATGCCAGAGATTCAGTTCCTGGCTTATGTGCATAATGCCGAAGATCAGATCCGCGGCGAAGCTGCTACGTTGTCGTTTTTCTCCAATGGTCAGTACACCAACCCCATGGTGATCCGCATCGCCGGCCTGGCTTATCAGAAAGGTTTCGGCGGCCACTTCCATAACGACAACTCGTTTGCGGTGTTCCGGGATATCCCCGGGATTATCTTGCTGTGCCCGTCCAACGGCCATGACGGCGCGTTACTGATGCGCCAGGCCACTGAGCTGGCTGCGCGTGAACAGCGCGTAGTGGTGATGCTGGAGCCTATCGCGCTGTACATGACACGCGATCTGCATAAAGAAGGCGATGGCGGCTGGCTGTGTGATTATCCGGATCCGGATGTGCCGTTGCCAGCGCTCGGTGAACCGGCAGTGTTCGGCGATGGCGACGAGCTGGCGATTATTTCCTATGGCAACGGCTACTACCTGAGCCGCCAGGCCGAAGCGAAGCTGGCCGCTGCCGGCCATAAGATTCGCGTACTCGACTTGCGCTGTCTGGTGCCGCTGCACACGGACCAGATCATCGCCGCCTTGGGCAACTGCACCAAGGTACTGATTGTGGATGAATGTCGGCGGCGCGGCGGGCTCAGTGAAGAGTTATTCACCGCCCTGCACGAAACCCGGCCCGGCCACTATCAGGTCAGCCGTCTCAATGCTGAGGACAGCTTTATTCCGCTTGGCAAAGCGGCTTATGCCGTGTTGCCCTCGGTCGATCAGATCCAGGCTCAGGCGGAACAGCTGCTGGGAGCGCGTTCATGAAAAAAACGGCTTTAGTTGTCTGCCCGGGACGTGGCACCTATAACAAACCCGAATTGGGCTCAATTTCGTCGAAAATCGCCGAAGATAGGCCGAAAGTACGTGATATTGTCGAGCAGATCGACGCCGTTCGTGCTGATTTAGATTGCGCGACCGTCACTGAACTTGATCAGATGGAGCTGTACAAGAGCCGCATCCATCAAAGCCCGGACAATGCCGCGGCGCTGATTTATGCCGCCGGCTACACCGACTTTCTGGCAATCAACCGCGATGAATACGACATCGTTGCCATTACCGGCAACTCGATGGGCTGGTATACCGCGATGGCCTGCGCCGGCTGTTGGTCAGTTGATACCAGCACCCGTCTGGTCACCAGTATGGCGCAGCTGACCGCCGGCGGTGAGGGGGCGCAGTTTATCTACCCGCTGGTGGATGCCAACTGGCAACCCAGCGCTGAGTACCGTAGCCGAATCGCCGAACAGCTGGCTGCCCATCCGGGCGAGCTGATGATGTCGATTAACTATGGCGGCTATGCGGTGCTGGCCGGCACCACTGCTGCCTGTGAAGCCGCCATTGCCGCATTACCCGTGGTTGATGAGCGCTTTCCCCTGCTGTTACCCGGTCATGCGGCTTTCCATACTGAGTTAATGGCTGAGGCATCAAAAACGGCGCTGGAACGCTGGCCGTCCGTGTTGTTTAAAGCCCCTCATACACCGCTGATTGACGGCCGCGGCCATTGCTGGTCCAGCCATATCGCATCGGCTGAAGCGCTACATGATTATACTCTGGGTCATCAGGTAACCCAGACCTATGACTTCACCCGAGCCATTCAGGTCGC
>CAYWXF010000017.1:0-24261 GCA_964462025.1 uncultured Pseudomonas sp. | reverse complement strand
CTCTGGGTCATCAGGTAACCCAGACCTATGACTTCACCCGAGCCATTCAGGTCGCTGTAAAAGAGTACGCGCCCGACCATATTATTCTGCTCGGCCCGGGCAGTGGTCTGGGCGGCGCTGTCGCGCAGGCACTGATTCAGTGCAACTGGCAGGGGCTGGATAGCAAAGAAACTTTCAGCAAGCGCCAGCAACAGCCACAGCCCTATGTGCTCAGCATGGGTCTGCCGGAGCAGCGGGCGCTGGTGACCGGTGGCCCTGAAGAGGACGATAAATGAAACCGAAGCAGCAAGGCCTGATGCGGATTGTCCGCGCGGCGGCAAATTCAGCGCGGGGCATGCGTGCCGCCTGGCAGTCGGAAGCTGCGGTACGGCAGGATGTGATCTTGGTGATCGTGCTGCTGCCGCTGGCGATTCTGGCCCCGGTTTCACCGGTGGAGCGGGCGCTGATGATTTTCAGCCTGATCTTGCTGATTATTGTCGAGTTGCTTAATTCAGCAATTGAAGCGGCCATTGACCGCATCGGCGCCGAGCTTCACGAACTCAGCGGCAAAGCCAAAGATATTGCCTCTGCCGCTGTCAGTTTCGCGCTCATTAATATTGCCGTCACCTGGCTGATTATTCTCTGGCCCTGGTTCGGCAACCTGCTTAGCCGCTAGTAGGTAATTACTGCCTGACCTATGGTATTGGCGTCAGAGCCAAACCAGATACTGCCGGTGTCAGCGTCAAATACCATGTGGCGGACGGTACCGCCTCCGCTGGGCACATCAACCGGCGCAGTAAAGGTTTCGGTTGCACTGTTAAAGCCAACGATGCGGTTCGGTTGCAGGCCGGTTTCGGCAAACCACACATAACCATTATCGTCGGCAGCCATACCATAAGGCATCGACTGACTACCGCCAGGCATCTGCCACTCATCAATGGCACCGGTATCGGGGTTATAACGACCCAGATAGCCTCCCGCGTAATCGACATACCAGATCAGATTGTCGCCGGTGGTCGCAATCCGGCGTGGCCGGTTACTGTTTTTCCGCGGCAGTTCAATCTCTTTCAGCTCACCCTGCTCGTTTACGGTGATCAGCTTATTGCTGTTAAACAGCGTGGCCCAGGGGGTATCGTCCACCACAATCAGGCCATAGGGGCGGGCATTTTTGGTAGGCACGTCGTGCAGCGTAATTTCTTTGGTTTCGGCGTCAAAAAAGCCAATTTTATTGGCGCCCTGCGCGGTGAACCAGATGTCTCCATCACTGGTAAAAGCCTGGGTATGCACATCACGGCGGCCATCGCCGGGCAGCTCATACTGGGTGATACTGTGATCATCGTGGTCAATTTTTCCTATGTGCGCGGCTTTGTTTCCCGCATACCAGGCACCGCGCTCATCCACGATAATGTTATGTGGGCCGGCGCCGTCAGGTAAGTCAATGCGTTCAAACTCGCCGGTCTGCGGGTTCAGAATGGCCGCGTAATCGGCTTTCTGACCCACGAACCAGACTTCCTCGTTACTGACTACGTAGGGATCCCGCGGCCGGCTGTCGGGCCACGGAACCTGCCACTCGTTAATTGCTACTGTGGCGGGAGCGGCTTCGCCGCTTAACATCAATGCAAAAGCTAAACTAATCATTGGTTTTCTCCTTACAGGGAATCACCCAGATAATCACTGACCAGTTCGCGCCACTCCGCGGTGCGGGTGTGGCGTAACAGAGCCAGATTGATCTGCTCACGCCGCGTGTCGCCTTGCTGCAGCACAATGGCATAGTCCTGCGGAGCAAAAGTGGCAGGCAGCGTAGTCAGTTCAAAATCTTGTTGCCGCAGTAAATACTTCAGCAGCGGCGCATCGTATACCGCAGCGTCAGCCTCACCTCTATCGACACTGGCAAGGGCTGCTTCCAGATTCTCATACTTCTGGTAGCCAATGTTGCGACGTTCCAGCCAGGCGGCACTGTAGGATCCCGGTACACTGCTGACGCGCACCTTGACCAGGTCATCCTGGCTCTCAACCTGACTGGCCAGCTGGCCTACGGTGAGTGAGGACGCAATCGATGCGGTAAAGCTCGAAATAATAATCACACTGGTAAACATCCAGATAAAGGCAACCACACGGCCAGGCAGCGTGCGTGGCGACTTATCGCCATAGCCCACGGTGGTCATGGTCACCGCCGCCCACCAGAAACCGGCACCAATGCCGCGACTTGCATACGGGCTGAATTCTTCCTGATTATGGCGCCGCTCAAATAGCCACAATGCCCAGCCGGCCAGCAGCAGTATCGCAAACAGCGCCAGCAGCACACTCATAAACTCAACGCTGATAAAACGTTGCGCCACATACCACCAAGAACTGCCGGTCTTATCGGGTATCGCGATACCAAGCCCGGCGTTATAAAAAGGCTGGCTGAAATCGATCTGACTTTCGCGGTCAGCGGTGACCGAAATAGCACCCAGGCCAATATCAAAGCGCTGGTGATCCACACCTTCAATCAGTTCCGTCAGACCGGTTTCCTGATAGTTGTAATCATAGCCGTTCTGCTCGGCGATGCGCTCCCACAGACGAATCGTCAGGCCACTGTATTCACCCTGATCGTTTTTCATCACAAAAGGGGGGCTGACCCGCACGGCCACCTGCAGCGGTTCGTCAGCTTCGGCCTGCGGCTGGGCATAACCTGCAACAGGGCTTAGCATGATAATCATCGCGACCGTTAGTCCAACGGCCCAGGTCCATAGCTTCATAATAGCTCCTTCGTATTGCCTGGCATCTGCTAACTCTTTAGTATCTACAATATAGACCCTTACACAGCGAACAGATCATGGAAATCTTTATTGCCGTTCTTTTCTTTGCCTTTTCCACCACCATCACGCCGGGTCCGAATAACGTCATGATCATGTCATCCGGCATGAATTATGGGGTGCGCGCCAGCGTCCCGCATTTTCTCGGCATTTGTCTGGGCTTCCCGCTGATGGTGTTGCTGGTGGGGTTTGGTTTTGGCGTGGTGTTTGAACGATTTCCTAATCTGCATCAGCTGATTAAGATTCTGGGTGTGATCTATCTGTTCTGGCTGGCCTGGCGCATTGCCACCGCCGAACCCTCGCCGATTATCAAAACTGAGCGTAAGCCGTTTAGTTTCTGGCAGGCCGCGTTGTTTCAGTGGGTGAATGCGAAAGCCTGGGTGATGGCATCCGGCGCAGTGGCCGCCTTTACTACCGTGGATGGCAATCTGGTGATGGAAGTACTGGCGATTACCGCAGCTTTCCTGCTGATGGCATTTCCCTGTGTCGGGGTATGGATGGTGTTCGGTTCGCTGCTGCGTAAAGTACTGAAAACGGCCACCATGCGGCGCATTTTCAACGTTACTATGGCGCTGATCCTGGTGGCTTCACTGATCCCTGTGTTGCAGGAACTCTGGCAGTATTACCTGGCTGCTGGCTAACAATCAGAAGCTCAGCAGGGGCTCGTCGTCAGCATCCAGGTAGGCGGTGATGGCAGACAGAAACTCGGCACCGTAGCGTTCGAGTTTCTTCTGGCCGACGCCGGTAATTTCCAGCAAGGCGGTTTTATCGGTGGGATAATGCACCGCCATTTCCACCAGCGTGGTGTCGTTAAATACCACAAAGGGCGGCACTTCTTCCGCATCGGCAATGGCTTTTCGCAACGCCCGCAAGCGCCGGAACAACACCTTATCGTAGTCACCCCGGTCAGCAACCCGCGGCTTGCTGACCACCAGATTAATGCGCGGCTCAGCCAGTTGCAGCGCCACCTCGCCTTTAAGCACGGGTCGCGCCGCCTGCGTCAGCTGTAATACGCCGTACTGCTGAATATTCTGCACCACCAGGCCGCGGTGGATCAGCTGGCGAATCACCGCCAGCCAGTACTCATGACTTTGCTCGGCACCGATGCCATAAGTCGACAGCTGCTGATGGCCCAGCTCGGTGAGCCGCTGGGATTTGCTACCACGCAACACATCAATCACATGGTTCATGCCAAACCGCTGCTCCACCCGGTAGATACAGGACAGCACCTTCTGCGCATCAACAGTGCCATCGTACTGCCGCGGTGGATCCAGGCAAATATCGCAGTTGCCGCAGGCGTTGTCGCGGTACTCGTTGAAATAGTTCAGCAACATCAGCCGCCGGCAGGTCTGCCCCTCGCCCAGTGACTGCATGGCGGCGAATTTGTGCTGTTCAACCCGGCGCCGATCTTCATCTGCTTGTTCGTTAATTATGCTGCGGATCCAGGCGGCGTCAGAGGGGTCATACAGCAGCAGCGCTTCGGCCGGCAGACCATCCCGGCCAGCCCGGCCGGTTTCCTGGTAGTAGGCTTCAACGCTGCGCGGCACATCAAAATGCACCACAAAACGCACGTTGGGTTTATTAATACCCATGCCGAAGGCCACGGTTGCCACCACCACATCAATATCGTCACGGACAAAACCGCGCAGTACCTGTTCGCGGATCTTA
Source organism: uncultured Pseudomonas sp. (assembly GCA_964462025.1). GTDB lineage: Bacteria > Pseudomonadota > Gammaproteobacteria > Enterobacterales > Alteromonadaceae > Pseudidiomarina. The sequence goes on along the minus strand of CAYWXF010000017.1, from coordinate 19,816 downwards.
TGGTCGAGGCCGGCATGATAAGCAGCGGCTTTAATCCCATCCTGATCCAGCTTTTCCGCCAGCTCTTCCACTTTCTTACGGCTGCCGCAATAGACAATGCCCGAGGCACCACGCTGCCGCGCAATATAGTCACGCACCTGTTTCTGGGGTTTGTATTTATCCTCGACCACATAGCGGATATTCGGACGATCGAACGAGCCCTTGTAGATGACCGGGTCATGCAGGTGGAGACGACTGGCGATATCAGCCTGGGTGGCGGCATCGGCGGTGGCGGTAAGCGCCATAAAAGGCACTTGCGGCAACATCTCGCGCAAATTGCCAAGTTGTCCGTACTCAGGCCTGAAGTCATGGCCCCACTGCGAAATACAATGGGCTTCATCAATGGCTATAAGTTGCACCGGCCACTGCTGCAGCTGCCGGGTAAAGTAGGGCTGCAAGGCGCGTTCGGGGCTCACATAAAGTAAACGGATGGCATTATCCTGCAATTGCTGGCTGATGCTGGCCGCTTCTTCGCTGCTCATGCCGTTATGCAGGGCCGCCGCAGCCACCCCCATCGCCTGCAGGGCTTCAACCTGATCCTGCATCAGGGATATCAGTGGCGAGATCACCACCGTCAGGCCATCGCTTTGGATCGCCGGCAGCTGATAGCACAGCGACTTCCCCCCGCCGGTCGGCATCAACACCAGCGCATCACGGCCCGCTGCGACAGCATCAATGACCTGCTGCTGGCCCTCACGGAATCCCGTGTAACCAAATACTTCGGCAAGGACTTTTGACAGGGGGTGTGAAGGCAAAACAGATACTCCGATTGACGGCGGTCAGTGATTAGCTCTATTGTATGCATCCCTCGCCCTGAGCACCACCGTAACCGGACTATTTACGTGATATTCCGTTGCCGGCTGCGCAGGTATCATACATATGCATATTGAGATCGTTTCGCCATGACCGATTCTGCCCTCCGTGGCCGCCAGGGTGTATTGTTTGCTATCGCCGCTTATACCATGTGGGGCGTTGCCCCGATTTACTTTAAGTTGCTGCAGGCGGTGCCGGCGCTGGAGATCCTGAGCCACCGGATCCTCTGGTCGTTCATACTGGTGCTGATGCTAATTCTGCTGTTGCGGCGCGCTGATCGTATTATGCCGATCCTGCGGCATCGCTCGCATATGCTGAAGCTGACGCTGGCGACTTTTTTGCTGGGCGGAAACTGGTTTCTGTTTATCTGGGCCATCAACAACGACCACATTCTTGATGCCAGCCTGGGCTATTACATCAACCCCTTACTGAACGTGGCTATCGGCATGGCATTTTTTGCTGAGCGGATGCGTAAGATGCAGCTGGTTGCGATCGGGCTGGCGGTGACCGGTGTCATGATTCAGATTATTTCGTTCGGGTCGGTACCCTGGATTGCGCTGACCCTGGCTTTTAGTTTCGCTACCTATGGTGCCATTCGTAAGCGTCTGCCCGTGGATTCAATTACCGGTCTGTGGCTGGAAACCCTGATTTTACTGCCTATTGTGCTGTTTTACCTGGCCTTTATCGCTGAATCGGCGGCCGCCGATATGACCATGAACAGCTGGCAGCTGAATACCCTGCTGGTGGCTGCCGGCATCGTTACCACCGCGCCGCTGCTGTGTTTTACTGCGGCGGCCCAGCGTATCCGCTATTCCACGCTGGGCTTCTTCCAGTACATCGGCCCCAGTATGATGTTTATTCTGGCGGTATGGGTGTATGGCGAGCCGCTGGCTGCGGATAAACTGGTCACTTTTGCCATTATCTGGGCGGCGCTGATTTTATACAGCTTAGACACCCTGGTGCATCAGCACCGGTCCAGACGGGCATAACCGACCACCAGCCATTTGCTGCCCAGTTCGTCAAAATTCACCTGGATGCGGCTTTGCGGGCCGCTGCCCTCATAATTCAGCACAGTACCTTCGCCGAACTTGGTGTGCCGAACCCGCTCGCCCAGCTGAAACCCGGTCTGCTCAAACGCCTGATGACTGGCGCCGCTATGAAAGCGACCCAGTTCACGGCCGGCGCTCGGATCCATACGGCTTTGCATGCGCACATGGTGCAGCAGCTCGGCCGGGATCTCACCAATAAAGCGGCTAACCCGGTGCATCATGTCCTGGCCATAAATGCGGCGCTGCTCAGCATAAGTCAGCACCAGTTTTTCCATCGCCCGGGTCATGCCCACGTAACACAGCCGGCGCTCTTCTTCGAGCCGGCCGGGCTCATCCATCGACTGCTGCGAGGGGAACAGGCCTTCTTCCACGCCGGTCATAAACACCAGCGGAAACTCCAGACCTTTGGCGCTGTGCAGGGTCATTAGCTGCACCGCATCCTGATGTTCGTCGGCCTGCTCTTCACCCGACTCCAGCGCCGCATGAGCCAGGAAGGCGTTCAGCGGCGTCAGGTTCTCGTCTTCGTCCTCATCGTACTGACCGCCAAAGGCGTCGAAATTATCGCAGGCGTTGACCAGTTCTTTTAAGTTTTCAACGCGGGTTTCAGCCTTCTCGCCTTTTTCGGCTTCGTACATCGCCATCAGTCCGCTGCGTTTAATCACCACGTCGACCTGCCGGCCCAGGCTGAATTCGTCAGTTTCGTCTTCCAACTGGTTAATGAGTTCCAGAAAGCTTGCTACCGCATTGGACGCGCGACCGGTAAGGATCTTTTCAACCACCAGTTGCCGCGCCGCTTCCCATAACGGCAGTGCGCGCTCGCGGGCGGCCGAGCGAATGATCTCGATGGTACGATTGCCGATGCCACGGGTGGGCGTATTAATCACGCGCTCCAGGGCCGCATCGTCATTGCGGCTGGCCAGCAGACGCAGATAGGCGAGCGCGTCTTTGACTTCCTGCCGGTCAAAAAAGCGCAGGCCGCCATAAATGCGGTAGGGAATCCGCGCATGCAGCAGCGCTTCTTCCAGTACCCGTGACTGCGCGTTGCTGCGGTACAGCAGTGCGACATCCTGCAGGGCATTGCCCTTTTCATGCCAGCTTTCAATCTGCCCGGCGATATAGCGGGCTTCATCCATCTCATTGAAGGCCGCGTAGAGTTCAATCGGGTCGCCACTATTGCCTTCGGTCCAGAGTTCCTTGCCCAGCCGGTCGCGGTTATTGGCAATCACGGCGTTAGCGGCGGTCAGTATGGTATCCGTCGAGCGATAGTTCTGCTCCAGCCGAATCGTCAGCACATCCGGGTAGTCGCGCAGAAACTGCTGAATATTCTCAACCCGCGCGCCGCGCCAGCCATAAATAGACTGATCATCGTCGCCAACTATAGCGACATAGCTGGGCTCTGCGGCAGCATTACCGGCGCCGGACAGCAATTTAATCCAGGCGTACTGAATCGAGTTGGTATCCTGAAACTCATCCACCAGAATATGGCGGAAGCGCCGTTGGTAGTGGTCACGGATAATGGCGTTATCGCGGATTAACTCATGGGCCCGTAGCAGCAATTCAGCAAAATCCACTAACCCGGCCCGATCACAGGCCACCTGGTAGCCTTCATAAATTTCATTTAAGGTGCGCTCATTCATATCGTAGCTGTTCAGATGGTGAGGTCGCAGCCCTTCGTCTTTCTTGCCATTGATGTACCACTGGGCCTGCTTGGCCGGCCAGCGCTTTTCATCCAGGTTCATACTGCGGATAATGCGTTTCACCAGCCGCTGCTGATCATCACTGTCAAGGATCTGAAAGTTCTGCGGCAGCCCCACATCCATATAGTGAGCCCGCAGCAACCGGTGCGCCAGACCATGGAAAGTACCGATCCACATCGCCCTTACCGAACTGCCCAGTAACTGCTCCACCCGGCCGCGCATTTCCGCCGCGGCCTTATTGGTAAAGGTCACAGCCATAATGCTGTAGGGCGATACCTGCTGTGTTTGTAACAGCCAGGCGATGCGATGCACCAGCACCCGGGTTTTGCCGCTACCGGCGCCGGCCAACACCAGCATGTGGCGCTCATCAGCGCCTACAGCTTCACGCTGTTTGTCATTCAGTTCGGCCAGTAAAGGGTGTGTTGCCATCTGCTTATCCATTGGTAAAGAGTCTCTTGTCTGCAGGCAGTTTAATCAGCGACTACTGTATATGCAACCAGTTATCACCATCAGCGCTGCGGTTTGTCCTTGAGCAGAAAGTCTGTCAGCTGCCCGAGGTCGTCAAAAGCCAGGGTCGGCAGCACCTGTAACTGGCCGCTAAGGCCCAGTCCGCCGGTGTACCAGGCGGTCTGCCAGCCAGCGCGGCGCGCACCGAACACGTCAGCGGTAGGGCTGTCGCCGATATGCAACCAGCCCGACGGCGGGATATCCGGTAGTAATTGCCGGGCTTCTTCGAACATATCCGGATGCGGTTTACCGCGACGCCCTTTACGGGGCTGCAGAATACCAGTGAAGTACGGCGCCAGCCCGATCGCATCGACGCTGACATTACCATTGCTTAGCGCAAATAGCGGATAATGGGCAGCCAGACGCTCCAGATTGTGGTGGATGGTGGTGTCCATCTCGACGGCATTGCGGTGTTTCAGAAATTCCTGCATCGCGGCTTCGGCAGCGGCTTCTGCTTCGCTGACCCCGGCTTCGCGAAAGCCTTCGCACAGGGTAGCGAGGCGCAAGGCCGTCATGTCACTGGCGAGATCCTGATCGCGCCCCATCAGATGCAGTCGGCGCCGGGCCCAGTCTTCGGCGCTCCAGTGGGCAACCTGGGGATGGCGCTCACACAAATAGGCATGCACTGCCTGTTCAGCGGCACGCATAACAGGTGCGTTGGGATAGAGGGTGTCGTCTAAATCAAAACTAAGCGCCTGCACCGGGTGCAAACGGCGAAAAAACTGCATGGCAGATCCTGTTAGCTATTTCTTGCGCGCCCGCGGGTGGGCACCATCATAAACTTTGGCCAGATGCTGGAAATCCAGGTGCGTATACACCTGAGTGGTGCTGAGGTTGGCGTGTCCCAGTAATTCCTGCACGGCGCGTAAATCACCACTGGATTCTAACATATGTGAAGCAAACGAGTGACGCAGCTTGTGCGGATGCAGTGGGCTGGACAGCCCCTGCTGCTGGCCCCAGTGGTTCAGGCGTTGCTGCACGGTGCGGGGGCTGATGCGGGTCTGCCGCTGGGTAATAAATAACGCCACTTCATGCAACTGGCCCTGCAGCCAGCTGGTGCGTACCGGTAACCAGCGCTCGATAGCGGCAGCAGCATAGCGCCCGTAAGGTACGATGCGGGTTTTACTGCCCTTACCCAACACCCGCAATTCGCGGTGGCGCGGATTGATCGAATCGATATCCAGCGCCACCAGTTCAGCCAGTCGCAGACCACTGCCATAGAGCAGCTCCATCATGGCGGCATCACGTAATGCCAGGGGATCGTTATCGGGTAGCTGTAATAACTGGCTGATACTGTCGGCATCGAGGTTTTTGGGCAGGCGTTTGGCACCGCGCGGCGCCTTCAGCTGGCTGGCAGGATTATCTGCAAGTAAGCGCTCACGCACAAGATAGCCACAGAAGGTCCGCCAGGCTGCCAGGCGCAATGCCAGTGAGGCATCGCCGAGGCCACGCCGGCGCCAGCTGACAAAGAGTCGTTCCAGTACCGGCAGGGTCAATTGGTCGGGGGTGCTAATGCGATCCTGCTGCAGGGTTTCAATGTCTTCGCTCAGTAAGCGGGAATAACTTGATAAGGTCAGCTCGGCGAGGCCACGCTCGCCGGCCAGATGATTAATAAAGCAGGTCAGTGCATCAGGCAGTATCATGGTGTGCTAACAAGGGCGGCAGAATCATGCTCAGCAGCGCCTGTAATTGCCGGACCAGCAGCGTATCCATGGCCGGCTCAAAGTGACCGGCATCCTGATTGCCAATCGCCAGCATGCCGAGCTCACCTTTGTCGCCCAGCAGCAGCAATGCCACTGACGCGATTGATTCCGCAGGGAACAGCAGGCGCTGCTCTTCACCAGTCAGGCGCCCCAGATACACGGGACCATCAGCAAAGCGCTTACTCAGCAGCTGTTTGTGGGTATCGGCAGCAAAGGTGAATTGTTCATCCAGTTCCAGCGGGCTGTCAAAAAACTTCAGCGACAATGCCGGCATATGCAATTGCTCAGCAAAGGTCTGCTGCAGGCTGTCCATCACTTCAGCCAGGCTACGGCAACCCAGTAACTTCACATAGAGTTCGCTGTAATAACGAAACAGCTCTTCATTGCGGCGCGCGGTGGTCATCAGATCGGTGATTTCTTCTTCCATCAGACGGATCCGATCACGCAACACCTGTTGCTGCCGCTCGACCAGCGACACCGCGCCGCGCTGGCTGTGCCGCAGGCTCATTTGCTGCAGCAGCGCCGGGTGACGCTCAAAGAAGTCCGGATTCTCTTCCAGATACGAGGCAATCAGACTGTCATCAACAACTGGCGTGGTCGCCTTTTTAGCTTCATTTGTCATAGTTTTATATATCCGTCAAAAACGTGCTCCGCCGGACCTGTCATCCGTACGGTTTGCCCTGGCTGCCAGCGAATTGTCAGCTTACCACCAGGTAATTCCACCTGCACCTGTTCCGCCAGTTTACCCTGGCGCATGCCAATGACCGCCGCCGCGCAGGCACCACTGCCACAGGCCTGGGTTTCGCCAACGCCGCGTTCAAATACCCGTAACTTAACCCGGTCACGATCCAGCACCTGCATAAAACCCACATTAACGCCTTCGGGAAAGCGCTCATGGGTGGCCAGCAGCTTGCCGAGCGTCGCCACCGGCGCCTCATCGACATTTTCCGTTTCAATCACACAGTGCGGGTTGCCCAGCCCCATCACGCCGCAGAGCACCGTCTGCTCCTGCTCACGGATCACGTAAGTCAGTTCTTCTTTATTGGCTTTAAAAGGCACATTGGCCGGCACAAATTCCGGTTCACCCATTTCGACGGTGATCTGCCCGTCGCGCTCATGGTGCAATACCATTTTACCGGCTTTAGTACTTACCCGCAGATGATTTTTATTGCTCAGCCCTTTGAGCCGGACAAAGAGTGCGAAGCAGCGCGCGCCATTGCCACACTGGGCAACTTCCGAACCATCGGCGTTAAAAATACGGTAGTGAAAATCCAGATCCGGGTCATACGGCGGTTCCACCAGCAACAGTTGGTCAAAACCAATGCCGCGATGGCGATCAGCCCACTGCCGGATCTGTTCAGGGTTCACGTAAAAATTCTGGGTGACGTTATCAATCACCATAAAGTCGTTGCCGAGCCCGTGCATTTTGGCAAAATTCACCGCAGTTTCTCCATCAACTGTTCGCCTTTCCATAGATCTTCGAGCTGTTCGCGCTGCCGGATCACATGCACATCGCTGCCAGCGACCATAATTTCAGCGGCGCGCGGGCGGGTGTTGTAGTTAGAACTCATGGTAAAACCATATGCGCCGGCGTTCATGATAGCCAGCAAGTCACCTTCCTGCGCCGCCAGGTGACGGGCATGGCCAAAGAAGTCGCCGGTTTCACATACCGGGCCAACCACATCCACCAGGTTGGCATCTTCCGCGCCCTGCTTTACTGGCTGAATCGCATGATAAGCCTGATACAGCGACGGACGGATCAGATCGTTCATGCCGGCATCAACCAGCAGGAAGTTTTTCTCGGCACCAGGTTTATAGTACTCAACCTGAGTGACCAGAACCCCGGCGTTGCCAACTATGGCCCGCCCCGGCTCCAGCAACAACGTCAGGCCGCCGACCGCATCAGCGCGTTTGCGCAGCTCCTGCAAGTAAGCACCCACATCCGCCGCATCTTCCTGCTGGTATGGAATGCCGATTCCGCCGCCCATGTCCAGATGGTCAATTTCAATGCCCTGTTCCCGCAACTCCCTGATCAGTGCCAGCAGCCGATCGGCAGCATCCAGAAAGGGGCTGACCTTAAGGATTTGCGAACCAATGTGGCAGTCCAGGCCACGCAGTTCAATGCCAGGCAACTCCGCCGCACGTTTTGCCACGTCGCGGGCATCCTGCATGGCAATGCCAAACTTATTCGCTTTAAGGCCGGTGGCAATGTAGGGATGGGTTTGCGCGTCAACGTCGGGATTGACCCGCAGCGAAACCGGCGCGCATACGCCCAGTTCCAGCGCGACCTCGTTGAGCCGTTCCAGCTCGGCGGCTGACTCGACATTGAAGCAGCGGATATTCTGCTCCAGTGCGTACACCATTTCAGCGCGGCTTTTGCCAACGCCTGAAAACACCACATCTTCGGCCTTGCCGCCGGCGGCCAGTACTCGCGCCAGCTCGCCGCCGGAGACGATATCAAAACCCGCGCCGAGGCTGGCAAGCAGGTTCAGAATCGCCAGGTTGCTGTTCGCTTTGACGGCGTAACAGAGCTTGTGCGGGGCCGGCCAGTGGTCAGCGAAGCGCTGCCAGTTGGCGACAATAGCGGCATGCGAATAGACATACAAAGGTGTGCCATGAGCCGCAACCAAATCGCGGAGCGCGCAGTCTTCTGCATGGAGCTGTTTATTCCTGTACTCAAACGTCATGATGACCCAGTTCGATAGCAGCAAATTGCACCGTCAGGCCGGTGTTTTTATCTGCTGGCGGAGCAGGCTGCTGCAAGGGTGCTTTCTGGCCACAGGCGACCAATCCAAGCGCACCTGCTACAATGATCAGACGCATTACTTTCAGCATAAACATCGGTAAACTGTACCTATAGTGATTTGCAAATTAAACCATGCGCCTATCATCGCATTGCGGCGCCCAAATGTCATTATCAGGAGTAGACATGCAAGAGCAGGAATATCATGAACTGGCCGAAGCGACCATCCTTGCCATCGAAGAGGCAGTTGAGGGTTGCGGCGTCGATATCGATTGCGAATCCGGTGGCGACATTCTGGAACTGACCTTTCCGAACGACACCAAAATGGTAATCAATAAGCAACCCCCTTTGCACCAGCTATGGGTGGCTACCAAATTCAATGGCCATCACTTTGAGTACCGCGATGGGGTATGGATTGATAACCGCACCGGCGCCGAGCTTTGGGCCTTACTGAGCGAAGCCGCCAGTAAACAGGCAGGCACAGACATCACCTTGCGACCGGAGCAGGCATGACCCGGACTTTACGTATAGCAACACGAAAGAGCATGTTGGCCATGTGGCAGGCCGAACATATTAAAGCGCGGCTGGAAGCACTGCATAAAGATTTACATGTTGATCTGGTGCCCATGAGTACCCGCGGCGATATCATCCTCGATACACCTCTGGCCAAGATCGGCGGCAAAGGGCTGTTCGTTAAAGAGCTTGAAGTGGCAATGCTCGAAGGCCGCGCCGACTTAGCTGTGCATTCAATGAAAGACTTACCGGTGGAATTTCCGCCGGGGCTGGAACTGTTCGGCATATGCGAACGTGAAGACCCCCGCGACGCCTTTGTTTCTAACCGGTACAAAGAGCTTTCTGAATTACCCGAAGGGGCTGTGGTCGGCACCTGCAGCTTACGCCGTAAGTGTCAGATCCTGGCGCAATTTCCGCATTTACAGATAGCCGATCTGCGCGGCAATGTGCAGACCCGCCTGCGCAAGCTTGATGACGGCGAATTCGACGCTATTATTCTGGCGACCGCTGGTCTGGTCCGGCTTGACCTCGGTCAGCGGATTCGTCAGCGGCTGCCGGTCGATATCTCGCTGCCCGCCAACGGGCAAGGCGTGCTTGGTATCGAATGCCGTAGCGATGATGAGTCAACCCAAGCCTTACTTAAGCCCCTGATCTGCGACAATACGCGCAGCTGTGTATTGGCTGAGCGATCGATGAACCGCCGGCTGCAGGGCGGTTGCCAGGTACCTATTGGTGCTTACGCTGAACTCCATGGCAACACCATTCACCTGCGCGGCCTGGTGGGCCGGCCCGATGGCAGTGAGATTATACAAGGTGATATCCGCGGCCCCCGTGAGCAGGCTGAAGCCCTGGGCATTGAACTGGCGGATTACCTGCTGTCGCGCGGTGCCGGCAAAATTCTCTCTGACGTCTACGCCGATCAGGAACTGCATTCATGAGCAAGGTGCTGATCCTGCGCCCGGCTGACCAGGCTGCTGAATTGCGGCAGTTGCTGGAGCGCCGTGCCCGTGATCAGCAGCCCGGATTTCAGACCGAAGCAGCCAGCATGGTGGCTATTAGTAGTTATGATGATCCCAGCCATAGCCTCGCCGGCATCTTGTCGGCACAGTGGGATGGCGCACTCATGGTCAGCGTCAACGCCGCGACCTATTTTCAGCAACAGGCCAGTGAATGGGCACCCGGTATGCCAATGCCTGCCGCGCGCTGGTACGCCGTTGGTCCCACCAGTGCCCGCGCCATCAAGTCCGTGGTTGGCCGCCCTGTAACTTGTCCGTGGCGCAGGCATAACAGTGATTCACTGCTGGCCCTGCCCGAGTTACAGGATATTACCGGGCAACGCTGGTTGCTGGTACGCGGCCATGGTGGCCGCGAGCTGCTGGCCGACACCTTGCGCGCCCGCGGTGCCGAGGTCACTTATCTGGAAGTTTATCAACGGCAACAGCAGCCGGTGTCACCCGCAACCATGAGCCGCTGGCAACAGGAAATTAAGGGGATCATGGTCAGCAGTGCCGAACAGCTTGGCTATTTTCTTGCCGCCGTACCCAATCAGGCGCTAAGCTGGCTGACATCGTGTTATTGGGTTGTCGCCAGTTCGCGGCTGGCCGACTTAATGCCGCCGGCTATCCGTAGTCGGGCGGTTGTTGCCGACAGTGCTGCTTCTTTTGCTATGGCCGAGGCGTGGCAGCAGGCCATCATGAAATTTAAGGAAGAAACTGACAATGACGACTGATGCAGAGAAAAATAAAGATAAAGACCAGCAGAATAAGCCGGTTACGCCCAAGGGCCCCGCGCCCAACGTCGCCAGCGACAGCAAGGCACCCCCGCAGCAGCGACGTCGCGGTGGTTATCTGGGCTGGCTATTGCTGATTATTGTGATCGCCCTGTTCAGCGCACTGGCCTGGTATGGCTATCGCTACTGGCTGCCAAACTATCAGACGCAGACAGCATTACTGGAAGCGCGACAGACTGACCTTGAGAATCAGCTGGAGACGATTGAAGAGAAGCTGGACAAGCAGCAGGAGCAAAGCCGTCAGCATGTACGCCAGCAATTGGACCAGTTTTCCGGCGTACTGAATTCCTATCTGCAAGAGCAGAAACAGCGGGTAGACGGTTACCAGCAAGCGGTGCAGTCGGTGCAGGCCGAATTAGCGGCACTGGATATTTCCCAGGAAACCGACTGGCGCGTGCTCGAAGCCAGAAACCTGGCCGACCGTGCTGCTATCAAGTTGTGGATTGATCAGGATCCCAAGGCTGCGCTCGAATTACTAAAGCTCGCAGAGTCCCATCTGGCTGCATTGGACAACCCGGCCCATCAGTCCGCTCTGCAGGCGCTGGCAGATGACATCATGTTATTGCGCAGCTTGCCGGAAGCAAAACAATACGACGCGGCGATGCAATTAAACAGTTTGTACGCTCAACTACAGGACGCCAACTGGTATCAGCGCCAGAGCGGCCGGGATACAGGGGCTGACACCGGCGCGGCCGCGACCGGTTGGCGTGAAAGGCTAAAGCAACGAGCCAGCACCCTTATGGATCAGCTGGTCCGGGTTCAGTACCGCGACAAACCCATAGAGCCCATGCTCTCCGACAGTTATGTCGAGCTGGTGCAACAGCGCACCCTGCTGCAGCTACAACTGGCGCAACAAGCGGCACTGACCGGCCGGCAAGCACTTTACGAGGCGAATATTGATACCGCGCTGGAATTGCTGGAGGAAACCGGCGACCCGGAGCAAAGCAGGCTGCAGTTTGCCCGCAACGAGTTAGCCAAACTTCGTGATCTGGTGCTGCAGCCTGACTATCCTGAAGAACTTAAATCACCAGCCATCCTGGATCGCCTCGCCAGACAGATCACCGCGGGGGTTGCTGAATGAAAACCGCGTTGATCCTGATTCTTTTACTGGCTGCCGGCCTGCTGCTTGGCCCGCTGTGGTCGGGCAATACGGGTTATGTATTGATCGCAATAGGGCATCTGACGATAGAGACGAGCCTGGTTGCAGCCGCCATCTTCCTGGTGATAGCAGTGATCGTGCTGCGCTTTATTCTAGGCCTTATCATGCGCCTGGTACGCAGCACCCGCTGGGGCGTGCGCTGGTTTGGCAAGCGCCGTCAGGCCAAAGCCCAACAGGCGTTTGACGAGGGCGTACGGCAACTGCTGAACGCTGATTACCGCGCCGCATCAGCAGCTTTTAATCGCAGCTGGCAACTGGATAGTAATGCCGTTACCGCCATGCTTGCCGCCTATTCCGCACAGCATATTGGTGAACTCGGGCAGGCCCGCGACTGGCTGGCGCGCTCTGAACAGGCTGGTAAGTTGCAGCTGGCCGAAACCCTGATGACGCTGCGGGCGGAACCGGAACAGGCCGCCCGCCGCACCGAACTACTGGACAAGTTAACCAAAGAGCATCCGCACCATCCGCAACTGCTGCGCCTGGCGATTGACGCTTATGTGCGGTTGCATCGCTGGCAGGAGGTTCTCCGGCTGCTACCTTCGGCCGAGCGGCTACAGCTGTTCAATACCACGGAATATCAACAGTTGGTTGAACGTGCGCATCATCAGCTGATGCTCGAAGCCGGCCGTTCCGGCGCGGAACAATTGCAGCAGTACTGGCGCAGCCTAAGTCGTGAACAGCGGCGTTTTGCGCCGATTCGCCGGGCCTATCTGGCGGCGCTAATCAATTTCGGACACACGGAAGCGGCCGGAAAAGTAGCGGCGCGCGGATTAAAACGTGGCGATCTGAAGCTGGTTCACCTCATTGAGGGTGAATTATTAGTGCCCGGTAATGAATTGCAGGAATGGATTCAGGACACCCTTAAACGTAAGCCCGATGACGCCATGGCATTACAGGCGCTGGGGCAGTTGTCGCTGCAGACACAGGATTATTCACTGGCACAACGAGCCTTACGCAAAGCCGCTGATGTCGCACCATCACGACGGGTTTACCTGGACTTAGCGCAGGCGTACAGCGCGCAGGGCGATCCGACCAATGCGGTTAAAGCCTACCAGCAGGCACTGCGGGAATAGCCCCGCAGTGCTGTTGATAGTGAGCATCAGCTTACTGGCGAATGCCTTCAATCGATAAAAAGATTTCTACGGTTTCCGCCGCGGGACCCAGGTCGTATTCGATACCAAAGTCAGCTGGCGCAAAGGTAAGCGCGCCCTCAAAACCGCGACGGTAGCCACCCCATGGATCAGGGCCAGCACCAATTTCGCTCACATTAATGGCAACTTCTTTAGTGGTTCCATGCAGCGTAAAATCGCCTACCAGCACGCCGGTGCCATCACCGTTGGCTACATAACTGGTTGACTCAAACTGCGCCCGCGGGAATTCACTGACATTCAGGAAGTCTTCGCTACGTAAGTGCTTGTCGCGCTCGGCATGATTGCTGTCGATACTTGCCACATCAATAACAACAGATACTTTTGCTGCTTCAGGATTCGCTTCATCGTAGCTGAAAGAGCCTTCAAAATCGTTGAAGCGGCCCAGCAACCAGCTATACCCAAGGTGGCTGATCTTAAACTGGATAAAAGCGTGCGCACCTTCAGTGTCGATCACATAGTCGTCAGCTTGTGCTGCGGTGCCACCTAATAATGCCGCTGAAACCAGCGATGCCAATAATACCTTTTTCATTTTGTTGCTCCTTTCATAGGGGTTACTTTTGCGGTTTAAGCATGCGTTTTAGCGTGTCATGCTTATCCCAAAAATGATGTTTCAATGCCATCAGGGCATGGCCGCCGGCTAATATCACCAGCGCCAGTGCCGAATACCAGTGCACTTCGCCGGCCAGATCTTCCTGCGCTGGGATGCTGGTAATAACAGCCGGTACCGTAAACCAGTCGAATACCGAAATGCCGCGCCCATCTGCGGTTGATATCAGATAGCCGCTCAGCATGGTGACCAGTAACAGGGCGTACAACAGCCAGTGACCAAGCCGCGCCCCAACTTGCTCAAAACGACCGCCGCTGAGCGCCGGCGTTGGATTGGCAAAGCGCCAGATAACGCGCAGCAAAGTCAGCATCAGCAATAACATACCAAAGGATTTGTGCCACCATGGTCCGAGCCGGTACCAGGGGTCGTAGTAACCTAAGGTCAGCATCCAGTAGCCAAGCGCAAACAAGCCGACAATGACCAGCGCCGAAATCCAGTGGATCAATATGGTCAACCATCCATAACTACGTTTGTTATCAGTGATCACGATCAAAAAAGCCCTGTTGCCGGAATCTACACTTATCAGTGTTACCTGAATGAATTGGAAAGAATAGTGGTATTAATTGCAACATACGTTCTAATAACTCGAATTATTCGCTGAGGTTTTAGCTTTCTTTACAAACTAGACTTACAATTAAATCCATACTCGATAGTATGCTTAGTTGTTTACGTAATAATATCAAAGGAAGATGCCGCCCTTGAGTTCAATAAAACAACTGCCAAATGGCGAGTTACCACCATCATCGTCGGATCAAAACTACCTGCTCGGAGCTTTACCTGATGATGTAAAAGCCCGACTGGCTCCTCACCTTGAGCTGGTTCAGCTACCTTTGGGAAAATCCCTGTACGAACCCGGCGATGAACTCAGATATGTCTTTTTTCCTACTAACTCGATCATTTCCTTAGTTTACGTGATGGAAAACGGTGATTCCGCTGAGATCTCCATTATCGGCAATGACGGCATACTGGGCACCTCGATTTTTCTCGGTGGCGGCAGTACACCGCATCGGGCGATAGTCCAGAGCGAAGGCAGCGCCTACCAATTACCCGCACATGTGCTACGGGAAGAGTTTAAACTGCACAGTAAACTGCATGAACTGCTGCTGCGTTATACCCTGTCGCTGATGACCCAAATGGCACAGACCGCTGTTTGTAACCGTCATCACACCGTCGACCAGCAGTTATGTCGCTGGTTGTTGCTGTCGTTAGATCGAATCCCGTCCAATGTGCTGACCATGACGCAGGAACTCATCGCCAATATGCTTGGGGTTCGTCGCGAAGGTGTATCGGTGGCTGCGGGTAAACTGCAAAAGCTCGGTGCTATTGAATATCACCGCGGTAAAATGGTGGTATTGAGCCGCGCCAAACTCGAAAAGCTTAGTTGTGAATGTTACCAGGTAGTGAAAGCAGAATGCGACCGGCTGCTTGATTACGTGCCTGAGAAACACCACGCCCGCTAGCAAAAAAAACGTGTGCCGGACCGTATCCTGACACACGTTAACTTGTGCTAACTTTGAATTACTGCTTCGGATAACCGAGGATAATGTTTACCCGGCGATTGTCCTGACGCCCTGACGCTGTCACGTTATAAGTATCACGACGCGTTGCACCAAAGCCTTCCACATTCAACCGCGAACGGTCGACCGCGAAGTGTTTCACCAGATAATCGGCGACGCTCTGTGCCCGCTCCCGCGAGACCTTCTGTGCCATGTCCGGGCTGGCATTGTCGGTATGGCCTTCCAGGGTCACCGTAAGATCCGGATGCTCTGCCAGGTACTGCGCAACGTCGCCAAGTTGATCATGGTACTTGGGATCAATGGCTGCACCATTGCTGGGGAACTCAAGTTCCATCGCCAGGGTAATCCTTGCTGGTATGGGTTCGAGGCCATCAATGTCGGTTGCACAACCAATAACTGCGTTGATCCGACGGTTGGCTTGCTTGCCCGTATCCGTATCGTTGTCTGCGATTGGACGGGTTTCACCGTAGCCGACAGCTGTCAGACGATCACCATCGATATCATGCTCTGACCTCAGGTAATCCACAACGCTCTGCGCGCGCTGCTGTGACAACCGCAGATTGTCCGCGTCATTGCCAACACTGTCGGTATGCCCTTCAATGACTGCACGGGTTTCCGGATATTTATCCAGGAAGGTCGCAAGAACCAACATATGCTCGTGATTGACGCGCTGAATATCGTTCTTCGCGATCTCAAACTGGATGTCCAGTTCGCTACAGTAGCGCACCGTATCGACAATTGCCGGTGCCGGAGCAGTCGGCGCTGGCTCTGCTGCTACCGGTACTTGTCTGGCCGGGGCGTGGCTGGTTCCGCCAAAGCGGTAGAGCACGCTGACCGAGTACAAATCGATATCGCCACGATTACCGACCGCATCATCCATGCGATAGCGCTCAACTTCCAGACGCAGCGCGACCGCATCGTTCACCTGATACTGGTAGCCCGCGCCAACTTTATAGTGGGTACTGCGCTTCTCAAAGTGCGGGGTCAGCACATTCACAGCACCGGTACCGCTGAAATCAACCGTCGACTTGCTGTTATGCGCGCCGATCCGGGCGAACAATGACGACCGCTCGGTTAACGGCAGGCTCCCAATCAGATCCAGGTTCCAGCCCCGAAAATCGAGTTCACCCATTTTTGTACCGGTTGGAACCGTGGTCGCTGTGTAATTGAATTTACCCAGGTTGAAGTAACCGCCTTCCAATGCGATGTGCTGGTTAAACTTATAGCCGGCGAAAAGCTTGTAACCAAAATCTCTGTCGTCAAAGCGAAATACGCTGGTCTGGTAACCTGAGTCAGCCAGGTCAGCGATAATTTCGTCCTTGGCGATGGTAGCACGGGCGGGTCCGCCGCCTGCGCCCAGATACCATCCGCTCTGGTCGGCGGCTAATGCCGGCAGTGCCATACCAACTAAGGCAAGTGTACCTATCGCTTGTGTGATTTTATTTGTTTTCATCATACTCTCCACTGAAACCTTGTTAGTGTTATCCGTTACTCTGCCGGAACATTGATGACGGTATTAACCATCGTAACGGACGCGCCCAGCGACAGTGCCCGGCCATCTATGGTGACGATATCAACGTTGCCGGCTGTAGAGATACTCACACCTTCCTGCGCAATGATGGTTCCTTTGAACGTACCACCACCAGCCTCATTGATCGTGGCTGCACTACCGACCTGCCAGAAGATATTTTTAGCCTGGGCACCGTTAATCAGTGTCACGCTTTGCGGGAAGTCCGCGCCAGGTCCACCAACGGTTAGGGTGGTAGCCATCTGGAATACCCAGACTGCGTTCTGATTGCCCTGGGCATCTAATGTCAGGTCGCCGCCCTGGATACTAAAGGCGCCACTCTGAGCGGTGTAGATACCCGGAGCCAGCGTCAGGTTACCAAGGTTCTCGTTACCCGGATTCTGTCCACCAGGCATATTGGCTGGGGTCAGCGCAAGATATGCGCTCTCGGCATCCAGACGGGCCTGTATTGCGATAGCTTCGGTTACGGCCGTTCCGTCCTGAGGACAAGACACTGTTGGAGGTGGTGGAGCGGTATAGATTTTACCGTTCACTTTACCTTCGTTCAGCGGAGTAATGGTGTACGAACAACCTGGTTCTGAAATAAAGCCGGTCACTGCAGTCGATACGGCTGTAGTACCTAAATCACCGTTGACGATAGTTAACAGACCCTGATTGGTTACACCTGCTGTGCCACCGAAAGTACCGAAAGGTGTAGCAGTTCTCAGATCCACTGGCTGCAGGCAGCTTTGTGTTGGTGCTGTGGTGGTAAAGGTCCACTCATAGTCATCAACCATTTCGTTACCTGGTACCACAAGATCTTTCACACCGTCGGGGCCGCTCACAAGCGTGGCGCGGTACGTCACATTCTCAGCCAGCTGGTTCAGTGGGATGAAGGTGACTATGGTACCGGTGTCCACGTCAACCTCGATTGACTCGGCACTAACGGTATTTAACGGGTCAGCGTCTTCAACAACCAGGAAGGTCATGTCATTGACTGTGGTCGGATCCAGGCGCATACCTGAGGGGATATTAAAGGTTGCGTTGATACTGGCATTCGGACAAACCGCCAGCATACCGGCATTCATTGGGTCGGTTGACTGTACAGAAATGTTATCGGTTGCGATTGGTGCAACTGTAGTGAACATCCAGATGTAATCACTGGCGGTGCCCACCGGTGCCTGGTTACCAGAGAGCTGGTTACCGGCCACATCAGTCACAGCACTGCTGATTGTTGCGGTGTAGGTGGTATCTTCTTCCAGGTTTTGCTCTGGCGAGAATACCGCGCTACGTGACGCAACAACATAAGTCACATCACCGGCTGGTGACACACAAGGCGTTTCGCAGGTCAGCGTGAAGGTCGTGCCAGAAACTGTTGTTGCCAACATATCTTCGCTGAATATTGCGGTAATAGCGGTATTCACCGGCACATTAGCTGTCGGACCAGGATCAGTCGTCAGCGGTTCTGTCAGGGTCACCCGTGGCATAGTCGTGTCCGGCTTAATACCTGTGGTGAATTCCCACACATAGTTACTCGCAGATCCTGCGACGCCCTGGTTACCGGCTAACTGATTACCAGCAAGGTCAGTAACTGAACTGGTAATAGTGGCTGTATAGGTGGTTTCCCATTCCAGGTCCTGAGTTGGATCAAACACTGCGCTGCGCGCGGCATTATCATAAGACACAGTACCGGTAGGTGATACGCAAGGTGTTACACAAGTCACAGTAAAGCTGGTGTCTGATACAGTTGTCGCCAGTATGTCTTCGCTAAACACCGCAGAAACCGTGGTGTTAATTGGTACATTGGTGGTCGGGCCTGGCGCTGTAGTCAGCGGATCCGTCGCGGTAACCCGCGGCCGTATGGTGTCAGGTTCCACCACGGTGGTGAATTCCCACAAGTAATCACTTGCGGTACCTGCTGCGCCCTGATTACCAGCTAATTGATTGCCGGCAAGATCAGTTACTGACCTATTAACCGTCGCGGTATAAGTAGTTTCCCATTCCAGGTTTTGATCGGGCGTGAATACTGCGGTGCGCGATGCGAGGTCGTAAGACACAACACCGTTTGGCGCCGTACAAGGTGACGCACAAGTCACAGTAAAGCTGGCGTCAGTAATAGTCGTTGTAAGCATATCTTCACTGAAGATTGCGGAAACAGTCGTATCTACTTCAACGTCGGCGGTCGGGCCAGGAGAACTGGTCATGGGGTCCGTCGCGGTCACTTCGGGCCGTGTCGTATCGGGCGCGCTACCGGTGGTGAATTCCCATACGTAATCACTTGCGGTACCTGCTGTGCCCTGATTACCAGCTAACTCGTTGCCGGCAAGGTCAGTCACTGTACTGTCGATCGTCGCTGTGTAGGTCGTGTCCCACTCCAGATCCTGCGCACTGTCGAAGGTAGCAATTTGCGAGGCGGCATCATAAGAGACGCTACCTGTTGGTGTTACGCACGGCGCTGCGCAAGTTACAGTGAAAGTGCTGCCAGTTATAGTCGATGCCAGCATATCTTCGCTGAACTCAGCAGAAATCGCTGTGTTAACGGCCACGGCTGTTGGCCCCGGATTGGTGGTGGCCGGCACCGTCACAGTGACCTCTGGACGTGTGGTATCGGGTATCACGCCAGTAGTGAACGACCAGACGTATGGCTGGTCAATTGACAGGCCATTGGCACTGCTGGTGGCAGTGTGGATTGTCGCCGTGTATTCGGTTAACGGATCCAGCATTGCCGGGCTGTTCACCGTAAATGTCGCCATAGTATTGGCTGAATTCATGGATACCGTACCGGTAGGACTGGTACACGGGCTGGCACAGGTCACGGTGAACTGGCTCGTTGTCAGCGGGTTTACTGCTTCGCTGAACTGGGCGGTAATTAAGGGATTAATCACGGTGACATCAGTCGCGTTATTCGCCGGAGTGACCGCGGTCACTGTAGGGGACAGAGCAACATTGCCTTCGGTACCGAGGATAGGATCCCGGCCATCATCGCCACAGGCAGCTAGCGCAGTAGAAAACGCTGCCAGCA
>CAYWXF010000016.1:21428-31145 GCA_964462025.1 uncultured Pseudomonas sp. | reverse complement strand
ACCAGTTGTGACGCACAGGGACCTTATCCGCTGACCTTTGACGGCACTAGTAATGCGTCGCTGAATACCGGCAATGATACCGACGGCGCGCCCGATTTTACCGTGTCACTCGCTAGCGAGAATGGCTTGCGCTATGTGCAGGATCCGGCCACCGCGACGGCACCTTTTGCCAGCTGCGCTGAGCTTACCATTCCTGCTGCAGCCCTGACCGACAGCGACGGCGTTTGCGTGAAGAACACGGCTGGAGGCTCATGCCTTGATTATAGCTTCGCCCCGATTGAAGGGACCGAATTGCTGGACGGCCGTATTCTGTTGCTGCCGGCCTACGGGGCCAGCAATGATGTGCTGGACCTCGAATTTTCGATCGAATACTTTGATGGTACTTTGTTTATTATCAATGCGCGGGATAACAGTACCCAGTACAGCGATAACTGGATGACGCCGGAGACGACCCGCTTTACTGATTTTGTATCAAATGAAGGCCTGACTGCGGCCGACCTGGCCGCCGAGCCCCTGATGGCAACCCCAGTGCTTAGCGGCCAGCGGCAGGTCAGCCAACCGTTGCTGCTGTCGCAGTCGGTAACGCCTGGCCGTAGCGGTAGCTTCAACTGGATTCTGAATCTGAATGACATCGGTCTGCCATGGCTTCAGTATCAGTGGGACGACGAGTGCAGTCCGGCGACTGATCCCGAGTTCAGCCCTTGTGCGCCACTGGTGTTTGGCCTGTTCCGCGGGAATGATCGAATAATTTACCAACGGGAAACAGGTTGGTAAGATGCGTGCTAATCAAAAAGTAAATACATGGTAAGATATCGGCGAAGCGCCTTGCCGTGGCAGGAGCGCATTGCTAAAGTGTGATGATCTTCATACGCGTCGAGCGCGAGACTAATTTTTGTAGGGATTGGCCAGTCCATGTTTAAAAAACTCCGGGGTATTTTCTCGAACGATCTGTCTATCGATTTGGGAACAGCGAACACGCTGATTTATGTAAAAGACGAAGGTATAGTGCTTAACGAGCCATCGGTGGTGGCGATTCGCCAGGAACGCTCGGGCGGACCAAAAAGTGTCGCCGCTGTCGGCCATGCCGCAAAACAGATGCTTGGGCGTACGCCGGGCAATATCAAGGCTATCCGGCCAATGAAAGACGGCGTTATCGCTGACTTTTATGTCACCGAAAAAATGCTGCAACACTTTATCAAGCAGGTACACGACAGCCATTACTTCCGGCCGAGCCCGCGGGTACTGGTATGTGTGCCTTGTGGTTCAACGCAGGTTGAACGCCGGGCAATTCGTGAGTCAGCCCTTGGTGCCGGCGCGCGCGAGGTTTATCTGATTGATGAACCTATGGCAGCAGCTATCGGTGCCGGCTTACCGGTATCTGAAGCGACCGGCTCTATGGTGGTCGATATCGGCGGCGGTACTACTGAAGTTGCCATTATCTCATTAAATGGCGTGGTGTATTCATCGTCAGTACGTATCGGTGGCGATAAGTTTGATGAAGCCATCGTCAATTACATCCGTCGTAATTTTGGTTCACTTATTGGTGAAGCGACCGCTGAGCGGATTAAACATGAAATCGGCTCTGCTTTCCCCGGCGACGAAGTGCGTGAAATCGAAGTGCGTGGCCGTAACCTTGCCGAAGGCGTGCCCCGTTCGTTCACCCTGAACAGCAATGAAATCCTGGAAGCTTTGCAGGAGCCTCTGATGGGCATCGTCAGCGCGGTTATGGTTGCCCTCGAGCAATCCCCGCCTGAGCTGGCGTCGGATATTTCCGAGCGCGGTATGGTGCTTACCGGTGGTGGCGCCTTGTTACGGGATATCGACCGGTTGCTGATGGAAGAAACCGGCATTCCGGTTATTATTGCCGATGATCCGCTAACCTGCGTTGCTCGCGGTGGTGGTAAAGCGCTGGAAATGATCGACGTTCACGGCGGTGACCTCTTTAGTTATGAGTAAGCGACGCTATGCAGTCGCTATTTGAACGCGGGCCTTCATTACGTACCCGGCTGGTGCTGTCACTGGCCATTGCGGGCTCGCTGTTATTCCTTGACCACCGGCTCAATACCATGCAGCCGGTACGATCTTTTATGACCTCCCTGGTCGCGCCTATCCAATACCTTGCCGTGTTGCCTGAACAGTTGTTAGACCGGCTGGTTTATCTGTCGACTACCCGTACCGCGCTCAGAGAAGAAAATTTCCGCTTGCAGGAAGAATTGCTGGAGCTGGAAATGGCGGTACAGCGGCTGAACTTTCTGGAAAACGAGAATGACCGGTTACGTCAACTACTCGGTTCAGAAGTGCGTCAGGCCAGTCGCCGTATGGTTGCTGAAGTGGTCGCGGTAGCAACCGACCCTTTTTCGCATCAGCTGGTTATCAATAAAGGCTCAGCAAACGGTGTATACGATGGCCAGCCGGTACTCGATAACCGGGGTATTGTCGGGCAGATCACCAGTGTGGGCCGCAATACGGCCCGCGTTTTGCTTATTTCCGATCAAAGCCACGCCATCCTGCTGCGCGCGGAACGTAATGATATCCGTGTTCTGGCTAAAGGCACCGGCGACCTTGCGTTACTTGAACTGCTTTATATTCCGCACAGTACCGGCTTAATGGAAGGCGATATCCTGCTGTCGTCCGGGCTTGGCGGCGTGTTCCCTGAAGGCTACCCGGTAGCCATGATCGACTCCATCGACCGTAATGAAGATCGCCCGTACGCAAAGGTCATGGTCCGGCCTTTCGCTGAACTTGATCGGGTGCGCACCCTGCTGTTGCTGTGGCCGGCGAATGCCAGCGAAGAACCTGTCTACGATGACGAGGTGCCGGATGTGGATTAAGGCGGGTTTATTCCCTTTATTAATTAGTTATGTGCTGGCGATGGTGCTGATGGTAATGCCGTTGCCCGCTGTGCTGGAGCCATGGCGGCCCGACTGGCTGGCGCTGGTCATCATTTACTGGCTACTGGCAATACCGCACCGGGTCGGTTTTGGTACGGTGCTGATCCTTGGTTTGCTGGCCGATATTCTGATGGGTTCGGTATTTGGCATCTATGCGATCGCCCTGCTGCTGATCGCTTATCCGGCGGTCCGCCATTATCAGCGCATACGTAACTACTCACTAACCCAACAGGCCATTATTGTTGGCATTCTGGTGCTGGTAAAGCGGGCGGTCGTGTATGAGCTTGAGCACGTATTGAACGATGCCGTGTTTCATTTGCCATACTTATATCCGGTTATTTCCTCGGCGATTATATGGCCATGGATTTATTTGATTATGCGCAAGTACCGGCGCCGCTACCTGATACGTTAGGTGACATCACATGACAGCATTAGTCCTCGCGTCGGGCTCACCCCGGCGATTTGAATTATTACAGTTGCTGGATCGCCCTTTTACGGTGGTGCGGCCCGATATCCCTGAGCAACGTTCCGACAGAGAAACGCCAATGGCATATGTCCAGCGACTGGCTGCCCAGAAAGCTGAAGCTGGCGCCCGTCTTGCCGAGGATAACGCTATGGTGCTGGGTGCAGATACTATCGTGGTTTGTGACCAGCAGGTTCTTGAGAAACCCGCCGATGAACATCACTTTGCCACTATGATGGAGCTGCTGTCCGGCCGGTCCCATCAAGCCATTACTGCCGTCGCCTTGCACCATCAGCAACGGATCCGGGTGGTCACGGCGCTGGCCACAGTGACCTTTAAATCATTAACAGATCAAGAAGTCCGGGCCTACTGGGCTAGCGGTGAACCAGCGGATAAAGCCGGTGGCTACGGTATTCAGGGCCGCGCCGCAAAGTTTGTCACTAAGGTTGAGGGCAGCTATCTGGCGGTGGTGGGCTTGCCTTTATACGAAACCGAGCAGTTAATCCGGCAGGCAGAAGGCGACCCCGATGAGCGCTGAAATACTGATGAATGTGACGCCGACGGAAACCCGGGTGGCGCTGATTGAAAATGGCATCCTGCAGGAAATCCATATCGAACGCCAGTCCAGACGCGGCCTGGTTGGCAATATTTATGTGGGCAAGGTGTCACGGGTACTACCCGGGATGCAGGCAGCCTTTATTGATATTGGCCTGGATAAAGCCGCCTTCCTCCACGCTTCGGATATCGTCACCCACATCGAGCAGGTTGAAGAAATTACCGCGCGTTCGGTTCCGGCGCCAGATATCGCCCGACTGGTGCGGCCCGGCCAGCAGATTCTGGTGCAGGTGGTTAAAGATCCGTTGGGTACCAAAGGTGCACGACTGACCACGGACATTACTATTCCTTCACGTTACATGGTGCTGATGCCGCAGTCGCCACATGTGGGTATTTCTCAGCGTATTGAAGATGAGGCAGAGCGCGACCGCCTTAAGCGCGCCGCTGAACCTTACTGTGATGCCGATGGCGGCTTTATCGTCCGGACCGCGGCTGAAGGCGCGAGTGATGACGAGCTTCAGCGCGATGCCGCCTTTTTGCGCCGGTTGTGGGACACCATTCAGAAACGCCGTAAAGGTATGCGCAAGATCGGCCTGGTGTATGAAGATCTGAATTTGTCGTGCCGGATCCTGCGCGATTTTGTTGGTGATCAGATTGAACGGATTCGCGTTGATTCCAAACTAACCTATGATTTACTTAGTGAATTTGTTGCTGAGTTTATTCCCGAGTTGTCGAAAGCGCTGGAATATTATGTCGGCGAACGTCCGATCTTTGACCTTTTCGACGTTGAGAATGAAGTACAACGCGCACTCGACCGTAAAGTGGATCTTAAATCCGGTGGTTCGATTATTATCGACCAGACCGAGGCGATGACGACCATAGATATTAATACCGGTGGTTTTGTCGGGCACCGCAATCTCGAAGAAACCATCTTTAACACCAATATTGAAGCGACCCAGGCGATTGCCCGGCAACTGCGCCTGCGTAACCTCGGTGGTATCATTATTATTGATTTTATCGATATGCAGAGCAGTGACCACCGGCGACGTGTGTTGCATAGCCTGGAGCAGGCGCTGGCGAAAGACCGCGCGAAAAATTCCATTAATGGCTTCACCACCTTAGGGCTGGTGGAGATGACGCGCAAGCGCACGCGCGAGAGCCTCGAACACGTACTCTGCTCGGAGTGCCCGGTGTGTAGTGGCCGGGGCACCATGAAAACGGTGGATACCGTATGCTATGAGGTAATGCGGGAGATTGTTCGCGTTAACCGGGCGTACGCAGCGGACCATTTCGTTATCTACGCCTCGGCGGCGGTGTCGGAAACCTTACTGAATGAAGAATCACATGCCCTGGCGGAACTGGAAGTTTTCATCGGTAAGCAGGTTAAAGTGTTAACTGAACCGCTGTACCACCAGGAACAGTTTGATGTGGTGATGATGTAATTATGTGGCGAATTTCGCTGAAAGTAGCTTATCGGGGCATTCTTTACACTGTGGCGACCCTGCTGGTGTTGCTCGCAGTGCTGCTGTCGATTCTGCGCTATCTGCTGCCCATGTTACCCGATGTGACTGAGCAGGTTGAGCAATTCGTCGCCAGCCAGTATCAACTGGAAACCCGCATCAGTGAACTTAGCGCTGACTGGAGTACCTCCGGGCCACAACTGATACTGCACGATGTCACCATGCAGCCGGCAGGCGGTGAAACCACTCAGGTTGATATTGCTGAAGCCCGTATCCATTTCGATTTCTGGCAAAGCGTCCAGAGCTGGTCGCTGCAGTTTGAGCGGGTCACGCTTGAGCAGGCGCGGATTGAATACGATTTGCGCGAAGCTGATGAAGTCGCTGAAGCGGATTTACCCGATGCGATTCCGCGTTTTTTCCTTAACCAGCTCGACTATGTGATCATCGAAAACAGTACCGTTGAACTGATTAACCTGCTGGGTGTGAAGCGTCGGATTGATATTGAGCGGCTGAGCTGGATGAACCGTGGATCGCGGCATCAGGGCATTGGCCAATTCCGTGTTGCCGGGCTGAATACCAATGCGCTTGATGTGATCATTGATATTAACGGCCAGGATCCTGAAGCTCTGGACGGACAGATTTACGTCAATGCGGCCAACCTGAATATCGCCCCCTGGTTGCAACAGCAAGTAGTTGACTCGAAAGTGGATCACGCCGAACTGAACTTTACCTTGTGGCTGAACTTTGCGGACAGCGCATTTAATGATGGCGTACTGCAGTTGGGCGAAAACTCGCTTGGCTGGCAGATCGATGCAAAACAGCACGAGATCAATATCCCTGAAGGGGTTCTGAAGCTGCGACCACGGGACGAAGGTTGGCTGGTCAATAGCGCGCCGCTGACCGTTGTGCAGGATGACAACAGCTGGGAACTGCCCGGGTTTAGCTGGCGCCAGCAGGCCAGCGGCTTTAGTTTTAGCATTGATGCGATACCCCTTAGCCCAGTGCTGGATATGTTAACCGTCACCGGTAGTTCCGGTGCTGCATTACAGGCTGAGCTGGTGGGCCGGCAGGCGGCGGGCCAGGTCTCTCTGCGAATGACACAGACGCTTGATCAGGGACTGCGCTGGCTGGTAAATGGTCAGCAGTTGCGCTGGTCGCACACCGCTTCGGTGCCGGGGCTCGATGCGGTCGATATTGAGGTATATGGTGAAGCAATGGACGCCAGCTGGCGGCTACAGGGCAGTGAGATCGCCCTGCGCAGTGATCAGCTCGATACTGAACAGGCCTGGCAGCTTGACCGGCTGAATCTGCAGGGTGACTGGCGCTGGCGTGATGGTAACTGGCAACTGACGATTGCCGAAGGCAGCGAGGCACGGCTGCGCGATTTACCCCTGGCGGTGGCTGCCCGCTTACATAACGAGCAGGGTCGGATTGGGCTGGGAGCGCGGGTTATCAGCCTGAATGAACAGCCTATACCTGCGGAGGTGCTGCGCCGGTATCTGCCTGCTGCCCTTGGCGGCAATCTGCAGGACTATCTGGTCACTGCTATCCATGAAGGGGCCGCTGAATCACTGGCAATGGTATGGCGGGGCTGGTTCGATGAATTTCCCTATAAAAATTATCAGGGCCAGTTTGCCGCACAGGCGAATATCAATGATTTACGCTTTAAGTTCCAGCCTGGCTGGGCACCCCTTTATGACGCCACTACACGCGTCAATTTCAGTAACGAGCGGATGCATATTCAGGCCTTAGACGGCAAGCTGGGCGACGCCCGTTTGCCCGTCATTAATACAGTCATTGCCGACCTGTCAGCCACCGATGTGGTGCTCGAAATTGACAGCGAAATTGTCAGCGATTCCGCCGCGCTGCAGCCGGTGTTTGCCACCAGCCCACTGGCGGATAGCCTGGGTGAAACCCTGGCTGAACTGCAGTTAAGCGGGCCCATGCAGGGGCAGCTGCAACTCACTATTCCGCTGCAGGAAGGCGCTGAAGCGGTCGCCCGCGGCTACGCTGATTTGACTGACAACCAACTGACGGTTGCCATGCTGTCGCAGGATTTTTCGGGCGTAAACGGGCGGGTTCGTTTCCGTAATGAACATATTGAAAGTGATAACCTGACGCTGCGCTGGCATGAGCTGCCGGTAGCCGCGACTCTGACCAGTAACAGCGAAAGCGATGATTATAAAGTCAGTGTCGGGATGTCGGGTAACTGGAACCTTGACCAGGCTGGGCACCTGCCGGTGACGGCTCTGGCTGGCGGCACTTTCGACTGGACTGCCGAACTGGAGCTGGTGCTGGCGGCTGGCGGAGGCTACTCGTTTCACTGGCAACAGGATTCGGAGCTCGATGGTCTGGCGCTGAATTTACCCGCCCCGTTAAATAAGCCGGCGGAACAAAGCTGGCCCTGGCAGCTGCAGGTTTCTGGCAGCGAAGACAGTATTCTGATCAATGCCCGCCTGGCTGATGCCGGCATGCTTGAACTACAGCTTAACGGCGATGGCAGTGAGCTCCAGCAAGGGTTTATGCGCTTAGGTGATCAGCAGGCCGCGATTCCTAATCCGAATGTGACCCGCGTCAATGCGCGCTTTCCGGTAGAAATGCATGTTGATCGCTTTGAAATGCAGCAATGGCTGGACGCCGGCAAGCTACTCATTGAGGGTATAAAAGATACAGATACTGACGAGCCGACTGGGATAACACAGGTGGTCCGCCCGGATCTTATTCAGCTGACCGCCGACGAATTTATCCTGCTGGGACACCAGCTAACGGATTTCTCAGCGGTGGGCTGGCCGGAAGAGGCAGACTGGCGTATCCGGTTGCAGGCCGATCAGACATCGCTGGTGGGCACGCTGGGTTTTGCGGATACCGCCGATGCTACCAGCATGAGCTCGCTGCAACTGACTATCGACGCCGATTACATTGAGTTAGACAAGCCGCTGGCGGTTGACGAGGCGCTGGTTGAGCAACCCGATTTAAGCCAGGTACCGGCGTTGGTCCTGCGCTGTAAGCGCTGTAGTTACGCTGGTTATGACCTGGGCGCGCTGGAATTGGATCTGGCGCCGGTCGGTCAGGGTATTGAAGTCAGCAGTCTGCGTATCCAGCAAGGGCAGCATCAGCTGGATGCCAGTGGCACCTGGCAGGTTGGCGCAAGCGCTGAGCAGCAACGCACAACATTTACGGGCAACTTCTCGAGTGCTGATTTGGGTGCCTTTTTGCGTGACTACGATATCAGCACCATGGTGCAGGACAGCCCGGCTGACTTCAAGTTCGAACTCAACTGGCAGGGTGCGCCGTTTCAGTACAATCACGAAAGTCTTAACGGCACCGTGGAATGGTCGTTGGGGCAGGGCTATCTGAGCGAAGTCAGTGATGGCGCGGCGCGGATATTTTCTCTGCTGAGCCTGGAAAGCATCGTACGTAAACTGCGCTTTGATTTCCGTGACGTCTTTGCCAACGGCTTGTTTTTCACGCGCTTTGGCGGTGAATTTACGATAGAAGACGGCCTGGTACGTACCGATAACACTACCCTCAACGGCTCGGCCGGCGATATGGAAATCAGTGGCGTGACCAACCTGGTCAACGAAGAAATTAATTATCAGCTGTATTATATTCCCAAGGTCACTTCAAGCTTGCCGGTGATTCTGGCCTGGATGGTCAACCCGCCGTCGGGATTAGCGGCGCTGCTGATCGACCGTATGCTTCATGATGCGCAAGTAATCAGCCGGCTCGAGTACCGAATTTCGGGTACGCTTGATAATCCGACGGTCGAGGAAGTAAGCCGATCCAGCCGTGAAGTGACCATTCCGGCCCCTGAACAGGAGATTCCTGATGAGCCAGAACCAACAGAAAACCAGTCACCAACGGGTGCAGATGACAGCAGTTCAGCTGACCAGCAGCCCGGATCCGCAGCAGAACCTGACAACCCTGCGTCAGCTATTCGCTGATTTACCGGCGGCACGACCGCAACTGGTGGTGCTGCCCGAAGCCTGTCTATGCTTTGGCGCTGGCGATAAACGGCAGCGCGAGCTGGCCGAGATGCCCGGCAGCGGGCCGATGCAGGACGGGCTGGCCGCCCTGGCCCGCGATTTCGGCGTGTGGCTGGTCGCTGGTACCATTCCCCTGATTGAACACGCCGACAGCGACAAGTTCAGCGCGGCGTCGCTGGTTTTTAATCCCGCCGGCGACTGCGTGGCCCGCTACAATAAGGTGTCCATGTTTGATGTGGATGTCGCGGACAATACCCGCAACTACCGGGAGTCGGCGGCAACTGTACCCGGCTCGCAAGTGGTCACAGTTGAAACTGAATTCGGCACGTTGGGTTTAGCGGTATGTTATGATGTGCGCTTTC
>CAYWXF010000016.1:0-21418 GCA_964462025.1 uncultured Pseudomonas sp. | reverse complement strand
CGGAACTGTTTCGCGCGCTGCGTCTGCGGGGCGCCGATATTCTGGTGCTGCCCTCGGCTTTTACGCAGGTCACCGGCGCCGCCCACTGGCATGTGTTAACCCGGGCGCGGGCAATTGAGCAGCAGTGCATACTGGTGGCTGGTACCCAGGTAGGTGAGCATGCCAACGGCCGGCAAACCTTTGGCCATGGCCTGGTTATTGATGGCTGGGGCGAAGTGAAGGCCTGTGTAGAGACCGCCTCGCCGGGGCTGGCCACTACAGCTATGGACGTGTCAGCGCTACAAAAAATTCGCCGCGATATTCCGGTAATCAATCATTTCTCCAGCAGTAAAAAGGTTTTTCATGAGCAGTAAATTACAGTCGGGCCAACAGCTAAACCAACAGGTTGCAGAAAACCTGTTAAACCAACATGAACTGGATATTGATGCCCTGCAGCAGTCACTTCAGAGCATCTATAGCGGGGCTATCGATTTTGCGGATATTTACCTGCAAAGTAGCGTGAATGAATCCTGGGTGCTGGAAGATGGCATTGTCAAAGAAGGTAGCTTTCATATTGAAAGCGGCCTGGGCGTACGGGCGATTCACGGAGAAAAAACCGGCTTTGCCTATGCCGACGCCATTACCCCGGCCGCGTTGCGCCAGGCTGCGGCTGCTGCCCGCGGTATTGCCAGTGACGGTGCCCAGGCGACCATGCAGGCACTGCAGGTACGCAGCCAGAGTGAACGCTATCAGCCACTGAACCCGCTTCCGAGCCTTGATGAGGCGGCCAAAATTGACTTGCTGCGTGAGATCGACGCTTTTGCCCGTAGCCTCGACCCGCGGGTAGTCGAAGTCATTGCCAGTATCAGCGGCAGCTATGATGAAATTCTGGTGGCCGCTACCGACGGCACCCTGGCCAGCGATATCCGGCCTTTGGTACGGGTTAATTGTACCGTGCTGGTCGAGCAGAACGGTCGCCGTGAGCGCGGCAGTTCCGGCGGCGGGGCCCGGGTAGGTTACAGTTATTTCAGCGATCCGGTCAGTGAGTTGCCGCGTTGGCAAACCTACGCCAAAGAAGCGGTTCGTCAGGCTCTGGTGAACCTTGATGCCCGAGAAGCCCCGGCGGGTACCATGCCGGTTATTCTTGGCGCTGGCTGGCCCGGGGTGCTGTTACATGAAGCCGTAGGGCATGGCCTGGAAGGCGACTTTAATCGTAAAGGTGCTTCTGCCTATGCCGGTAAAATTGGCGAAATGGTTGCGTCGGAGCACTGCACTATTGTTGACGACGGCACCTTATCGAATTTGCGCGGCTCACTTAGCGTGGACGATGAAGGCACTCCCGCCGGCTATAACGTGCTGATCGAAAAGGGGCGGCTGGTTGGCTATATGCAGGATAAACTCAATGCCCGCCTGATGGGTGTTGAACCGACCGGTAACGGGCGGCGCGAATCCTATGCCCATTTGCCTATGCCACGGATGACCAACACCTATATGCTGGCTGGCGAACACGATCCGGCGGATATCATCAGCAGTGTCAAAAAAGGTATTTACGCGCCGCATTTTTCCGGCGGTCAGGTTGATATTACGTCCGGTAAATTCGTATTCTCGGCGTCCGAGGCCTATCTGATTGAAGACGGGCGCATCACCGCACCGGTTAAAGGCGCGACCTTAATCGGCAACGGCCCGGAAGCCATGGCCCAGGTATCTATGGTGGGTAACGACCTGGAACTGGATTCTGGTATCGGCGTTTGTGGTAAGGATGGTCAGAGCCTGCCGGTGGGTGTTGGTCAGCCGACGCTGAAACTGGATGCCCTGACAGTGGGTGGGACCGCTTAAGCGGTCGCCACCTGCCGCAGATATTTAAAGAGTTCGCGGGCCGCAGCCGGGGGCTTGTTCTGTTGCTGCTGCTTCAGTGCCTGCCGGTACAACTGACGTAGCTTTTGCCGGTCGGCGTTGGGGTACTGATCAATGAACTCCTGAATGGCCGGATCCCCTTCGGCCAGTATTGCATCGCGATGTTTTTCGAGCTGGTGAAACAGCGCATTTTGCTCGTGATGGCTGTGTTCAATCTCCGATAGCGCCTGCTCAATTTCGGTTGTGTCCCGATCGCGCATCATCTTACCGATCAGCTGCAACTGGCGCCGAAACCCCTCGCGGGTATTGCGGATACGCTGCGCCAGACGGATGGCGTCGAGCAAGGTCTCATCGACCGGGATCTTGGCTAATTTGCCGTCGGGCAGGTCAACCAGCTGTTCACCCAGTGCCTGTTGGGCTTCAGCATCGCGCTTAAGCTGCGATTTACTAATCGGCTGGTCGTCGTCTTCAAAATCGTTCATGCAGACTTTTTCCTTTAAATGTTCTGCTATTAGTTTAGCAGTGAAGGCGATGAATCAACACTGCTATTCATGTTAAACTTCAGCCTCAGTTTTCGAATACGGAGCCAATGGTGACCCCTGATATAAACGAATTAAACCGTGAGATGAAAGATGTTGAGCAGGCGGTAGCCGAAGCGCTGGACTATGCCGGAAAACTGGGCAGTTCAGCAGTCGAATGCGCCATTAGCCGTAGCCGTGGAATCAATGTCGGTACCCGTTTAGGCGAAGTAGAAACGGTTGAATTTAATCAGGACGGTGCGCTTGGAATTACCCTCTACCGGGGCCAGCACAAAGGCTCGTCATCGACCACCGACCTGACTCCGGCGGCCATTCGCGCGGCCGTCGAAAAGGCCAACGATATTGCCCGTTATACTTCGGCAGATCCACATGCCGGCCTGGCGCCGGCAGAATTGATGGCAACGGATATTCCGGACCTGGATCTGTGTCATCCGGCCGATCAAAGCGCTGAGTTTGCGCTGGAGCAGGCGCTGCAGTGTGAACGGCATGCGCTGAAGCAGGATGAGCGGATTGTGAATTCAGATGGCGCTGGTTACAGCAGCCACGTTGGCTACCGGGTTTACGGCAACAGCCATGGCTTTCTGGCCGGGTACCTGCAGTCACGGCATAGCCTGAGCTGCGCCCTTATCGCGCGCAGTGGTGAGGCCATGCAGCGTGATTACAGCTACACCGTCGGTCGGCGCCGGGACGAACTATGGACGCCGGAGCAGGTGGCGGAAGATGCCGCTCAATCAACGCTGGCGCGGCTTGACTCACGGAAAATCGCCACGGCCAAAGTGCCGGTGCTATTTCGCGCCGATGTCGCCAATTCATTATTCGGACACCTGGTCAGTGCCATCAGCGGCGGTAACCTCTACCGTAAATCCAGCTTCCTGCTGGACCATCTGGGTAAACAGGTATTGCCGGAATGGCTGACAATCAGCGAACGGCCACATCTGCGCGGTGGCCTTGCCAGTAGCCCCTTTGATCAGGAAGGTGTTGCTACTCAGGCGCGGGATATCATAGCTGATGGCGTGCTGCAGACGTATCTGCTGACCAGTTATGCGGCCCGGAAGATGGACATGCAACCAACCGGCCACGCCGGTGGCATTCATAACTGGGAAGTTACCCATCAGGATAAGAGCCTGCAGCAGCTGTGCAAAGAAATGGGTACAGGCCTGCTGGTAACCGAACTGATGGGGCAGGGCGTGAATATGGTAAACGGCGATTACTCACGTGGCGCCGCCGGGTTCTGGGTTGAGCAGGGTGAAATTCAGTATCCGGTTGAAGAAATCACTATTGCCGGCAACCTCAAAGACATGCTGTGTAACATCGTTGCTATCGGCAATGATGTGGATTTACGACATGGCGTGCGCACCGGCTCAGTACTGGTTGAAAGCCTGCGGATAGCCGGAACCTGAGTTCCGGCAACCCTGACCTGGCGCTACAGCAGCAATAGCGTTGCGGTGCCTAAGAAGGCAAAGATACCGACCACATCCGTAACTGTGGTCAGGATGACCCCGCCCGCCAGGGCCGGGTCAATGTTGTAGCGTTTCAGGATCAGCGGAATCGTAACCCCGGCAAGGCCCGCCGCCAGCAGGTTGGCCATCATCGCGAACGCAATAATAAAGCCAATCATCAGATCCTGTTTCCACAGGGCCACCACAGCGGCAATCAGAACCGCCCAGATCACACCATTTAAAGCGCCAATTGCCAGTTCTTTACCGATTAGCCAGCGTTGGTTGCTGGCACCGATATGGCCCAGCGCCATACCGCGGATAACCAGCGTCAGGGTTTGCGAGCCAGCGATACCGCCCATGCTGGGGACTATTGTGTTGAGGATGGCCAGCACCGCCATCTGTGCCAGGATAGGCTCAAACAATGAGCTGACCATGGCCGCCAGTAAGGCGGTCACCAGGTTGACTGCCAGCCAGATCGTGCGGCGCCGGGTACTTTTGAGTACCGGAGCAAAGGTATCTTCATCGTCGTCCAGACCAGCCATGCTCAGCATCGAGTGCTGAGCTTCTTCACGGATGATATCAACCACGTCATCGATGGTGATCCGGCCCATCAGGCGGTTTTCGCTGTCAACGACCGGCGCCGAGATCCAGTCCTGACGTTCAAACAGCTTGGCGACTTCCGTCTCATCCATATCAATCGGAATGCCCTGTACATCCGAATCCATGACATCACTGACCAATCGTGCAGGGTCTACGGTCAACAGCCGCGAAATGCCGATCTCACCAATAAACTTGTCATCGCGGTTGACCACATAGAGTTTATCGGTGGCTTCGGGAAGCTCACCCTTGAGGCGCAGGTAGCGCAGTACCACATCGATAGTGACATCAGGCCGCAGCGTGATGGTATCGGTGTTCATGATACTACCGGCGGTTTCATCCTCGTACGACAGGGCTTGTTCGGCGCGATGACGATCCTGCTCATCCATCGACTTGAGAACTTCCTGATAAACAGGCTCGGGCAGACCACGGAGTACGTAGGCCAGGTCATCGGTATCCATGCCTTCGGTGGCGGCCGCAAGTTTTTCCGGCGCCATCTGGCGGATAATAGATTTTTGTACTTCTTCGGAAAGTTCTTCAAGGATGTCGCCGTGCTCTTCGGCGTCAACCAGTTGCCACATAATGGCACGGGCTTTGGGCGGCGAAGACTCCAGCAGCAGGGCGACGTCCCAGGCTGGCAAATTATGCAGATACCGACGCGCCTGCACGTACATGCCGCCGACGAGTGCCTCGGTCACTTCCTGTAAGCGCTGTTCAGCGAATTCTTTGTCGGCAACTTCTGCGAGCATGGTAAAAACTCCTATTGATATGAGGAGTTTATCTTATTTGGAAGAAGGCGTCAGCTAGCAATGACCGCAACAGTGGTCTACTGATCCTCGTCGAAGCGGGCTTCTATCAGCGCGGCGATGGCAGTGACAGCTTCTTCGGCATCGTTGCCGGTAGCGACAACATCAATTTCTTTACCCTGGCCACTGGCCAGTAGCAGCAGGCACATGATGCTGGACGCATCTACCTCACGGCCATCCTGAATCACTTTCACCTGGGCGTCGAACTGCTGCGTCAGTTTCGCCAGTTTGGTTGCCGCGCGGGCATGAAGCCCCAGCTTGTTACGGATGGTGACACTGCGTCGGGCGGTATGAGTCATTTATGCCGACCTGCTTCGCGGTGGCGAACCTGTACTTTAAACTGCTGACCGCTAAACCGCTGCGCCAGTTGCTCGGCAATGTAAACAGAGCGATGCTGGCCGCCGGTGCAGCCAATCCCGATCGTGAGATAGCTGCGGTTGCTGCGCTGAAAGTAGGGCAGCCAGGTATCCAGAAACACTTCCAGCTGATAAATAAATTTTGTTACCAGAGGCTGCTGGGAAAAAAAGTGCTGTACTGCGGCATCAGAGCCATTTAATGCTTTCAGTTCCGGCTCCCAGTGCGGATTGGGCAGGATGCGCGCATCAAAAGCATAGTCCAGGTCAGGCGGCAGGCCGTATTTATAGCCAAATGACTGAAACACCACAATCAACCGTGACGCCGCTTTCCCGAGCACCCGTTCACTCACGTACTCGCTGAGCTGATGGACGCTGAGGTCGCTGCTGTCAATGCGCCAGGTGGCGCGCTCGGCCAGCGGTTCCAGCAGGCGGCTCTCGGCCAGCAAGGCATCGGATAAGGACAATTCGTTCTTCGACAGCGGGTGCAGCCGACGAGTTTCGCCAAAGCGGCGCAACAGAATGGCCTCCGATGAGTCGATATAAAGAATTTCGGGTTTGATTTGATCGGGGAGAAAATCCAGGGCGTCGGCGAGATCATCCTGCTGCTCAGGTAGATTACGAACATCAACGCTTACGGCAACTTTATCGTATTGCTCAATAACCGCATGAACCAGCGTCGGTAGCAGCATAATCGGAAGGTTATCGACACAGTAAAAACCGAGATCTTCGAGCACCCGCAGGGCGATGGTTTTGCCTGAACCGGAACGACCGCTGACGATGATAAGCTGCACACTTACTCCTTAAGCATTCGCGTCCTGGGTAAATATCTTAAACAGTTCTTTGTCGCTGTCAGCGTCACGCAAGGCCCGGGTGCAGCTTTTATCATTCAGGCGCTGGGCCACAGCTGCAAGCGTTTGCAGATGCTCCTCGTGCTCATCTTCAGGCACCAGTAGCGCAAAAATAATATCGACCGGCTGATTATCAATAGCATCAAAATCGACCGGTTCAGCCAGGGTCATCAACACCGCTACCGGTTTATTGGCAGTGTTCAGCCGGCCATGGGGAATGGCAACACCAAGCCCGATACCTGTACTACCCAGGCGCTCCCGGTTCAACAGGCTTTCGAAGACATCAAAGCTGGTGGTTCCCGACAGCCGGGGTGCGGCCAGCTGGCCGATCAGTTCCAGAACTTTTTTCTTGCTTGAGCCGTCGACTGCACTACGTGTGCAGTCGGGGCTTAGGAGCGTGGATAGGTCCATGATTAGTGACGATTTATCTTTTCTTTATGTTTAATGACCTGCCGATCAAGTTTATTGATCAGCGCGTCGATGGCCGCGTACATATCCTCCTCCGCAGAGTCGGCATAGATCTCGCCACCGCTAAGATGCACAGTAGCTTCGGCCTTTTGCACTAACTTTTCAACCTTTAAAATCACATGCACATTGGTGATGTTATCAAAATGCCGCTCCAGCTTGGCGAATTTCTCGTCCACATAGGCGCGCAGGGGGGGAGTAATTTCTACATGATGGCCAGTCAAATTAATCTGCATAGCATCTTCCTTCTGTTGTGCGAGAATCAGATAAGACGTTTGCGCTGACTCGAGGGCGGTATATTGAGCGCCTCCCGATACTTCGCTATCGTCCGTCGTGCCACTTGGATGCCCTGGTCAGCCATCAACTGAGCGAGCTTGCTGTCGCTCAGAGGCTTTTTCGGGTTTTCCGCCGTGACCAGCTTCTTCAGCAACGCCCGAATGGCTGTCGACGAACACTCTCCACCACTGTCAGTCGCAAGCTGACTGGAGAAGAAGTATTTCAATTCAAACATACCACGGGGCG
Source organism: uncultured Pseudomonas sp. (assembly GCA_964462025.1). Classification (GTDB taxonomy): domain Bacteria; phylum Pseudomonadota; class Gammaproteobacteria; order Enterobacterales; family Alteromonadaceae; genus Pseudidiomarina. The sequence goes on along the minus strand of CAYWXF010000016.1, from coordinate 14,013 downwards.
TGTGCATATACTTTTGTGTGGTTACCCGGGAAATTGTTGATTCATGCATGTCGACAGCGGCAGCGATATCAGCAAGCACCATAGGTTTCATGGCTTCAGCGCCATATTCGAAGAACCCGTGCTGGCGCTGGACAATGGCGCTGGCAACCCGCAACAGTGTGTCGCTGCGGCTTTCGAGGCTGCGAATAAACCATTTTGCTTCCTGCGTTTGTTGCCGAATATACTGCATATCCTCACTTTGGGCTGAGCCGCTGCATAAGGCGGCATAAGTTTGGTTCACTTTAAGTTTAGGCAAGTTTTGCGGATTTAGTTCAACAATCCACCGACCATTTTTTTTTCTCACCAGTACATCGGGGATTACATAGTCATCAGCCTCAGGTCTGAAGCTGTCGCCAGGGCGTGGATTGAGTTGCTGAATTAGGGCGAGAACACTGGCGAGCTGGTCTTCATTCAGCCGTAATTTGCGGGCCAGAGTTCGGTAATCACGGCTGCCAAGCAGTTCCAGGTGGTCGCTCACCGCGCTAATCGCTTTGTCTCGCCAGAAGGGGTCAGTGGTGCCACGCTGAAGCTGAATAAGTAAGCACTCACGTACGTCACGCGCCGCCACACCAAGGGGTTCAAACTGCTGGATTCGCTTCAGCACCACGGCCACTTCGTCAGCCTGGATATCCTCATCGCTTTGCTGTCGGGCGGCCTCAAGAACATCATCCAGCCCGCAGGTCAGGTAACCACTATCGTTAATGCTGTCGATAATGGCGGTGGCAATGAGTTCATCGGTAGGGCTGAAATGAGACAGCCGCATCTGCCAGAACAGGTAGTCCTGCAGGCTCTGTTCGGTCGCGCCCTGATAGAGATTATTATCGTCGTCAAAACTAGCCGAACTGGTACTGCTCAGGGCGGCTGAGCAGGGCGTGTCGTCCCACTCTTCGGTGTGTTCGCTGGTTTCGCCAGCGGCGTCTTCGTCGGCCACTTCCAGTAGAGGATTCTCTTCCAGGGCCTGCTGAATTTCCTGCTGTAACTCAAGCGAAGAAAGCTGCAACAACCGGATAGCCTGCTGCAGCTGCGGAGTCATCGACAGCTGCTGACCGAATTTAAGTTGCATGCCTTGTTTCATCAAATCACCTGGCCTGAATGACCCGAGCACTGCTACAGGGTGAACTGCTCACCGAGGTAGACATCTTTTACCTGCTGGTTGGACAAAATACTTTGCGCGTCACCGAAGGCAATGAGCTCGCCATGGCTGACGATGTATGCCTGCTCACACACTGACAGCGTTTCGCGCACGTTATGGTCAGTTATAAGAACACCAATGCCGCGGTTGCGCAGGTGTTCAATAATTTTTTTAATGTCGATGACTGAAATCGGGTCAACCCCGGCAAACGGCTCATCCAGCAAAATAAAGGCCGGTTCCGCTGCCAGCGCGCGGGCTATTTCCACCCGCCGCCGTTCGCCACCCGAGAGGCTCATACCCAGACTATTGGCGATATGGCCTATATGAAATTCCTCCAGCAACTGATCGAGCTTATCTTCGCGGGCGGTTTCGTCCAGCTCTTTACGGGTTTCCAGAATGGCCATGATATTGTCGCGCACTGTTAATTTGCGAAAAATTGATGACTCCTGCGGCAGGTAGCCAATACCGCGACGCGCACGCTCGTGCATCGGCAGTAAGCTGATGTCGGTATCATCAAGCAGGATCCGGCCTTTATCATTGGTTACCAGCCCGACGATCATATAGAAAGTCGTTGTCTTTCCGGCGCCATTGGGGCCCAGTAAACCGATGACCTGGCCCGACTCGACGGTCAGGCTGACATCTTTGACGACCTGGCGTTTTTTATATGATTTCGCCAGATGTTCAGCGGTTAGTCGGCTCATTGTCACTCTTTTTGGGTAGAAAAATCGTGGTTACCCGGTCGCTTTCATCTTCGCCGCGACGGGCGCTAAGTTGCTGTGAGGCAAAGTTATAAACAATCTCATTGCCCTGAATCACGCTGTTATTCTGGGATACTTTGACGTTCCCTGACAGCGTCATTGTTTGTTGTTCCTGATCATAGCGGATACGCGCGGCTTCAGCTGTGATCAGTGAGCCGTCATCAAGCCGTTGCTGATAGGTCGCGGGCGAGCCTGAGGCAATGAAGAGATCGTTCTGGTCATCGCTATCGCGGCTGACTTCGAGATGATCGGCATTGATCTCCAGGGTACCCTGACGGATCTGCACATTGGTATCGAATACCGCCACTTTGCTTGCGATATCGAAAAAATCATTCTCCGCATTGATCTCAATCGGCTGCGAAAAGTCTTCTTTGCCCTGAGCTGACACGTTAAGCGGTGCCAGCAGAGCACTAATCGTTAAGCTGATTGATACCAGTATAAATCGCTTGTGCATCGTTTTTAATTTCCAGTGTTTGTGCGCGAAGGTTTCCGTGTAACCCTACTCCGCGGACAGTGAAATGGTGCCCGAAAATAACCACGGGCATATCAGTTTCCACAGTTTCCTCTGTGGTATCAATGGTCAGGTAGCTGGTTTCAACCCGCTCCAGAAAATCTGCGCTGGTCAGATTGGTAATTTCAATTCCGCGTTCCAGTACCAGTGTCTTGTCGTCGTAAAATGACCCGTGCTCAGCAATGACCTGCCAGATACTTTGTTGATCGCGGCTACGAACAGTATAAACCGGATTAGCCAGCTCAGTCAGGCTGATGGGGCTATAATGTGTCATGGTATCAGCTGCGATCCGGTGCGCCAACGCGCCGTCTTCAGAGTAGATGCTCAGCACCATCCCGGTCGCCGTGTAGTCAGGTTCAATTTCCCGAAACGGGTCTGTCTCTTCGACCAGTTCAGGGTCGGCGAACGGACGCCAGATCAGTATAGTTCCCAGCACAAATAAGATGGCCAGAAACCAGCCGATATACCGGTTCATAGACTCACGCCGCCATAAAGTTGCAGATGGCCCTGACTGAGCAAGATCAGATCCGTCAGTTCGCGAACCGCGCCAAAGCCGCCCCGCAGGCTGGTCACATAATCAGCCTGCTGTTGCACCCAGGGGTGCGCATCATTTACTGCTACGCCAACGCCAGCACGTTGAATCATCTGCACGTCAGGTACATCATCGCCCATGCAGGCAATCTGTTCGTCGCTAAGCTGCAATTTGCGGCTGAGTTCGTCATAACAACTAATTTTGTCTTCGATACCCTGGTAAATATAATTAACCCCCAGCGCCTGCATGCGCTGCTCAACAATCTCCGATCGTCTGCCGGTTATGACAGCAACTTCGATACGATTGTTCAATAGTCCTTTTACGCCGAAGCCATCGCGGGTATTGAAAGCTTTTAATTCTTCTCCGTCGTTACCGAGGTAAATACGGCCATCGGAAAAGACACCGTCGACATCAAAGATAACCAGCCGGATGGCTTTTAACCGATCCAGTAGCTGTTCCGGGATTTCACCGTACCAGGTACTCAGGGTCGATGCTGTTGTCATGTTTACATTACTCCTGCTTTCAGCAAGTCGTGCATGTTCAGTGCGCCAATCAGCTTATTGTGTTCGTCAACCACAAACAGACCATTGATCTTGCGATCTTCCATAACTTTTAAACCCTGGGCAGCTAAAACATCAGCCGCAATAGTAACCGGCCCCTTGGTCATCACCTGGTCAATGGTCGTGGTATGGACGTCAATGCGTTGATCGAGAATACGGCGTAAATCACCGTCAGTAAAAATACCCTGCAAATGATCGTCGCTATCCACTACCGCAGTCATACCCAGCCCTTTACGGGACATTTCCAGCAAGGCTTCGCTGAGGGTGGCGGTATGTGGCACTTTGGGTACCCGTTCACCACTGTGCATAATGTCGTGTATATGCAGCAGCAGGCGGCGGCCAAGGCTACCGCCGGGATGGGACAGCGCAAAATCATCGGCAGTAAAGCCGCGGGCATGCAGTAAAGCGACCGCCAGCGCGTCACCCATTACCAACGTGGCCGTGGTCGATGAAGTAGGCGCCAATCCCAGCGGGCAAGCTTCCTGCTCGACGGCAATACAAACATGAACATCGGATAACTCGGCCAGCGTCGACTTTGGATTCCCCGTCATGCTGATCAGCGGTACGCCCCGGCGTTTGATTAGCGGCGCGATGCTCAACACTTCATTGGTTTCGCCGGAATTCGATATCGCCACCACCACATCCTGGCCGGTGATCATGCCCAGGTCGCCGTGGCTGGCTTCACCCGGGTGGACAAAAAAGGCCGGCGTGCCGGTTGAGGCAAAGGTCGCGGCAATTTTACCGCCGATATGGCCGGACTTGCCCATACCGATCACAATAACCCGGCCGCTGCATGCCAGTAAGATCTCACAGGCCCGTTCAAAGTGCTCGTTGACATAGCGCTGCAGGCCGATAATGGCAGCTGCCTCAACTTCAATCACTTGCTGGCCCAGACTGCGAAATGAACCGGTTTGCTGATTGCTCATAACTGTGCTGCTCCGCTGCCGTTTTAAATATGCAGCAATAATACCCGATCGATTTTCGATTTGCAGACGTAAAATGTCTGTAGCACATGATTTGTCACAAATTTTACCCCGCCAACCTATGGATTACGGCGTGTTTCAGGTAAACTAGCAGGTCTCAGATAAAGGAACTAGCCAGCCATGACTACCGACAATGCTGACTATTTGGTAGAGATTGATGATATCCACTTTGCCCATGGGCATGGAGCCAATCAAATATACAGCGGTTTATCACTGAATATTCCCCGCGGCAAAATTACTGCCGTCATGGGGCCAAGCGGCGTGGGTAAAACCACTTTGCTGCGGCTAATCGGCGGCCAGCTGAAACCTCAGCGAGGCACCATCCGTTTTGATGGACATAAGATACCTGAACTATCGCGCAGCGAATTGTACCGTCTGCGCAAACGCATGAGTATGTTATTCCAGAGTGGTGCCCTGTTTACCGACATGAACCTGTACGACAACATTGCCTTTCCATTACGGGAGCATAGCAATCTGACGGAAGAAATTATCGAGACCATCGTCCTGATGAAGCTCGAAGCCGTGGGGCTGCGCGGTGCCCGGCATCTGATGCCGGCTGAACTGTCGGGGGGCATGTCGCGGCGGGCTGCATTGGCGCGCTCAATCGCTCTGGACCCGGAACTCATTATGTATGATGAGCCCTTTGCCGGACAGGATCCCATCTCGATGGGGATTATCGTCAAGCTCATTAAGTCGCTGAACGAATCACTGGGGCTGACCAGTGTTGTTGTAACCCACGATATTTCGGAAGTTCTGAGCATTGCCGACTATGCTTATATTATTGCCGATGGCAAAGTCGTCGGGCAGGGCTCGCCGGACGAGCTGCGTGAATCAGGCGATGATCTGGTGCAGCAGTTCCTGAAAGGTGAAGCTGACGGCCCGGTGGCGTTTCACTATAAGGGTGTCAGCATGGAAGAAGACATTCTGGGTCAGACATCAGGAGCTAATAATGCTTGATCATATCGCCGCTTTAGGCCGCTATGTTCTGAACAGTGTCGCCGGTACCGGCGCTTCGCTGATGATGCTGATGCGCGCCCTGTTAGGCAAACCGAATCTGCGGAAGTCGTGGCCACTGTTGATGCAGCAAATGTACTCCGTTGGCGTACTGTCATTATTGATTATTGTTATCAGTGGTCTGTTTATCGGCATGGTACTGGGTTTGCAGGGCTATACTATTCTGGTGGACTTCGGTGCCGAGCAGAGTCTCGGCCCTATGGTGGCCTTATCGCTGCTACGCGAGCTGGGGCCGGTGGTTACCGCGCTGCTGTTCGCTGGCCGCGCCGGCTCGTCACTGACGGCGGAAATTGGCCTGATGAAAGCCACCGAGCAGCTCTCGAGCCTCGAAATGATGGCGGTAGACCCAATGCGTCGGGTTATTTCACCGCGGTTCTGGGCTGGCTTCTACAGCATGCCGTTACTGGCGCTTATCTTTTCAGCCGTTGGCATTTACGGCGGCTATCTGGTCGGCGTGCGCTGGTTGGGTGTCGATGAAGGTGCCTTCTGGTCAGTCATGCAATCCAATGTCGACTGGTCTGAAGATATCCTGAACGGGATTATCAAGAGTGTGGTTTTTGCTTTTGTCGTCACCTGGATTGCCTTACATAAAGGCTACAGTTGCACACCAACTTCGGTCGGTATCAGCCGCGCCACCACATCAACCGTGGTGACTGCATCACTTGCTGTGCTGGGTCTGGATTTTGTTCTTACAGCATTAATGTTTGGGTAACTCACTATGGAATCAAGAAACGTACAACTCGCAGTCGGCGCCTTTGTCATTATCGGTTTTATCGCTTTGGTTTTTCTCGCGTTGCAGGCCGCCAATATGGGCGGGGCGACCGCCGGTGAAACCTACAAGCTGTATGCCAAATTTGACAACATCGGTGGCTTGAAAGAACGCTCGCCGGTTAAAGTCGGCGGCGTGGTAGTGGGCCGGGTCAGCAAGATTACTTTGTCCGGTGAGTACTACGAGCCGCTGGTAGAAATGCAAATTAGTAAAAAATATGATGAATTTCCGAACACGTCGTCGGTCTCAGTACTGACGTCCGGGTTACTGGGCGAACAATATCTGGGGCTGAACCCCGGCTTTGTTGACGATACCGTCGAAATGCTCGATGAAGGTGACCGGATTCAGGACACGAAATCAGCACTGGTGCTGGAAGATTTAATCGGTCAGTTCCTGTTTAGTCAGGGAAATGATTAAGGAGTAGTTATGAAAAACTGGATCAACCTGCTGGCGATCGCCGTGTTGGCGATGACCACCACAATAACGGCACGAGCCGAAGTTGTGCGGGAAGAAAACCCCTATGTGTTGCTGGAGAAGGTGGCGAAAAATACCTTTGAGCGCATTGAAGCTGACCGCGAGAAAATTAACGAAGACCTTGATTACCTGCGGGTCATCATTCGGGAAGAGTTATTACCTTATGTGGATAATGTGTATGCAGCCAAACGTGTGCTGGGCCGCAATCTGAAAGACACCACAGAAGAGCAGCGGCAGGAATTTTACAATGTGTTCCGTGATTACCTGATTGCCACTTATGGCCGGGCGTTCACCCGTTATGATGAAGACAAACACAAAGTTGAATTCGGCGATCCGCGCCGCTTTAATAGCGACAGCAAGATGGTGGAAGTAAAAACCCGTCTGATCGAACAAGGCCGCGAGCCCATCCGTATCGAATTTAAAATGCGCTATGACGACAATGATAATCTTTGGAAAGCTTACGATATGGTCGTGGAAGGCGTCAGCCTGCTGAGCAGCAAACAAGCAGAGATTTCATCAGTGATCCGTAGCCGTGGTATTGATGGCACCATTGAATTGTTACGCGAAAAAGCCAACGAGCCGATGCAGCCTTATGAAGATGGTGCAGAGGAGCTGGCACCGGAAAACAGTTCGTCATGAGTAAGCAGGAAATTAACTGGCAGACCAGTGATGATGGCTTAGTTCTGTCCGGAGTATTAAATCGTGATACGGTGCCCCGGCTATGGGATGCACGCCCGGACTGGTTAGCCGTAAATGGCGCGCTGGTTATCGATTTATCTGGGCTCGAACATGTTGATTCAGCTGGTGTCGCGATGCTGTTGCAAGCCAAGCGTGAACTGCTGCGCAAGGATCGCCAGCTGGAACTGAAAAGCCCGAGCGATCAGTTGCGGGCTATTGCTGACGTCAGTGGCGCAACGAAGCTGCTGGATTTTTCTGAATAAAATGGTTGGAATATGACTTCTGAAGATATAGAACAATTGGTACAGAGCGCCCTTGATTTAGCTGAGGTTCGCGTCAGTCTGGAAGGTGGCCATGCGTCGGTAATCGCAGTCAGTGAACGCTTTGCCGAGCTTAGCCGGGTCAAGAAACAACAACTGGTTTATGGGCCGTTGAAGCCGATGATTGCCAGTGGTGAACTTCACGCCGTATCAATCAAAACCTACACACCCACCGAGTGGCAGCGGCAGAAAAAACTGGGTATGTTAAGCTGATAACAAAGCACATCTGAAGACATCTCCTCATCAATAAAATAAGAACGAGTTACGCATGCAAAAACTGGTTATCAAAGGCGGTAATAAGCTCCAGGGTGAAGTCACAATTTCCGGAGCGAAAAACGCAGCCCTGCCTATTCTGATGGGGGCTATATTACCGCAGAATGATGTGGTTATTGATAACGTACCGGCGTTACAGGATGTGCGTACTACACTCAAATTGCTGGCTGAACTTGGCGTTACCTCCGAGCAACTTGACAGCAACAGCTACCGTATTCAGCCTCAGGGATTGCATCATCATATTGCCAGCTATGAGCTGGTTAAAACCATGCGCGCCTCAATACTGGTATTGGGCCCGCTGCTGGCCCGGTATGGCAAAGCACAGGTTTCTCTGCCCGGCGGCTGCGCTATTGGGGCCCGGCCGGTAAACCTTCATATTGCCGGGCTGCGGCAAATGGGTGCGCAGATTACCGTCGAAAATGGCTATATCAATGCAGAAGTAGAAGGGCGCCTGCAAGGCACCCACATCCTGATGGATATGGTCAGCGTTACCGGCACTGAGAACCTGATGGCGGCAGCAACCCTGGCCGAGGGCGTAACCGTTATCGAAAATGCTGCGCGGGAACCTGAAGTTGTTGACCTGGCAAAGTTTCTGAATGCAATGGGCGCCGATGTGCGCGGTGCCGGTACCGACAAAATTGAAATTCATGGCGTTGAAGCATTGCGGGGCGGACGTTACCGGGTGCAGCCTGATCGCATTGAAACCGGCACTTTTCTGGTTGCAGCCCTGGCTACCGGCGGTGATGTGACCTGCCGGCAAACCGATCCGGCGATGCTGGACGCGGTGCTGAAAAAACTGACTGAGGCGGGCGCGACTATTACCCGTGGCGACGATTGGATCCGCCTGCAGGCGAATGGGCGGCCCCGACCGGTTAACGTTATTACCGCGCCACACCCGGCATTTCCGACAGATATGCAGGCGCAGTTCTGTACCTTAAATGCCATTGCCGATGGCACCGGCTGGATCCGTGAAACCATCTTTGAGAATCGCTTTATGCATGTGCCGGAGTTGCATCGCATGGGCGCTTTGATTGAGCTTGAGGGCAACACGGCGATTTGTAAGGGCGTACAGCAGCTGACCGGTGCCCAGGTGATGTGTACTGACTTGCGGGCCTCAGCCTCACTGGTGATTGCAGGTCTGGTTGCCGCCGGTGAAACCACCATTGAGCGTATTTATCATATCGATCGTGGTTATGAGACCATTGAGCAGAAACTGCGCGCACTAGGTGCGGATATTACCCGCGTCGGCTAGTTCACAGATAGCTGTTAAGGTAGTTTCTCAATGGTTACTGTGGTGGTGAGCTCCTGGGAGTCACGGAAAAATCGGATTTCCAGCTCAGTGCCCGGCTTGGTTTCGGCGACCAGCGATAAGCCGTCGGCGGCCGAAGATACCGGTTGGCCACCAATTTCAATTATATAATCATCTGCCTGCAGCCCGGCTTGCTCGGCCGGACTGTTACGGTCCACCGCTGAAATAAATATGCCCGGCTGCTGATACGGATTGGCGTGCGGGCCGTCGCTGACGTTAATTCCCAGATAGCCTCGCACCACTTCGCCTTCACGGATCAGGGTATCCATAATACGTTTGGCAAGGGGGTAGGGCACCGCAAAGTAAATGCCTTCAACGCCCTGGCCAGAGGGGCCGCGGAACTGCGCGTTATTGATGCCGATCAGAAAGCCTTCACTGTTAACCAGCGCGCCGCCTGACGCGCCTTCATTAATGACCGCATCCATTTGTATTAAATCAGCATGGGAATGAATCACGCCCATGCGTCCGCCGGTGGCGCTGACGATGCCCTGGGTGATGGTCTGGCCCAGGTTTAGTGGGTTACCAATAGCCAGTACCACATCACCGGCCCGGGTCCGCATATCATTGTTTTGCGGGATAACCGGAAGGTTTGTCGCTTCAATGCGCACCACGGCGAGGTCAGTGACCCGGTCATAGCCGATCACCTGCCCACTGTACTGGCGGCCATCCTGCAGCGCCACCTGAATCTGGCTGACGTCTGAAACCACGTGATAGGCGGTGAGGATATGGCCGTTGTTGTCCATGATAACGCCAGAGCCAAGCCGGAATACCGAGCTCGGCCGACGGGAATAATAGGAGCCGCGGGCTTCGCCAATACTATAGATATTGACCACTGCAGGGGCAGCCCGGTTCACCGCTGTGGCGAAGCTCACGGGCTCACTTGGGCCCATGGTTGAGAAGTTTAAAGAGGTGATACGCGGCAATACCCAGATAACAATAGCGGCAACAATCAGGCCCAGCAGCACTGAGCGGATGATAAACCAGAACCAGCTGTGCGTTCTCATGAGTATTCCGTTAAGTAGATGATTTACGAATGCACTGAAGCATATCACTGATTAAAAAAAGAAGGCAGCCCTTGGGCTGCCTTTGTGCGGTATTGTTGGCCGGGGACGAATTAATTGCCCCGCAATACCAGATACAGAGACGAGTTACCCCGCCGGATATTCAGTGCGATCACTTTGCCGGCATTATCCAGCGCCTGACGAAGCTCGGTCATGTTATTTACCGGCTGGCGGTTTACCGCAAGGATGACATCTTCCTGCCGCAACCCGTAACGGGCCGCTACTGAGTTTTCTTCCAGTTCGGCAATGACCACGCCACCGCCTTCAGCAACTGCCAGTGTAGCGCCACTGAGGGCCGGATGCAGCTCTTCCGCGGTTACTGCGGTTTCCATTTCTGACAAGGTCACCTCAAAGGTCCGCTTTTTGCCATCGCGCAATACCGTCAGCTCAATTTCTTTACCGGCACCAATGGAACCAACGCGCGCTCCGAGGTCGGCGAAGGTACGGATCGGCCGGCCATCGACGGCAATAATCACGTCACCGGATTTCAGGCCGGCTTCAGCGGCAGCGCCTTCAGGAACAACTTCAGCAATAAAGGCACCCTGGTTCACGTCCAGATCCAGCGCCTGGGCAATTTCATGGGTTAGGTCATTACCTCTTACCCCAAGTACGCCGCGCCGAACTTCACCAAATTCAACCAGTTGTTGCACCAGCGCTTTCATCATGTCCGATGGAATCGCAAAGCCGATACCAATATTACCGCCAGTGGGACCCAGGATAGCCGTGTTAATACCAATTAACTCGCCTTTCAGAGTGACCAGCGCACCACCGGAGTTACCGCTGTTAATAGCAGCATCGGTCTGGATGAAGTTCTCGACCTCTTCGATACCCAGTCCACTGCGATCCAGTGCACTGACAATACCGGAAGTTACAGTCTGCCCCAGGCCAAAAGGGTTACCTATAGCAACAACGAAGTCGCCAACGCGAAGGGCGTCCGAGCTGCCAACTTTGATTTCGGTCAGACCGCTACCATTTTCGATTTTAAGCAGGGCGATATCTGAGCGATCGTCGGTACCCAGCACTTTGGCATCGAACTGCCGACCATCTTTCAGGGTCACGACAATTTCAGTGGCATCGTCGATCACATGGTTATTGGTGACCACATAGCCGTTGTCCGCATCAATGATGACGCCGGAGCCAAGACCCTGGAAAGGTCGTTCCTGAACTTGTTCCCGGGGGCCATTCTGGCCGAAGAAATAGCGGAACATATCCGGCACACGCTGACGGACTTCGCGCTTACCTTTAACGGATATATTCACTACAGCAGGGGTAACCTCTTCCAGCATGGGCGCCAGAGTCGGGGTTTCATCTTTATCAGAAAAGAACGGAATACTGGCACCGACCGGGGCTGTTGAGACCAGGCTGCAAAGTGCGAGTACCGCAATGAACTTCATTCTCATAGGGGTCTTTCTCCTTTAGGTCACGTGTTGCTTATAGACCGACCCCTAAGTAATAGGTTCACCGATAAGATGTTTCAAGATGTTTTTTTGGCGTCCTTTTTGAACAAGCCACTCTTAGTATCTGAATAGTCGCGGATGGGCGCGTCCGTGGTGTCCTGGCCCGGCCGTTTACGATCATCATTGATTTTATTTGCCATCCGCAGCTGGCGCATGGTGTCTTCAGCAAAAAACGGCAGGCTGGGCTGGCTCTGTTCGCGTTCCAGAATATCCTGACTATTATGCAGATAGGCTTTCAGCTTTTCCTGTGTCTCTTCCAATTGCTCAACCAGCGCCGAGGCGGTGGAGAAATGCTCAACCACTTCACGTTGATAGGCAGCCAGCTGCTCGCGGCTCTGAGTTACTTCTTCAGTCAGGCGGGCTTCATCGGAGTGCTCATGTAGCCAGTACCGGGCGACGAAAAATCCGATCACTGCACCGACCGCAACCAGTAAAACGCCAATGATCCAGCTCATAAAAACTCCTTTAAAACGCATGTCACATGATAAACTCTGTGCCTATAGCATAATCCATTACAGGGTGTGAATGGTAGTGACAACGACAAACATAACCCCAATGAGCAAGTATGAAACCGATCTGGCCAGCGGCGGCTTTCTCGAAGATAAAGCGCAGCGGCGGGCGGTAGAAGCACTACAGCGTCTGTATGACGAGTTAATAGAGTATCGCCGGCAGCAGCAGAAGTCAGGCCTCAGCGCCTGGCTGGCGAAACTTACCGGGAAACGCGCCGAACCGCCCAAAGGCCTCTATTTATGGGGCGGCGTTGGCCGCGGTAAAACCTATCTGGTCGATACTTTTTTCGATACCCTGCCGTTCGAGCAGAAGCTGCGGGTGCATTTCCACCGGTTTATGCAGCGGGTACATGAAGAACTCGAGCAACTGAAAGGGCGTAGCGATCCCTTGCCCATTATTGCCGATAAGCTGGCCCTTGAAGCCCGGGTGGTTTGTTTTGATGAGTTCTTTGTGCAGGATATTACCGACGCCATGTTGCTCGGTACCCTGATGCAAGAGTTGTTCAAGCGCGGTGTGGTGCTGGTTGCCACCTCCAATATTGTTCCGGACGAGCTCTACCGCAATGGATTGCAGCGGCAACGGTTTTTGCCCGCGATTGAGCTGATCAAAGCAAACTGCGAAGTACTGAATGTCGATAATGGCGTTGACTATCGGCTGCGCACACTGCGTCGGGCGGAAATCTATCACTCACCGCTGGATGAAGAAGCGGACGCCAACCTGCAGCGCTATTTCGCTGAACTGGCACCCGATCACTGCAGCCGCAATACCAACAGCACCGTCCGCGTGCAGGGCCGGGACATCAACGTCAGGCTGGAATGTGATGACGTGGTCCTGTTCGCCTTTGCCGCGATCTGCGGCGGACCGCGTTCGCAAAATGATTATATTGAACTGGCCCGGCTCTATCATGCCGTGCTGATTAGTGATGTGCCCCAGCTGGGCGGGCACATGGATGATGCCGCGCGCCGCTTTATAGCCCTGGTGGATGAATTTTACGAACGGCGGGTGAAGCTGATTCTGTCGGCGGCTGTGCCGCTCGAAGAACTCTATACCGATGGCCGGCTCAACTTTGAATTTAAGCGCTGTATCAGCCGCTTACAGGAGATGCAAAGCCACGATTACCTGGCGCTGGCACACAAACCATGATGCCCCACGAATAACCTGCAACAGCAGTTGATCATGCTGGGTGTTTTCCGTATAATCCGCGCCAGCCCACGTTACAGGTACAACTAACCGCGTGTGCGGTTTTGTTGTGGTTCGCGGGGAAGCCCGGAACTACTGTCGTGAACCTTTAATACAGAGTACGTTTCAATGAAAACATTTGTAGCAAAACCAGAAACCGTCCAACGTGACTGGTACGTCGTTGACGCTGAAGGCAAAACCTTAGGTCGCCTGGCCACTGAAATTGCCACCCGTCTGCGCGGAAAGCATAAACCTGAGTATACTCCGCATGTTGATACCGGCGATTACATCGTCGTCATTAACGCCGAGAAAGTGGCTGTTACTGGCCGTAAAGCACAGGATAAGATTTATTATTCACACTCTGGGTATCCAGGTGGTATCAAGGACATCACTTTTGAAAAGTTGATTGCCAAGGCACCGGAAATGGTCATTCAGAAAGCGGTGAAGGGTATGT
>CAYWXF010000015.1:14290-35234 GCA_964462025.1 uncultured Pseudomonas sp. | reverse complement strand
GAGCAATCTGGCTTTAATGTCGGCTGTCTTGTAGGTGTTAATCCTTTCGTATTAACTGGTGTGCCGGTCAATGACGGTGTTAATCATCCCGCCGATCGGTAAACCGATACTGCATTGCAGTTTACCGGAGCTTTCTTGCTTATTCATGGTTGGTGGGATCGGTAAATTCTCCTCTTTTCAGCGATGTTGTCGGCCAGTCGCGTTTTTCCAGTTTCAGGGTGCCGAATAAATCCGGTTTGCCGCTCAGATCCGCACCGGTGTCACTCAAATCGTCTTTAGCGCCCACCAGTACCAGCTGTGCATCTTCATAATCAAGCAGCTCGCTGTCATCAATCCGGATCCAGCGTTTGTCGCCAAATTTGTTTTTGAGATGGGCCGGATAATCCGGCGATGCATCAGGAAAGCCGGATACATCCAGTGATGGGTTGCGGACGGAGATCACATAGCTTGCCTCATGACTTATCCCCAGCTCACTCTGGGCTTCGCCAATGTCCTCTGGCTGCGTTAACCGGTAAGCAAAAAAGCTGCTGTCGCCGGCATCGAAAATTTCATAGCGCCCTTCGCCAACTGGCACCGCTGCGCTGAGTTCACGCTTGCCTTCGGTTTTGGTTTCATAGGTGTCAGGGCCAAGGCGCTCACCAATGCGCCTTGGCTCGGCGATCATCAGGTTCATCATCCAGCCGCGCTCGCTTGATTTAGACTCGCCTTCAATGATTTCTGGCAGGCGCTTCTGGCCTATAACCAGTAGCCGCGCCCGATCTTCATTGTCGGGTGCCAGCACCAGGAACAGCCGCTGAATCTCATCAATGCTGTTCACCTCGTCGGCATCAATGGCCGGGCGGTAAAAGAAATAGACATCGCCTTGTTCGACATAATCTGACATTAGTCCTCCACATAGCGCGCTGAAATACTCTGACCCAGGCTGTTAATGCCATGCACAGACCAGATGCCGGTTATCGGATTCTGGGTAACCCGGCCTTTCAGCATGGCGACACCCCCGGTATCAAAAATCACCTGGATGTCGCAGAAGTGATTCACTTCTTTCCGGAAATCGGGAACCTCGACACTGACCGGCTTTGGTGCTTCGGATGGCTTTCTGCGTTTGTACCAGTCCAGTTGCTGAATAATAAAAGTCATGGCCAAAGTATAGTCGATCAGGAAACTTCTGTCGGTCCGGGTGCTGGCGTCTATACTGTTAATTCCAGAGCAAAATTTAGCTGTCAACGCGTTGCAAGGGATGACAATGGTGAGACGACTAACCGGACTATTAGCGCTGCTGTTAACGTTGTCGTTGGCTGGCTGTGAGCTGCCGCTACGGCATGGAATTGAGCAAAGCTATGCCTTGCCAGCCTCACTAACAGGCACAACGCAGTTGGGTACCGCAACCAGAGAGCAGGCTGGTGGGCATCCGGATAAATCCGGAATTCATATTCTGGCAGACTCACGCAAGGCTTTCGCGGCGCGCGTGGAGCTAGCTCAGGGCGCGGAACGTAGTCTTGACCTGCAGTATTACATCTGGCGCCTGGACAATACCGGCAGCATCCTCACACAGGAATTAGTAAAGGCCGCCGATCGCGGTGTACGGGTGCGGCTGTTGCTTGACGATTTTGAAACCACCGGGCTTGATGCGCAACTTAGTCGCCTGCATCAGCATCCCAATATCGAGGTGCGCCTGTTTAATCCCTTTGTGATGCGTTCTCATAAGTGGCTCGGTTTTTTTACGGATCTCGGCCGTGCCAACCGCCGCATGCACCACAAGACGTTTACTGTAGATGGCAGCGTGACCATCATCGGCGGTCGCAATATTGCTGATTCCTATTTTGGCGCTACTGATGATTTCCTTTTTTCAGATCTGGATGTACTGGCAATTGGGCCGGTGGTGGACGATGTGCAGCAGGAGTTTGATGCGTA
The DNA here is from genome assembly GCA_964462025.1 of uncultured Pseudomonas sp. GTDB lineage: Bacteria > Pseudomonadota > Gammaproteobacteria > Enterobacterales > Alteromonadaceae > Pseudidiomarina. Next base: position 33,323 of record CAYWXF010000015.1, on the reverse strand, counting down.
CTGGAACAGCGAGTCGGCATATCCGATTGATATCGTGCGGTCGGCAGACGATCCGCTTGCCGGTTCAGTGCCGATCGAGGATATCGTCCAGCGGCACCGACGCGATGAGCAGGCGGGCAAATACCTGGATGCGATTGAACAGGCGCAGTTCTTCGAGAAGCTGGTTGCCCATGAACTGCCGCTGACCTGGGCACCAACTCTCATGCTCAGTGACGATCCGCGCAAAGGGCTGGGTGAAGCGCCTGATGACGGGTACCTGTATCCCGAACTTGAGAATGTTATTTTGCAAGCCGATCAGCACCTGTATCTGGTAACGCCCTACCTGGTTCCAACTCAATCCGGCGTCGAGGTGCTCACGCGGCTAGCTGCTCAGGGTGTGGATATCAAGATACTAACCAACTCGCTGGCGGCTACCGACCTGGCTGTCGTTCATGCTGGCTATATAAAATGGCGCCGGGAACTGCTCGAGGCCGGTATTAAACTTTATGAACTGCGCCCGACTGAACTGCAACTGATGAACGCGGTTGAGCCTGAAGCTAACTTTAGCTTGTCGGCGGGCTCAAGTTTGCATGCGAAGACGACTTCCATTGACGGCGAGCAACTCTTTATCGGCTCCTTTAACTTTGATCCGCGCTCTGCCAATCTCAATACCGAGTTGGGATTTATGATCAGCAGCCCGGAGCTGGCGGCAGCACTGGAACAGGGATTTGAGGCGCGGGTGCCTGAACGTGCCTATGAGCTGGAGCTGGATGAGCAGGGTAACCTGGTCTGGATCGAGCGGCGTCAGCAACAACTGATCCGCCACCAGACGGAGCCTGAAACCAGCTGGTGGCGGCGCACTTATGTATGGCTGCTGTCGCTACTGCCGATCGACTACTTTTTATGACGGCCGGGCGAGCGGATCCTGTTCATCCAGTGACGGATAGTCGGTGTAACCGCGCTCATCGCCGCCATAAAAGGTGTCAGAATCCCATTCATTCAGCTCGGCATTTTCCCGGAAGCGTCGCGGCAGATCCGGGTTGGCAATAAAGGGCCGCCCGAAGCTGACCAAATCACAACGGCCTTCGCTGATACGCTGGCGCGCTTCTTTGGCCGTGTATTCGCCGTTGGCGATGTAGACGCCTTTAAAGCCGGTCTGTATGGCGGTGATAACATCCTCCGGGCGATCGTCGGCATGATTACCCTGGAATGAGTCTTCCACCACTTCGATAAAAGAAATGCCCAGAGCATCGAGATGTTTTGCCAGCAAGCCGTAGGTTTCGACCGGATCATCATCATGCATATCATTAAAACTACCGGTGGGGCTGACCCGGATGCCGACATTTTCCTTGCCCCATACCTCAATTACGGCCTCAACGACCTCAAGCGGCAGGCGCAAGCGGTTCTCTACTGAGCCGCCATATTTATCCGTACGTTTGTTGCTGCCGGTGCGAAGAAACTGATCCAGTAAATAACCATTGGCGGCGTGTAGCTCTACGCCATCAAAACCGGCTTCGCGGGCATTTTTTGCGCCCTGGCGGAACTGTTCCACAATATCGGGAATCTCTTCAGTTTTCAGTGCCCGTGGTTCAGGGATATCCACCATCCCGGAATCTTTGCTGGTGTAGGTTTGCGCGCCCTCTGGCTTAATTGCCGAGGGTGCCACTGGTTGTTTACCATCGGGCTGCAGGTCGGGGTGCGAAATCCGGCCAACGTGCCAGAGCTGCAGGTAGATTCGACCGCCCGCTTCATGCACCGCGTCGGTTACTTTGCGCCAGCCGTCGATCTGTTCCTGTGAGTAAATGCCAGGGGTAAAGGCGTAACCCTTCCCCTGCGGTGATATCTGGGTGGCTTCGGAGATGATGAAGCCGGCACTGGCGCGCTGGCGGTAATAGCGGACATTCATCTCATTCGGCACGTCACCGGGCTGGCTGGCGCGGGATCGCGTCAGCGGTGCCATAATGATACGGTTGCGTAATTTCAGGGTGCCGAATTGCAGCGGTTGAAATAAAGGGTCGTCCGGTACTTCTACAGTCATTTGTATCTCCGTAAAAAAACTTACCTGATCAAATAGACTCTTGCGGGCGAAAATTCAAGGCGGGTTGCTGGCACTCAGAATACTGCGGAGGGTAAATGAAATACATTTTCGAAGTACATATTAAAGAAGGTCATAGCGCTGAAGACTACGCTGAGGCCTGGGTACGGGCGAGCGAAATTATTCAGCGCGCACCGGGCGCACGCGGCACTGAATTACACCGGAAACTGGATGATCCTAAGGTATTAATTGCCATTGCTCACTGGGACAGCAAAGCCGAGCGTGATGCGATGGAATCGCAGCACAACCCAGAAGTCGCGGCGATTATCCGCGCCGCGGCTGATTTCTGTGAAATCCGGCCTATTGGTGAGTTTGCCGAGCCGGAGTGGGTTGTTGCGCCGCCAACGGCCAACGGCTAACGGCTAACGGCTAACGGCTGATACCCATTACTGACGCGCCAGCCCGATCAGGTAGTCGGCCAGTGTGCCCATCCCGGTTTTTGCCACATCCGCGCGCTGCTCAGCGCCCTGATTGTAATTGGTGTTGGTGTTCACATCGTATACGTAGAGTTGGCCATCTTCGGCTTCAATAAACTCAATACCAGCCACGTCAATCTGCGCCTGCTGCAAAAACTTCTGTAGCTGAGCAATGATCTTATGGCCATCAAAACCATGGGTAATAGTGAACTTATGCTCGTTGCCCGCCGCCGGCTGCTCCGTGGTCGGGCAGAACGCGTCGTCGACACTGCATACATCCGCCGGACAAAGTTCAAAGCCGCCTTCGGTGTTCACCTGTACGGTATAAATAAACTCGCGGCCGACAAACTCAGCACGGGTGATGTAAGGCGCTTTGGGCTGAATATATTCCTGTAGTAGCCAGATCCCGTCCAGTGGCTCGTCATACTCAGAGCCGTCAATAAAACGCTGCAGTGCTGCCAGTGAGTCAAAGCGGGTTACGCCCAACCCTTTTCCGCCACGATTTGGTTTCAGTATGAGCGGCCAGTGGGCAAAGCGCTCTGCTGCTGCTATTAACTCGTCGCGGCCGACCACCACATGGGTTGCCGGTACCTGCAGACCAGCCTGCTGTAACGCCGCATATTGAGATAGCTTACAGACTTCCAGCGCCAGCGCCGGGGTACCGTTCACTACCGTAGTGGGATGTTGCTGCAGCCAGGTCAATGCCATGCGGGTAAGCTCCGGCGCGAACCGGTGCCCCCGGGTATGCGAGGAGGCGCTCATGCGATTGTAATAAACGGCATTTTCCGGAACCTCGGTATAAGGCACCGAGCCCGTATCCAGAAACCACTCATTCGGGGTCACACCGCGCTCAGCGAATGCTGCACGAAGCGGCACCAGCCATTCTTCATTTTCATGCATGATAACGATATTGCGCACAGACACCTCAGAGTTTTTCAGGAACAGAGCGGGATCATAACTGAAAGCCGTGGTAATTTAAGAACCATAACGTTATATCTTATAGTGATTTTAGCAACCAGGCGGGCAGATACCATGAAGTGGATGATATACGGAGCGTATGGCTATACCGGAGAACTGATTACCGAATATGCGGTGGCGCAGGGGCATAAGCCCGTATTAGCAGGGCGCAACGCGGAGGCAGTCAAAGAGCTGGCTGATGCTCATGGGCTTGACTATGTGGTTGTGAGTCTGGATGAGCAACAGGCGCTGCAGGACGCGCTAAAAGAGATGGATTTGGTCATCCATTGCGCCGGACCTTTTGAGATAACCTCGGCGCCAATGATCGCGGCGTGTCTGGCCACGCACACACATTATCTGGATATCACCGGTGAAATTTCGGTCTTCCAGCATGCGCACAGCAGGCACCAGGATGCTGAACGAGCCGGCATCGTGATCTGTCCGGGCGTAGGCTTTGATGTGATTCCAACGGATTGTGTAGCGGCGCAGCTCAAAGCCCAGCTGCCCGATGCTATTGATTTGGTACTGGGGTTTGATTCCTCATCGCGGATGAGCCGTGGTACCGCCCGTACGGGCATGCGCAAGCTCGCTGAAGGTGGCGCGGTGCGCCGAGGTGGCAAGGTCGTTAATGTACCGCTGGCCTATCACACCCGTAAAATCGATTTTGGCAACGGCGAAAAATGCGCGATGACGATTCCCTGGGGCGATGTTGCAACGGCTTACTACACTACCGGCATTCCGAATATTGAGGTTTATATCCCGGCCTCGCCGCGGCTGATTAAGCGCATGAAACGAATGAACTGGTTCCGCTGGCTATTTCGTCTCAAGCCGCTGCGCAACCTGCTGGAGAAAAATATTGAGCAGCAGCCTGCCGGGCCTGATGAGAAAGAGCGCGAACAGGCAGTCACTTATGTTTGGGGTGAAGCCAAAAATGGTAAAGGTGATAGCAAGTCGCTACGGGTGAAAGTGATGAATGGCTACAAGCTGACCAGTCAGGGAGCTGTGGATATGGCCATGTATATTCTCGAACAGCGGCCTGCGCCCGGTTATTACACGCCGGCGAAGCTGTGCGGCAGTGATTTGATTGACCGCTACAAAGCTGAATAATAATTACGCGCATAAAAAAAGGGCCCGGTGGGCCCTTTCTGTTCGGCTTATTCAGATTCAGAAGTGGTAGCTCACGCCAAGATTGACGCTTGAGTTTTCACTATCCTGATGATTGTAGCCAACATCGAAACTCCAGACGCCGCGGAAAAACTTAGCGCCGATACGGGCACCAATATCCGAGTCATCGAAAATGTCGACGTGCTGCAGGCGTGCATCAAGCTCTACCATGTCGTTGAGGCGATGGCGTACACCTGCGGCTAACCCCCAACCGGTGTCATCAGTATGCATTAAGCCTGGGCTGTCGAATTCCACATTGGTATGGATAGCCGAAACCACACCGTACGCATGGGTTTGGGTGGATAAAGCGTGGCGATAGCCAAGGCCTATATCATAGTTGTCGAGATCGACGCCCGACTCGCTGAAGAAAGCAACGGCGCCTTCAACGAAAACATTTGGGGTAAGCGACCGTGAGAAGTCGGCTCCAAAGCCGTCAAAGTCCTCTCCGAAGGAATCAACGCGCTGATAGTCGGCAGAAACAAAATCGAACGATGGTGTGTTCTGCGCCATGGCTGGTGCTGATAAAGCTGCAGTGATGGCGCTTGCGATTAATATGCGTTTCATAAGTACTACTCCTTTTTACGCTGACTAAATGTGCGTACCTAAGAAAGTAGCACAAGATCTGCAAAAGTGAGAAACCACGCGGTGTAAAGAGCAGGTAAAGCCGGTTTTTTGCTGAATCTGAAATTCTTTCTTATAGTTAACAGGTCGCCTGAAAAATCATTTGCAGAGGACAAAATCAGAAAAGGAATTGATCGTAGTATGACATCAGCAAAACGAGCATTGGTAGTCGAAGGAGGTGCAATGCGCGGGGTCTTTGCGGCCGGCGTATTGGATGCCTTCATGGAGCAGGACTATAACCCCTTTGATTTTGCTATCGGCGTGTCCGCCGGCTCGACCAACCTGATTGGGTACCTGGCTAACGAGCATAAGCGCAGCCTGCGTATCCTTACTGAACATGCCCAGAGTTCTAATTTTCTGAATCCGCTTCGCTATCTGACCGGCGGCCACTTTTGTGACGTTGAGTGGTTATGGCGCCAGTCATTTAAGGATCTTGAGCTGGATCTCAAGCATTACATGGAGCGGCAGGTACCGCTGTACGTGGTCACTACCCGGGTTGATACCGGTAAAGCCTGCTATATCGAAGTAACTAAAGATAATATGCACGACTTGTTTCCGGCTTCCTGCGCCATTCCATTTATTTATCGCGACTACCCGGAGGTAAACGGTATCCCGATGACCGACGGCGGTGTCGCGGATTCTATTCCGGTCGAAAAAGCTTACGAGATGGGCGCGCGTGAGATCACCGTCATACTTTCACAGTCATTGCGGGTCAGAAAGCAGGTGTACACCCTGCCTGGCCCGGTGGAGGAGTTCCTGCTTAATCACCTGGTGCTGCGTCAGGCCATTACCGATCGTCCGGACAAGTTTAACCGCAGCCTGGAGTTTATTGTCAATCCGCCAAAAGACTGCAAAATCAATGTGATCGCTCCGCCTGCTGATTTCCGTGTCGGGCGTTTTACCCGTAATCTTGATGCCTTACATATGGGCTATGAGATCGGTCGCAAACGGGGCTTTGCCTTTCTCGAAGAGGCTGAACAGTTCGCTTAGTGGCTGCGGCGGGGTACAATACTTCCCTACTTGACTGCTAAGAGATGAACTAATGGCCGATAACCCCTCGCCTGACCCGGCTTGCCCTCAGTGCGGGTCAGCTTACGCTTACCCCGACGGAACCATGCTGATTTGTCCCGAATGTGCTCATGAATGGTCACCAGCGGAACCGGCAAACAGTGATGAAAAAGTATTTCGCGACGCTAATGGCAATGTGCTGCAGGATGGTGACAGCGTAACTGTCATCAAGGACCTTAAAGTAAAAGGGTCATCGCTGGTGGTGAAAGTGGGCACCAAAGTAAAAAACATCCGGCTGGTGGAAGGAGACCACGATATCGACTGTAAAATTGATGGTATCGGGCCGATGAAGCTGAAAACGGAGTTTGTGAAAAAGGCTTAAACCATTAACCGGCGCAGTTCGCGCTCAATGGCGAAAACGTGATCATCTTGTTCGCCAAGCGCGCGCAGCGATTCTGCTAGCCGAAGTAAGTAGTCACTATTGTGCCCGCTCGGGCCTTCGGAACGGGCGATATGACGGGCTATTTCCTGCTCATCGGCTTCGCCCAGCCAGGCGGCGTTTGAGGCATCGGCAACGTAAACCAGCCCTTCGACAGAGCCACCGCCATTTAGCCATTCAAACGGCGTAAAGAAGCGCAGATAACCGTTTTTTTCGCGATGGTCCAGGTGCTCAAATACGTCAGGTGTTACTTCATAGGCCATGCCGGCGCAGTGTGCGTCTTCAACAGGTATAAGCGTGGCTACCCGGCCGGGTGCCTGCGGGGTGCCGCGGTGATCGTGAGAGCCCTGCCAGAAGCGCCGCTGCCAGCCGTGAATGCGCGCCGGACGGCGCTGCAGGTAGGGAAAATCCGCTTTGTAGATCAGCGAGCCATAGCCGAATAACCAGACCGATTCGAGATGGTCCAGTGGCTGCTGTTGGCGATTTAATTCAATTGTATTGTGTGACATAAGCGTCCGCATGATAATAATCAGTAAATACTAACAAATTTAAGGAGCCATGCCGATGTCGAGCCTGGAACTCAAGCTTCCTCCCCTGGTGCTGGTTTTGCTGATCGGCGGCCTGATGTGGCTCACCAACTGGCTATGGCCAACCGGTGCCTGGCACTTCAGCGATCTACATCAGGCCGGCGTTGGCTTTTTTGTAGCCGGTGTACTGATAGCCGGAGCCGGAGTCTGGCAGTTCCGGCGCGCCGCGACCACGGTCAATCCGATGGATCCGAATCTCAGTAGCAGTCTGGTTCAGCATGGCATTTACCGCTTCAGTCGCAACCCCATGTATCTTGGCTTCTTGCTGGTGCTGGTTGGCTGGGCGCTGTGGTTAGGCAGCTTGCCGGCGCTTATCTGGCTGCCCGTGTTTGTGATTTACATGAACCGTTTTCAGATTGTGCCCGAAGAGCGCATGTTGCTGGCAAAGTTCGGCGACAGCTATGGTGACTACTGTCGCCGGGTTCGCCGCTGGTTCTAAGTGCCTTTACATCCAGGGCTTGTGACTGCGGGCAATGTCATTGACCCACTGCTGCTGCAAGTGCTCGGCTTGTGAGCGTGGCAGATAGCGGATGTTCTCAGATCCTGCCGGCGTATTGAGGATCAGATCAGCAAAGCCCAGCAGGCGTAGCCAGGGCGAACGTTTCACATCAATCTGCTGCACTTTGTACAACGGATACCAGTTCTCGCGGCGACTGAGTACCCCGCGGCGCACTGCCAGCCAGTCTTCACCGGTGCTGTAACTGAACCGCATCCAGCGCAGCACAATATAAATCTGTAACAGCAACCAGAACCCGGCACTGATCGCTGCTGCCAGCATCAGCGAGTCGACTTGCCGGTAAATCAGATAAGCCCCAAGCGGCGCCAATACGGCCAGCCAGATCGACGGCCCCAGCAACGCCAGCACCGAAATACGATGCCAGCCGAGCGAGTCCGGGTCAGGCAGCTTTAATAATTTCCGCAAGTCAGCAAGGATCGGCGCGGTAACCACCGGCAGAGTAAACTGTGATGCTGCCTGGCCCTGCGCCTGCTGTCGTGGCCGCAACTGGCTCACGCGCAGCGTCCAGCGGCCGAATAGCCGGGCGCGCAGATTCTGATGAATCTGAACCCGTTGCAATTTGTGGTAGCGGAAGCTGAGCGTACGGATCGTGAGCAAGCCGCCGCGTGCCTGATAGCGCCCACCGGCAATAGTCAGGGATAGTCCGTAATAGCGGACCACGCTAACGCCAATGGCCAGTACAAACAGCATCGCCAGCACAGCCATTCCAAGCAAAGGCGCAACCCACCAATTACTGGTATCCAGCCACTGGGTGTGTGTTTCCAGCCACGGCACGATATAGTTTTCCATGATGTCCAGCTGGCTTAAGGGATACGCCAGAACAGCAATCAGCACGAAGATCTTGTTGTCGATAACGCCGGCCCGAACGATATCCGGCAAGCTAAACTGGCGTTGATAATCAGGCTCGCTTTGTTCTTCTGACCCAGCGTCAGACGCTTCGCCGGCCGCTGTTTCGGTGCTTTTTGCGGTGGCCAGAACCTGCTGCCGCAGCTGTTGAGCCAGCGCTGTTTTGAGGCCGGGAATTTCGACTTCGTTGCCACCGGCCCCGGCACTGTCAACACTCAAAATGGTCAGGTCAAAGGGCCTGAAATACCAGGTTTCATTTAATTCCGCCTGCTGAATGCGGTCGAATTTCAGAGTCAGATTCTGGCGGTTCATAATGCCGGTGCGCAAATGAATGGCGTCATCGCCGATTGCGAACAAAAAGCGGTTGTAGTGCATGATGGCAACGGCAATGGTAAACAGGAAATAGGCGACCGCGACCAGTATCGCCGCTTTTGCCGGAGTGCCGCTCACCGCGACCACCGCTATGACCGGAATCAGGTTGGTGATATTACCGACCAGTCTTTTTATTTCGCGCAAAATAAAAAAGACCATGGTAATGGGCGGGGTTCGTTGCCAGTTCAGCTCACTCATTCGGGTTACTCACTTGGCTCGTCGGCTTCCGGCTCATTGGCCACTTCAGTGATCAGGCTGCTCTTAATGCGTTCGGCTTCATCAGGCTTCAGCCCTGGGATAGCCAGGTCAGCGCCACTGCTGCCGGCGGTATAAATAACCAGATGCGAGAGGCTAAGCATCCGCTCAAGCAATGACTCTTTAATTTCCACATGCTGGATGCGATTAAGAGGTACGGCACGTTGCAGGCGCCAGAGCGCGCCCCGCCGCAGATACATGGCTTCATCGGTTTCGGCATAGCCGGTAAACCGATACCGGCGCGGTGCCCAGAACAGCAGCAGGAACAGCGTCAGAGCCAGCCAGACTGACGCCAGGATCCACCAGTCGGGCAGCCAGGATCCGATATTTTCTACTATACTGAACACAGACAACGCGACGGCCAGTATGGCCATGTTAAAACCACCTTTCAGCTGGAGGTACGTCTGATAATCTTTCGATACAGATTTCCATTCGGGCGCCATGCGAATTAGTCCTTGGGTTGAAAAGGCTGTAATGAGTCCCATTAAACTAGATGTACTCGCAAAAAGACAGGAGCACGTATATGAAAGTTTTGATTGTTCTTACGTCACACGATCGACTCGGCAAAACCGGCGAAATGACCGGATTCTGGGCTGAGGAGTTCGCCACTCCTTACTATGTATTAAAAGACGCGGGTGCTGAAGTCGCCCTGGCATCGCCTAAAGGAGGCCATGCGCCAATCGACCCGAAAAGTCAGCAAAGCGATGCGCAAACCCCGGCTACCGTGCGCTTATTTGATGACGAGGATGCCATGGCGCAGGTCGCCACTACGCTGAAACTGAGCGAAGTGAACGCGGAAGATTTTGACGCAGTTTATTATCCGGGCGGCCATGGTCCGGTATGGGATTTAGCCGAAGACGAGCGTTCAATTGACCTGATTGAGAACTTCTGGCGCCAGGGTAAGCCGGTGGCGGCTGTCTGCCATGGCCCGGCAGCGCTGGCTAATGCCAAAACCCCTGACGGTGAACCCATTGTTAAGGGCCGCCGGGTAACCTGCTTAACCAACAGTGAAGAAAAGGCCGCCGGCCTGGAGCATGTGGTGCCCTTCCTGGTTGAAGATAAGCTGAAAGAACGGGGTGCAAAATTTGAACGTGCCGCTGACTCTGAAGCCTGTGTAGTGGTTGACGGACAGCTGATAACGGGTCAGAACCCGGCCTCTTCAAGGAAGCTTGCAGCTGAACTGAAGAAGAAGCTAACGTCTTAGTTTATTCGCCATAAGAAAAGGCCAGTCAGTTTTGCAACTGACTGGCCTTTTTAGTTAGTGCGCTTTTGCGAAAGCCGGTTGGCTTATTCAGTCATCGCTTCTAAGCGAGTGCGCAGTTCTTCATCTTGCTGGACGCGCTGAACGATCGCGTTGTATTCCTGTGGCGACAAGCCCGAGTCGTTAACAGCGCCAATCATTTCTTGCTGAGCCTGTTGCTGGATAGACTGAGCCTGTTCAGCATCTTCGGCGTTCTGGAACTCTTCAGCATATTTAGAGCTGATGTTCTGTACCGAGTTCATTGCATCCAGGAACTTCTCCAGCATGGCATCTGTGATCTCGATATTCTGTTGCTGAGCAGCCATTTGCTGATTTTGTGCGGCTTGCTGAGGTGCTGGCGCAGCCATAGCAACTGAAGAACCGGTAAAAGCAGCGGCGATAGCAAGTGCAGTTAATGTGTTTTTCATAATGGAATTCTCCTTAAAGTAAATGTCGCTAATAACTAAGCAAGCGCTATGCCAACTTTTGATAAGAAGCTAACCGCTTGTTTTAAATGATTAAAAAAATCATCTGTGAGTTTATTGGCCACCGTATGTATACTATTGATACATATTGTGCCGGAGAGATGCGTGACAAAAAGATACAGATCACACCGTTGGGGGCTGTCAGGCTTGCAGCGGACGCTGCTGCTCTATGTAGTGCTGCCCATGTTGGTGTTATCGGGGCTCGCCATAGGTTTTGGCCTTGAGCGTGCCAGCGAACTCGAAGATGAACGCTTGCGCGGCGACCTGGAGCTCATCGGCCGGGCGATCCGGTTGCCGGTCGCGGATGCGCTGATGCAGGGCGACATTCAGGCCGTGCGGGCGAATCTGGATTCGGTGTTCAGCATTGGCCGGGTCTACGGGGCATCTGTTTATGATACTCAGGGCACCCTGGTGGCCGCCGCGGGTATTGTTGAACGCGACTTAAGCGAAAGTATCCTGGCGGAGCAGGTGGTCCGTACCGGTGAGCAACAAGACAGTTACCGGGAAGTGGCCGGAAGGGATGTGTTCTCGCAGTTTCTGCCGATAAACGACCGCGGTGGCCGGATCATCGGGCTACTGCAAATCACCCGGCGCGCGCAGGATTTTGAGCAATCATTTGCCCAGCTCAGCCGCATAGCCTGGGGTGCCTGGCTGGCGGTGGCCATAGCTACCGTGGCGATTCTGGTGTTTGGTCACTACGGCGCGGTTGGCCGCCATATTGAAGCCCTGGTAACCAGTATGCGCCGGGTCGCCCAGGGCGATCGCGGACACCGGGCGGTAGAACAGGGCCCCGGCGAACTGCGGGAAGTTGCTGGCGGACTCAATCGCATGCTCGACAGTATCGAGGCCGCCGAACAGGAAATTGAAGCCCGCCGCGAGCATGAGCAAAAGCTGAACTATCAGTTACGGGAAAGCGAGAAATTGGCGGCAATCGGTCAGGTTGCCAGTGGCGTCGCCCATGAGCTGGGTGCCCCCCTTACCGTGATCGACGGTCGCGCCAGGCGGTTACAGCAAGCGCACCCAGACGATGAATCACAGCGGCAGCTAGCGGCCATCAGAGGCCAGGTGCAACGGCTAACCAAGATGGTCCGTCAGTTGCTGGCGTTCAGCCGCACACCAGTTACGGCCTGGCAGCAACTCAGCGTGCACGACCTGATCCGCCAGGCACAGCTAAGTACATCTTACGAGTTTGAGCCTGACGGCCCGGCGGTAACCGCTAAGCTGCCCGCCGAATCCGCTGTTGTCAGTGGTGATCCTCAGCGGCTGGAGCTGGCGCTGGTTAACCTGCTGCGTAATGCGCTACAGGTAGCGAAACAGCAGGTGGTCGTTGAAGTGCAACATCAGGAGCTGCACGTTGACATCATAATTACCGATGATGGCCCCGGTATCCCCGCTGATGCCGACCAGGATGAATTAGTAAAGCCGTTCAAAACCACCAAGGCTCAGGGCGAAGGCACCGGCCTTGGACTGGCGATTGTCGCTCATATTATCGCTGACCATCAGGGCGAATTTTCGTTTCGCCCAGCACCCGAAGGTGGCTGTCAGGCGCAGGTGCGGCTGCCGCGGCAGGTTACAGCAGAGGATATTGGGTTATGACAGTGAGCAGAACCAAACAAGCGCATCTCATTGCCGTGGTCGAGGATGATCCCGGCCTGCGAGAATTGTTACAGGAAGAGCTGGAGAGCGGCGGTTACCGGGTAGCCGTGTTTGAAACGGCAGAGTTACTGCTGGTGCAGTTAGAGACGCAGTTTCCGGCACTGATCATCAGCGACATCCGGCTGCCCGGGATGTCGGGGCTGGAGCTATTAGGCCAGTTACAGCAACGTGAGAAACAGCCGCCGCTGATTCTGATCACTGCTTTTGGCACTGTCGATCAGGCGGTCGATGCGCTGCGGCAGGGCGCTGATGACTTTCTGACCAAGCCGCTTGACCTTGAGCACTTGCTGGTCAGCGTGGAGCGGGTGCTGGACTATCACCAGTTGCGCGACGAAGTAGAAGCCTACCGGCGTTCAGTTAACGCCGAGCTGCGCGGTCCCGGCGGCATTATTGGTGCCAGTCGGGTCATGCGCCAGCTCTATTCAGAGATTGAGCAAATTGCCAGCGCCGATGGCAGCGTGCTGATTCTGGGAGAGAGTGGTACGGGTAAAGAACTGGTAGCGCAGGCGCTGCATCAGCAAAGCCAGCGCAGTGATGGGCCGTTTTTAGCGGTGAATTGCGCCGGCATCCCCAGCGAACTCTTAGAAAGTGAATTTTTCGGGCACGCTGCGGGGGCCTTTACCGGTGCCCGCAATGCCCGCGCTGGTTTACTAAAAGAAGCTGATGGAGGCACTTTGCTGCTTGATGAAATCGGTGAAATGCCGCTGGCGCTGCAGGCTAAGTTACTGCGGGTGTTGCAGGAAGGCACGATGCGGCCGGTAGGCAGTGATCAGGAAGTAAAGGTCGATGTGCGTATCCTGGCGGCCACTCATCAGGATCTTGAACAGCGGGTAGACGCCGGAGAGTTCCGGGCTGACTTGTTTTACCGTCTGGAAACTTTCAGCCTGGCGGTACCACCCCTACGCCAGCGCGGCGACGATATTGAGCTGCTGGCTGAGTACTTTATTGATCAATTGCAACAGCAGCAGCCGAAGCCGGTGCAGGGACTATCCGCGGGGGCCCGCGATCTGCTCTACGCTTATCGCTTCCCGGGTAATGTGCGCGAACTTCAGAATGCTATCGAGCGTGCTTATACCTTTTGTGATGGTGAATTGATTGAACCCGAACATTTGCCAGCCCGGCTGCGCCAGAATCAATCCGCAGAGGTCGCGGCGCCGGTCAGTGCACCGGCGCACTGGCCGACCATGCAGGAGCTGCAGGCCGACTACGTGCGCAAAGTCCTGGTTTATACCGAAGGCAACAAGCAGCAGGCTGCCCGTATTCTCGGGGTTACCCGCCGCACATTATATCGCTGGCTTACCAACGATGACTAACACTGAAGCCGGCCTGTATTTCGCGGCCCACGCCTGGCTCAAAAGCGCGGCCGCTGCCTTGATTAACCACCACTGAGCCAACATAGTCGCGATCACCGAGGTTATGTATCTTTAACCAGGGTTCAATATCCAGCCCCTGCCAGGTGGTCTGGCTGCTCAGGGCCAGATCCCATAGGGTATGGCCCGGCGCCAGCACCGAGTTGTCATCGGTGGCGGCGATATCACCGCGATGGTCGGCAATCAGACTGGCCTGTATCGGTAATTGAGCCAGCGGCCGGGTGCTCCAGTTCAGCTGGGCATAGGCTTGTTGGCGCGCGACGCCGGGCAGCCGGTTCCCATTAGCATATTCGGCGTTCAGCCAGCTGGCTGCAAAACGCAAATCCCAGGCCGCTGCAATTTGCCATTCGCCTTCCAGCTCGGCGCCCTCGCGCTCGGTCTGGCCGGCGTTAATGTAAGTGGTGCGGCCATCAATGCTTTGATCAACCACGATTTCGTCGTCCGTATCAATGATAAAGGCTGTTAGCTGCGTCCGTAAGCCAGGGCTGCGCCATTTGAGACCGGTTTCCCACTGCTGGCTGTAAGCCGGGCCCAGCCGGGTGTTCAGGCCGGTACCCTGCGGGCTGTAGGCAAGCTCTGTCAGGGTCGGGGTTTCAAAACCGCGACCGCGGGCGGCAAAGATACTGAGTTGGTCACTGATTAAGTAGGTAACGCCAAGATTCCAGCTCAGCGCGTTCATATCCTGTGCGCCGCTGTCATCCGGGTTCACCGGATTGGTATAGTAATCATCAACGTTGAAATCGACGGCGCTGTAACGCAAGCCGGTTAGCAAGTGCCACTGTTGAGCTGGCTGCCATTCAAGCAGGCCGTACAACGCCTGATTAGTTACTGTGCCAAGCTCGTCGCGGCGCAGCTCGCCCCGCTGGCCAAAATCATTCACATAGCCGAAGCGGCGATCTTCCTGCTCGGCGATGGTGCCGCCCAGGGTCGCGGTAATGGGTAGTGCGAGTCGCCAGTTATAGGCGGCGTCAATACCGCTGAACTGGCGCTGCAGGTCAATGACGGCACCAGAACTGGTGAGATCATCACCGGCGAATGGCAAATACTGCTCAATATCGCGCCAGCCACGCCAGGCACTGACATGCCAGCGATTATCCAGCGTTTCCTGCTGCAGGCTCACAGATAGTTGCTGGTGGTGAATCGACTTGCGGGTATTAAAGGTGTCAGCCCGGCTAAAGGTCTGATCGGGATCGGCGCGCCAGTCAGCTGGGGTCAGGCTGCCCGGGTCCTGCAATTCAGGCGCGTGATTGTCATCCATACGCACCACCAGGCGTAGGGTGTTGGTCAAATCCTGATACCAGCGCAATGCCAGCTGATCGCGCTCGGCGCTGTTGTGTTCGCGCGGGCCATCGGTACGAAAGCGGGCGCCAATTAAACGCAGCGCGTGATCATCACCCACCAGATCGCCTTGCAGCAGCAGGCGCGAGGTATCATTGGCAGCGCCCATGGCTTTCAGGGTCAGCTGATTGGTATCCGGTGCCCGGGAGTGCCAGTCAATAACACCACCGGCACCATTGCCATAAAGGCTTGCCAGCGGCCCGCGAATCACCTGCACCTCTTCGGGTTCATCCAGCAAGATACTGGAGGTCTGGGCCTGGCCATCGGGCATACTCAGCGGAATACCATCAAGCTGCAGCAATACGCCTCGTACACCAAATGCAGAGCGCGCTCCAAAGCCCCGCAGGGTTATGCGTGTGTCCTGGGCGTAATTGGCACGGCTGTCGGCCTGGACACCGGCGATCCCGCCCAGCAACTCGGCCGCATCAATCCGCAGACCCGGAGGTTGCTCATCTACGCTCAGGCTGGTCACAGCAGCAGGGATCTCGTGGTTTAACTGGACTGCTGAACCTGTTACTTCAATCACTTCAGTCGCCGGTACGGGTTGCTCCTGCGCGGCGGCAGAAAAAGTGACGCCGGCCATAGCCAGCGTCAGTACACTACGAAAATCAGGCAACATCATGTGTCGACTACCCCAATTAGTTGGCGGGTTTGATCTGAATCAGCTCAGCGTCTTTCGGTTGATCGGTGATGACATAAATATTGCCATCCGGACCTTGCTCGATATCGCGGATACGCTTACCGATGGCCTCATCAAATAAGGTTTCTTCATGCATCACCCGCTCGCCTTCAAGATCAATGCGCGCTACGTGGGAACCACGTAAGGCCGCGACAAAGAAATCACCCTGCCAGTCCGGAAACTTATCGCCGGTGTAGAAGATGACATCCGAAGTGGCGATGGACGGAACCCAGTAGTAATGCGGCTGAACCGTTCCTTCAACATGGGTTTTCTTGCTGATGATGGTGCCGTCGTAGTCCACCCCATAAGTGGCTTCCGGCCAGCCGTAATTATTGCCGGCCCGGGCGATATTAATTTCGTCGCCGCCTTTAGGCCCATGCTCGGTGATCCAGAGTTCGCCGGTCTGTGGATGAATGGCTGCACCCTGCACATTGCGGTGGCCATAGGACCAGATGGTGTCCAGCGCATCGTCACGGCCCACAAAGGGGTTGTCTTCCGGAACGCTGCCGTCAGGCCAGATGCGCACGATTTTACCGTGATGGTTATCCAGCAACTGGGCATCATCCATGGCCGAATAGCGATCACCAAGGGTAATAAACAGGTGGCCCTCAGGCGAGAACACTAAGCGCGAGCCAAAGTGGGCGTTGCTCTCGTATTTGGGAATGCCGCGGAAAATAACTTCGACATTCTGCAGGCTGTCGCCGGCCAGTTCGGCCCGGGCCACGGCGGTGCTATTACCGGTGCCGCCATCCTGCGCTGCTTCGGAGTAGCTCAGGTAAATAAGGTTGTTGTTGGCAAAATCAGGATCCAAAGTAACGTCCAGCAGCCCGCCCTGGCGCTCGGCGACCACTTCGGGTACGCCTTTAATCGGGTCACTGATGGTGCCGTCCAGGCTGACTTTATGCAAATCGCCGCCACGCTCGGTGACCAGCAGATCGCCTGAGGGCAGAAAGGTCATGCCCCAGGGGTGGCTTAAGCCTGAAGCCAGGGTATTGATGCTGACTTTGTGGCGTTCGGTCGACACCTCTTCAGCAGCGGCAGGCGCCAGTGCTGTGGGTAACTGGCTTAATGTTAGAATCGCTGTGGCCAGCACGGTTTTCTTCATCATGTGGTGTTGCTCCTGTAATTGTCTGCAGCAGTTTTCTGCACAGGTAATTGGCAAACTAAAGTCATTCAAATATAGGCCAAATTCACTAGTTGTACGAGTTAGCTTAAGGTTGGCTCGGGTAAAAGTGCGGCGATCGACTCGGCCAGCTTGCGAAATGTCTGCCGGCGGCTGGTCGTCGCCCGGTACACCAGTCCGATTTCGCGCGCGGCCTGCTGTCCGGAGGGTTTCAGTGCCACCAGGTCGGTACCATTTAAGATTCCCCGGTCAATGGCCATCTGCGGCAAAAAAGTCGCGCCTAAGCGGGCGTCCGCTATTTGTACCAGGCTATGCAGGCTGGTCGCGGTAAACGGATTAATCTTGGCCGAATCAGCCAGCTCACAGGCAGCCACCGCATGGCCGGTCAGGCAATGCTCGCGTTCGAGCAGAAAAATCGACTGATCCGGAAGCTGGTTGTATACCACCGGCTCGTTCAGTTCGCTTGCTAATTGTTTATGCATGACCAGCTTAAATGGATCACGTCCCAGTACGTAGCTCAGGTTGCCCTGCAAGTCGATCGGCAACGCCAGTACCAGCGCATCAAGTTCGCCGTTGCGCAGATGCAGCAGCAGATTGCTGGTGGTGTCTTCGCGGAAGTTAAGCTGCAGCTTAGGGTACTGCTGTTGTAATGATTTGCTCAAATCGCCAAGTAAAAAAGGCGCGATGGTGGGGATGCAACCAAGCCGCATCGGGCCTTCCATCAGCTTGCCCTGGCTCTGGGCAAAGTTCAGCAACTCTTCGGTCGAGGTGAGGATTTGTCGGGCCTGATCTACTACCTGCTCACCCATGCTGGTGAACAAAAATGATTTATGATCGCGCTCAATCAGCTGGCAGCCCAGTTGCTCTTCCAGATTCTGGATACCGCTGCTGAGGGTGGACTGGCTGACATGAGACGCTTCTGCGGCACGGTTAAAGTTCTGATGCTGGTGCAGGGCCAGCAGATAACTCAGATTTTTCAGGCTCGGTAATTTGCTCATCTGTCGATCCCGTTTAATTGGTATTATCGATTATGATAATCCGTTTTATTCGTTTTAACAAATAAGGCGTGCGGCTTATTATGCTCCCCGACTCGAGGCGAAAGCGCTTCAGACTTTGATAACTAACCTTATCCTCAAGGAGAACGTATATGTTAACAGTAGGCGACAAATTACCAGAATTTTCGGTTGTAGCAGCCAAGCCCGGCTTTAACCTGCCAGAAGAAAACGGCGAAAGCGCATTTGAAACCATCACTAACGAAAGCTTCTCTGGTAAGTGGAAAATTATTTACTACTACCCGAAAGATTTCACCTTCGTCTGCCCAACTGAAATTGTTGAGTTCGCGAAGCTGAACGACGAATTTGCTGACCGTGACGCAGTGGTCATGGGTGGCAGCACCGATAACGAGTTTGTGAAGCTGGCATGGCGCCGTGAACATCCGGATCTGAAAAACCTGCAGCAGTATTCATTTGCTGACTCAGGCGCGCTGATCGATGGCCTGGGTATCCGTGACAAAGTAGAGAATGTGGCACTGCGCGCTACCTTCATCGTTGACCCGCACAATGTGATTCAGCACGTGTCGGTAAACAACCTGAATGTTGGCCGTAACCCAGCCGAAGTGCTGCGGATTTTAGACAGCCTGCAAACCGATGAACTGTGCCCATGTAACCGTGCAGTTGGTGGCGAAACCCTGTAAGCGGGCATCACTCCCCTACTTTTGGTGATGTCCTTTGAGGTGCCACGTTTGTGGCACCTCTTTTTTCCAAGGAGATTTATATGAGCATTGCAGATTATAAACAGCAGCTCGGTGAGCACGGTAAAGATACCAAACTCAACCTGTCGAGTATTTTCGGTAATGTCGATACCTCTGGTATGACTCCGACCCAATT
>CAYWXF010000015.1:0-14190 GCA_964462025.1 uncultured Pseudomonas sp. | reverse complement strand
GCTGACTTTGAACTCTATTCACTGGCCGTTTCAGCGCTGAACGGTTGCGGTATGTGTATTGACTCGCACGTAGGCGTATTGCTTAAACACAATATTTCGGCGCAGGCTATTCAGCACTCGATCAAAATGGCCGCCGTACTGAACGCAGCTGCGACAGCCCGTCGTATCGGTTAAGTGCGTTGTCATAACACTGTCATTTATGGCGGTTAAGCTACTGCCTGACTTCCCTGTGAACTGGTTGTTATAACCCTTTACCCGGACCACTTTGTGGTTCGGGTTTTTTTTCGCCTACACTTAACTAGTGTACGCAAAATAATCAGCTACCGAATAAGTAGCTTAGCGAGGGACTATGCAAATCAATGGCGAACGACTTAAAGCGAATTTAATCGAGTTATCCAGAATTGGCTATAACGACAGTAACCGGGGTATCTACCGTCCGGGTTTTAGTGATGCGGATATGCAAAGCCGGCAATGGCTGCAGGAAAAAGTAAGAAAACTAGGCTGGGACACCTACATGGATGGTGCCGGTAATGTGTTTTTCGGTAACCAGACGCTGGATAAACCAGCGGTGCTGATGGGTTCCCATATTGATACGGTACCCGCCGGCGGCATGTTTGACGGGGCCTTAGGCGTTATGGCGGCACTCGAAGTGCTGCAGACCATTGAAGATGAGGGGCTGCAGCTTGAGTATCCGGTCTGGGGAGTAGCGACCGCTGAAGAAGAAGGCCGTTTTGGCGGCATGCTGGGTGCCCAGGCAATGACCGGGATGCTCACGCCGGACGGGTTATTATCTGCCCACGATGCCGATGGCGTGCAACTAAAAGATGCGATGGAACTGCAGGGGCTGGATGTGATGAAAGCGCTGGATGCCGCCTGGCAGCCGGAACAACTGAAGGCTTTCCTGGAGCTGCACATTGAACAGGGGCCGGTGCTATTCCAGAAAGATCTGCAGATTGGTGTGGTTGACGGTATCTCGGGCGTGTTCAACTGGATTGTGCATCTGAAAGGCAAGCCGGATCATGCCGGTACCGCGCCGATGGATATGCGCAGCGATGCGTTCTCGGGGCTGGCCGATTTTGCTCATGAGATTGACCGCATTATTAATGAAAACGGCACCGATAAAACGCGCATAACCGTGGGTAAAGTTGAGCTGAAGCCCGGTCACCCTCATACCGTACCCGGCGAAGCCGTATTCACTATTGTCGGCCGCGATATGAGCGATGAGGTGATGCGAGAGCTCGCCAACGCCTGCCATAAAACACTGTCTGCCATCGCCCGTAAGCACCGGCTGATGTTTGAGTATGAAGAGATCAGCTGGCTGGAACCAAAGCTATGTTCTGAGCGCTTAACTGATTTGATCGAAGAACAGGTCAAAACGCGCGGTTTGAGCTACCTGCGGATGCCCAGCGGAGCCGGGCACGATACCCAGTTCTTCACTGATATTACCGATGCCGGGTTGATTTTTATTCCGTCGCTGAACGGGGTCAGCCACGCGCCGGACGAGTGGTCACACTGGCATGATGTTGAAGCTGGCACCAATGTGTTGCTGGATACGGCGGTGGCATTAGCAACCGGCGAACAGACTGCCGATTTCGGGCGTAAGCGGGGTAGTCACTAAGGTTCGAGCAGGCCGCGCTTTGCCGCAAAGTGGATAAGTTCTACGGTATTCGCAGCGCCAAGTTTCTTAAGCACTTTGCCGCGATGATTCTCTGCGGTTTTCGCGGACATTGCCAGCAGGTTGGCAATTTCACGGGTGGAGCGGCCGGCGACCACCAGAAAAAATACTTCACGCTCGCGGCGTGTCAGCACATCCAGCGATGGACCAGCGACGTCGCCGGCGGCCGGGTTTGCGATTCCGCTGTCGTTCGCTGCTTGCGGAAAACAGGTCTTGCCGCCAATCACCCTTAAGATCGCCCGGGTCAGTTGCTCTGTGGTCGCGTCTTTAAAAACATAGCCCTGAGCGCCGCCCCGACGAATCGCGTCTATATATTCCATTTCGTTGTGCATACTGAGGGCTATGATTTTACTCTGTGGCCGCTGCTGCAGAATCTTATCCAGCGCCACAAAGCCATTCATTTTGGGCATGGAAATATCCATCAGAATCACATCGGCGGGGGTACTGATGGCAGCTTGGTATAGCTCGGCACCATCAGCACACTGGCAGACCACACTGAATTGCCCGGTAGCTTCCAGTGCCTGGGCAATAGCATTGCGTACCAGGGTATGGTCGTCAGCCAGGATCAGCCTGATCATAGTAACTCCGGTGAAAATGACCCGCCCGCTTGCTGGTAAGCAAGGCTGACAGAAATCTGGCAACCGTTACCCGGCGAACTGCTCACATTAATGTCGGCACCGAACGCCTCGCAGCGATCGCGCATACTCTGTAAACCAATACCTGATTGCGTCGCGCCGGCCGCAAAGCCTTTGCCATCATCCAGTAAATCCAGTCGTAAACTATCAGAGGCCTGCTGCAGGTAAATCGAGAATTGGCGGGCGCCAGCGTGTTTGACGGTATTGACCATGGCTTCCTGGATAAGCCGGAACAGAAAGATTTGCAGGTCCATATCAAGATCGGCTGGAATATCCAGCTCTGACTGGCACTGAATGCCGGCAGGTTGTAATAGCTGACGATCCAGCCAGGATATGGCGGCGGCTAAGCCTAAGTCAGAGAGTACGGTTGGGTGCATCAGGCGCGATAATGAGCGGATACTCTCGACGGCGTCGCTGGCGGTTTCATATAAAGGGGTCAGCGCGGGATTCGCAGCGGCACTCTGGCCGAGCTGGGTTTTCAGGCCGGTCAGTAACTGGCCGACGCCATCGTGAAGTTCACGCGATAAGCGCGCCCGTTCATGCTCCTGCTGTAGCCATAACCGGCGCGCCAGCGTCTGCAGCGCGCTTTGTTCATGGCGCAGTTGTTCCCGCAGTGCTTCCTGCTGCGTCCGCATTTGCTGCACCAGCTCAAGGAGCTCGGTGGGCGTCGGCAAATTGTTGGTAGGCTTGTCGTTGCTCATCATTCATCAGGCCGTATAGGCGTTGTAGGGCGCTGTCGGCAAGCGCATCGGCCTCACTGCCGGGCAGCGCGGTATAAAACTCAAAGTTACGCCAGTATAGGGGATAACGCGCTAGCTGTGCACGCAGACTTTGTTGCGCAGCGGGAGCGTTCTGGGCGGCGAGATAGGCGAGATAGGCTTCATACATTGCCGGGCTGATGATTTGTTCCAGCCGTTGCCAGATGGCGTGATCGGCTGGCAACGCAAACCGACCTGCCAGGTCAGCTAAAATCCTGGCTTCGGAAATGCGCGATACGGACCGGGTCAGCACACTATCGATAAGATCCAGCCCGTTGCTGTGCGCGTTGCCAGCATTGGCTTGTAGTTGCTGGCGCACCAGCAACCAGCGGTAATACAATTCTTGCTCGACATTAAACTCGGCTACCAGCGGTGCCAGTTCCGTCAGATACTTATTCAGCAGGTCACGCTGATGCAAATTAACGGCAATTTCTGCAGCCCATAGCAAGCTTTCGGTGACCGCGCGGTTATCCTTGATGCGCGCGGCTATGGATATGGCCTGGGTAATATTTTCTGCGGCCACCGCGACCCGGCTTTGGGCAAAGTTGAGTTTACTGAGCTGGAGGTAGGTCGCGAACTCTGCTTCAGGGCTAATATCCTGATGGGCCAGAATTTGGGCCAGTACCTGCTCGGCCTGCTGAAACTGTCCGCGGATCACCAACAACTGGGCCAGGTTAGTCTGGGTGCTATGCAGTACGGCGGTTTCTTCCATGTCTTCCAGTACCTGCAGAGCCTGACGCCAGTAGACTTCTGCCAGACTAAAATCGCCGAGTAAGAAGTGAATAAAAGCGACGTTATTAATGCTTTGGCTTTGCTGGTAATCGTCCCCGGCCTGCAGCCGGATATCCAGAGCTGTTTTGTAGTGCCCCAGCGCTTCTGTGTAAAAGCCTTGCTCTTCCATCAGTAAGCCGCGTTCATTTTCAATGTGGGCGACACCCAGTGCATCATTCAACGAAGCGACCAGCTTCTGGGCTTCCTGTAAGTTCTGGTCCGCCTGCTGGTAATCACCTTCAATGGCCTGGGCAGTAGCCAGATTTGACAGCGTGGTGACGCGATCCGATGGCGCCGACTCAGCAGTGCGATAAGTCAGTGCCTCGCTAAAATAGTCGGCGGCAGTACTAAACTGTGCCAGGCGTAAATGGGCCACTCCAAAGGCATTGAGCACCAGACCCTGGCCAGCGGCATCTTCGTTCTGGCGGAACCGGACCAGTGCCTGCAATAACTCGTTATCCAGCGCGTCACGGATATCCCCCTGAATAATCTTAATTTTCGCAAGTTCGAACCACCAGATGGCCTGACCAGGATCGCCGGCCACCGCCTGTTGGTAGTATTTTTTCGCGGCACTGAGATCATTGGTCGCGAATGCCAGGGCAGCGCGCTCAGCAAGTAAATCGGGCCGGTTTGGATAATCAGCCAGTAACTTATCGAGCACGGTCGCCGCTTGCTGATAGTTGCCTTTACTGGCCGCCAGCAACGCATCGCCACGCAGTAGCCAGAAGCGGCCAGCATCTTCCTCTTTCAGCCGGTTAAGCAGCACCAGCGCCTGCTGCTGATCGCCATCGGCAAGGGCGTGCTGAATGGCCTGCAGCAAGGTGGCGGTGGATTCGTCAAGCTCCAGCGGTATGTCACTCTGGTCGAGTTCTGCCGACAACGTCTCAAGAATCAGGCCTGGTATCGCTGCCAGGCGGTTCGTCGAGAGGTCGAAACGGGTGTTTATCCGTACCCTGTCGCCGGGAGCTTCGGTGACTAACAGGTGAATGAAGTTATCCTGACCAAGCTGACGGCGGCTTAGCACCACTAACAAATTACTATTTACCAGTTCCGCCAGGCGCTCGCGGTCGCGCTGCGAGTTAGCCGGTGCAATCGCCAGATTATTCTGTATTTGTTGTACCTGCCGGACATCAAGGGCATACAGGTTAGGTAGTGACTGCAGGGAAAGCTGCGTGAACTCAGCGACATCAAGCAGTTCCTGATCCGCCGAGTCGGTGGTGATGGCGATGACTGTGGCCGCTTGTTCGGTAACCGCGGGAGCCGGAAGGCTGGTTTGTTGTTGCCACAGCATTAGCCCGATAACCGCTAACACGGCGACACCGGCGGCCCAGCCAAACACCGCCATTCGCTCAGTGGTGGCGGGTTGCAGCAGATCACGACAAGCTGCGATCGAAAGACGCTGATGCGGCTGCTGGTGTTGTAGCCCCACCACGATACGCTGGCGCCGCATGCGCCAGCCAGAAAAGCGTCGCGGCCGCTTTGCAGTGACCAGTGCACTTAGCATCTCTGCCATGATTTTGCCCGCCGCATAGCGGTCACTGGCAGCGGACAGATTACCCGACTCTTTCACCTCCGGCGCCAGAAACTCGCTGGTACCTGCAGTTTGTAACGGCGCAGCCAGGTGTTTACCGATGCCAAAGTCAACCAGCACCAGTTCATCCTGGTCATTGATCATCAGGTTAGCAGGCTTGATGTCACCGTGGACAATCTCAGCTTCATGGCAGATCTGAAGTGCATCAAGTAACTGACTGAACCAGCGGTCGAGCTGGGCCGGTTCAACCCCCTGCTCGAGCACTGCCGACAGGGAACGGCCGGATACCAGGGCCATGGTGAAAAAGACATAATCCTGCGTCTGATAGAATTCATAGATGCGGACGATGTGAGGGTTATTCAGTTGCCGCGCAAGTAAGACTTCATTACGCATGCTGTCGATTTCAGACTGGGCCAGACGGTGAGCGGTTAGTACAACTTTTAGCGCAATATCGATACCCAGCACCTGGTCGTGGGCCCGATAGACCTGTGCCTGACCACCATGGCCGAGCAACTCGATGATTTTAAAGCGGTCAGCCAATAGCGAGCCTGCTGGCAGGCGCGCAGCGCCTTGCAGTGGCTGAGTATCAGTGTTCACAATAGTCGATCGCGAGTCATCCTGAACCAAGGCCGGCACGCTCCGTTACAGCTCAATGTAGGATATCTACAAAGTATCACAGATAAACCGGGGCATGAATTATTTCAAATTGCTCAGGCGTACTGCTGGTGAAGGCGGGCTTCAAACTGCTCCAGCTGTTCGTCGATGCTGGCCAGTGACAGGTGCATGGCCAGTTGCCGCGCAAAGGCCTGCAGCAAATCAATATCCTGCTGTGTGAAGAGGTGGTGGTCGCGCAGGCTGTCGGCATAAAAAACGGCAATAACCTGGCCGGCCTGAATTACCGGGCAGGCAATGGCTGCTTTAATACGGTGACGCTGCACGCTGGGTTGATGTTGCAGGTGTTGGTGTGTCTGGGCATTGTTCGCCGCCAGCGGCACAGCGGCTTTTGTTGCCTGCCTGATCAGCGTGGTCGAGCCGCTGAAGGTGCCGTCATCAAGCCATTCCGGATAGCCGCGGCAGGCCTGTATCGAGGTATCGGAATCGAGAAAAATCAGCGCCGCCCGGTCACTGTTCAGCAATGACATTACGGTGCGCCGGGCACTATCAAGCATGGCGGCTACTGAGTCGGCAACTGCACACTGGCGCAGGGCGGACTGCACGCGCTTATGCAGCCATGCGGCATGATTAATATCCGTGGTCAGTTCACGATGGCTCAGCGGCGTCAGCTGAAAATCCAGTGAGCCCAGCGTAACCACTGCCGGGCCGTCTAGCTGAATCCGGGCTTGGCGCTGGCCGTTGATAAAGGTGCCGTTACTGCTGTTTAGATCGGTTAGCTGCCAGCTCTCACCGTCGTGCCGCAGGTGGGCATGACGCCTGGAAACATCCGCGTGATCAACGTGAATATCACATTGCGGATCGCGCCCAATCAAATAGCCACGCTGTTCAAACAAGGTGGCCTTAGGTACAAAGCGATCCCGGTAGAGGATCTGACAGTTAACGGGCATAGCGCACCTGCTTAATGAATCCGTAAGCTATAACGCAGGGTGCGGGTAATACTCAGTAACCGGCCGCGCACGTTCGTCACATCGTCAGATGAGCGCCATACGTCTGGATACAGCACGCCGTCATCAAGCTCTAACAGCCGGATCAATTCATTTACCGCAACCGTAGCCTGAGATAACTGGTTCTGCGCCACAGCATCGGCGATGTCCTGCACCAGGCTGGTGAGTTGCAGCTCTGCATCATAGCTAAGTTGCTGTTGTACCGAGCTGGTAAAGTTCTGTAGCTGCGTCACTTTTTCATTGATGACACTAAGATTGCTCCGCAGATCGACCAGCACCACAAAATCTGAGAATTGGCCGCCGCTGCCGCGCACCCGGTAACTGCCGGCACCGGTCATGGTGGTTATATCCTGAAAGGTTTCGTTACCGTGAGCGTGAAACAGTCGTAAGGGTGTTCCTTCCGTGTAGTGCAGCGTCTTGGTGTAGAGTTCAATATCTGCGGTTCCGCTAAAAGCAAAGCCTTTGGCGGGATCCGGCTCAACAGAAATCAGTACCGGGAACGCTGATGGCAATGAGGTCAGCAGGCTATCCGGCAGCCGGTTCACAATGCGGGGATCCGTCAGGTTGATGAGCTCCGCGTTGATCGTGAAATTTTGTGGGGTCAGCCCTACGGCATTCTCAAAGCCAATTGAGAAGTCCAGGCTCACCGCAGGAGATAAATTAATTTCGGCCTTGACCGAATGCGCAGCCTGATTGAATTTTACATCAATCGTCGTGGCGCTGACCGTGACCGGCAGCACTAGTGCTGACAGTAAGATAAGGCGTAGAAACATCATAGTCGTGCCCTCACAGGTGGTTACATTTTGATACAAATTTAATTCTAAACTACCGCGTGCTGTACAAAATGTCACCCGTTACATCGAAAAAACCGGGGCTCTTGCGAGCCCCGCAGGGGATTACAGAGATTCCAGGTAGTTGGAGTAGTAGCGTCCGGCAATGACAGCGTATCGTGCGCGGCTGATGGTTTCAGCAGGCAGAAAGGCCGCGCTCAGAGTCGGTTCCAGCGCAAATGGGTCCTGCTCGATACTGAACCGCACATTGAGCAGCGAGTAGTTGATGGCCAGTTGCACATAGCCACGCAAATGAGCGGGAATGTTGTTTTGATCCTGCAACACCACTTGCTGACCACGGTAGTCGACAATAATGTCCTGTTCCGCGCCGAAAGCTTCCGCCTGTTCCTGCAATCCTAAAGCTGTGACCATCATATAAGCCAGGTCCAGCTTGCTGACCGAACTGCGTCCGTCGAAACTGTCATTGGCGTTTACAAAGAGAGGGTCCTGCTGGTGCAGGTTATCTTTAAGTGCTGATCCCGGGCTCGAAACCGCATGTGCAACGGCCTCAAACCCCGGGCTGACATGGCCTAACTCCGGCGCGGGCTCGTTCAGCAGATCGCGGTATTGACGGATGGCCGCACCCATCACCAGATACTGGGCCAGATCCTGACGTTTTAAATCGTGGTCAGGGCGGAATTTAACCGTGTTAAAGCCGTCCATCAGACGCTCAGCAACGGCGAACTCAATGGCATTTTGCTGTGGGTGACCTTCAATATCATCCACACCTTCATAACCGCCGCTGTTCAGGAAGCTGACAGTACCACTGATGATCTCAGGTACGCCTGGACCGTTAGTGGCATCAATGGGGTCAGGATCCACGCCGGACAGCGAGGTCAGGCCGTAGACATAGACTTGCCAGGTGCCTTCCTGGCCAGGAGCAGAAACCCGCATGCCGGTTTCCAGTACCGGTAAGGTCAGGTTACCGAAGTACTCGGTACCGTCAGGCGCAACCAGCACCAGCTTGGTGGTATTCGCGTCGGTATTGGCACTCGCTTTCACCCAGGCGACTTCAGGACCAACCTGGAAGCTGTAAGTATCGGGCTCGCCCACCGGGCTGTACAGCACTTCAAAGTTCTCAACCTGATCACTCGGCTCCATCAGTGCATTGGCATTAAAGGTGCTGAGATTATTAACGCTGGAAACATAACCAGGATTATTACCGAGCGCCGCAGCAACAGCAGCTTTCGCGTTTACGTAGCCACCGCCGACTTCCCATTTTTCGAGACCCGGCATATTAGTTGCCGTTTCCTGCAGTAAGCGTTTTATATCCAAAGGCGAGAGTTCAGGATTGGCCTCCAGCATCAGGCCGACAATACCGGCCACATGGGGGGTGGCCATTGAGGTGCCGGAAATCATGGTATAGAAAGGCAGGTATTCAGTTTCGATGGCGTCCAGGTCGGCGTCGCCGCCATTCGCTGAAAGGTTGGTGCTGGCGCGGGTCGAAATGATATCTACACCTGGCGCGACAATAGTGACTTCATTATGGTAGGTCCAGCTGGTGTTGTCAGGCATGGTAAAGGTGCCGCTTTCACCGTTCAGACCGCGTGATGAGAAGCCAGCTAGTTTGCCAAACTTATCACCGGCACCTACTGAAATGCCCCATGGAATCTGCGCATAGGGGTTGTGGCTGTCTTCACCGGGGCCTGAGTTTCCGGCCGCGAAAACCGATAAAATACCCAGTTTATACGCTTTGTAAGAGGCGATGCTGACCGGGCTGTCCGGGCTGAATTTACCGCTGCTACCCCAGGAATTACTCATTACCCGGATCGGCGAGTTAAAAGCGTAAACATTATTGATGGCGTAATCATAGGCACCAACGGCATCAAGAATTGAGATGCCAGCACCCGAGCCATAACCAACAATGTCTGCATCGGGCGCTGCGCCCATGTATTTGCCTTCGGACATAAGGCCAGTTCCGGCAACAGTGCCCGCGCAATGGGTTCCATGTCCGCTGTTGAGGTCAGTATTGATCTGGCCCTCCAGCACGAAGCCACCGGTTGGTGCTACCAGGCTAATGGCCTCAGCATGCGTCAGGCCCTGCACGTTTTCTACCACGGTGTCACCAAACAACAAGTCCTGATGCGAAGCGTCAATGCCGGTGTCGTTGACCATGATAGTCACGCCGCGACCGGTAAAGGTCGTATTATTGCGCTGCATGAACTCGTTGCTTTGCAGCTGGGCAACCCCGGTGATCTGCCGGGCGTCGGCATTAAAGTATTCGAGGTCACGGTTCAGCCAAATCGAGCGTACATCACTTTGTTGTGCAATTTCTTTAATCTGGGCCGGAGTAGCTACAACACCGATGATGGGTAGTGAAGAAAACTGCACGCCATCGGTAATATTGAGGTTTAGTAAGGTTTGAATCTGGGCTTCGGATACTGGCTCAAGCTGATCATAGGTAATAACGGCCATAACGGTGTCAGTCACTGCCAGAGTCGATATTTTTGCCTGTAGTTGTTCACCGATAATTGCTTCGGCGGCCGCCTGGCCGGGTGCGGCGGCGAGCGCCAGCGCTGCAACTGTGGATAAAGTAAATTTTTTCATAATAGGTCCCTGCTGTTGTTATATGAATCATGAACTGAATCAGTTTGGTAACCTGTAGATGGTTGCAGGGTTGCGCTGGCTTTTATATGAGGGATCCCCCTCATTTTTTATGTGGTAAAATAGCCGCACGATAACTATTCAGAGCGACATCTGCGGTACTGTTATGGAACAGAAGGTGAAGGTTGTTGCGGCTGACCGGGTGAAGATCCAGCGGCCGGATCCCAATCAAAGCAATAATAATTACGCGCCCCGTAGCCGTATTTACGTGCGGGATACCAAAGGTAAGCTGGAGTGGTTCCGGCGTGGCTTCGGGTTTTTATTGCTGGCGCTGTTTGCGGTTATTCCGTGGCTGCAGTTCAACGGCGAGCAGGCGGTACTGCTGAATATTGCTGAACAGCGCTTCCGGATTTTTGGCATGACGCTCTGGCCTCAGGATTTAACCATTCTGGCCTGGCTGACCATAGTGGCGGCCTTTGCGCTGTTTTTTGTAACCACCTTATATGGCCGGGTGTGGTGCGGCTTTATGTGTCCGCAGACCACCTGGACCTTCATCTTTATGTGGTTTGAGAAAAAAATCGAAGGCAGCCGGCATCAGCGCATGGCGCTCGACAAACGGCCCTGGGATTTTGACAAGTTGTGGCGCAAAACCGCCAAGCATACCTCCTGGATTATTGTTTCCCTGCTCACCGCGCTGATTTTTGTCGGTTATTTTACTGACATCCGTCAACTTTTCGTGAATTTTTTCACCCTGGATACGGGCTTCTGGGCCACCTTCTCGGTGCTGTTCTTTGCTTTCTGTACTTATGGCAATGCGGGCTGGATGCGCGAGATCATGTGTACCCATATCTGCCCTTATGCACGTTTTCAGTCAGCGATGTTTGATAAGGACACAGTCACGGTTTCTTATGATCCGCGCCGCGGTGAACCGCGCGGCGGACGCCCGCGCAAAGCCGACCGCCACGAACTGGGATTAGGTGATTGTATTGACTGCAACATGTGCGTGCAGGTGTGCCCCACCGGTATTGATATCCGTAACGGCCTGCAGTACGAATGTATTAACTGCGGTGCCTGTGTCGATGCCTGTAATGACGTGATGGATAAGATGAACTATCCGCGCGGGTTAATCCGCTTCACTACCGAACGCAATCTGGAGGGCGGCAAAACCCGCAAGTTGCGATTCAAGAGCATCGGCTATTTTGTCGCGATGATTCTGATGGCCGGGTTACTGGTGTGGGAAATTGCTACCCGGGTGCCTCTGCAGGTTGATATCCTGCGCGATCGCAATCAGCTGTATTCGATCAATATGGAAGGCTGGGTGGAAAATACCTATACCCTGAAGATCCTCAATAAATCCCAGTTGCCGAAAACCTTTGTGATTGATACCGAAGGCTTTAGTGATACGCAATTGAAAGGTGATACGCGGGTGAGCGTTGATGGCGGCGAAGTGGCCAATGTCCCGGTGACGCTGGCAGTAAATCCCGAGCAGGTTACTGAGCGGGTGCAGGATGTCACTTTTGTGGTAAAAAGCATTGAAGGTGATATCGTACAGCGCCATGTCACGAGTTTTATTTATGAATGATGATGAGCGACAAGCCGATAGTCAGGACTTCAGTTTTACCGGGCTGACGCCGGATCTTATCGCCAATGCCCTGGCGTCAGTCGGTGTCGACCCGGCGTCGGGTCTGCTGGCGTTAAACAGTTATGAAAACCGCGTGTATCAGTTTGTCGCCGATAACGGCAAGCGCTATGTCGCTAAGTTCTACCGGCCGGCGCGCTGGAGCGACGAACAGATCCTCGAAGAACATACCTTTACGACGGAATTGGCGGCGGAAGAAGTTCCGGTGGTGTCCCCGCTGGTGCTGGACCAGCAGACCCTGCATCGTTTTGGTGGTTACCGGTTCACGGTATTTCCGAGTATCGGCGGGCGCGCCGTTGAGCCGGGCGATCTGGATCAGCTAGAGCGTATCGGCCGGCAAGTCGGGCGGCTGCATGCCGTTGCCCGTACCGGAACTTTCGTTCACCGGCCGGCAGTGAATTACCATGAGTTTGTGACTGAATCACTGAATACCCTGCGCGAGTCGCCGCTGCTGCCTGACAATCTGCAGACCGCCTTCTGGGCCATTGCTGAGCCGCTGGCAGAGCAGTTACGACAGGTTGATTTTAGCCCCTTTGACGTGCAACGATTGCATGGCGACTGTCATCTTGCCAATATGCTGCTGCATGATGACCTGCTGACTTTTGTCGACTTTGATGACGCCCGCAGTGGTCCGGCGATTCAGGATCTGTGGATGATGCTGGCGGGGGATGACCGGCAGGAACGAACCCTGCAGCTGGACGCGCTGGTAAGTGGTTACGAAGAATTTTGTGAATTTGATAGCCGGCAGACAGTATTAATTGAACCCTTACGCAGTTTTCGCATCATACACTACATGGCGTGGTTAGCACGGCGCTGGAATGATGTGGCGTTTCAACGGGCATTCCCCTGGTTTGCCGAGCAGCGGTACTGGGAACAACAGGTACTGACACTGAAAGAACAATTTGCAGTATTGCAGGAAGATCCTATCGACCTGCAACCGAACTTTAATCGTTGATAGAAACTAGGAAGTAACCCATGAAAAAGTTGTTTTTTGCTGTTTTGGCGTTAGTCATGTGGCCTGCTGCGGCGCAGCAGTTCGAAGAAGGCGTGCACTATGAAGTGATCGCTGAAACGGCCACCGAGAAGCCGGAAATCCGTGAATATTTTTCATTTTTATGTAGCGCTTGCTACCGCTTTGAACCGATCGCCAAAGCGCTGGCCACCGAATATCCGGATAAATTTGAAAAAAATCATGTGTCTTTTATTAACTACAAAGGTATGGGCATCAGCCTGTCGCGCGCTTACCTTGTAGCCCGCCAACTGAATAAGGAAGCGGAAATCAGCGACGCGATTTTCAAGCGCAACTTTATTGATAACAATATGATTGGCAGCAAAGAAGACCTGCAGGATATCTTTGCCGCGCATGGCATTCCACCGGAAGAGCTGGATAAGGCAATGAACAGCTTTTCAGTACGGGGCATGGCGAACAAAATGGATCGCAACGCCAGTAACCTGAGCGTGAACGCAACGCCGACCTTTATCGTTAACGGTAAATACAAAATGAACCCGGCTGGTTTCCGTGACAGCCAGGACTTCATCGGTGATTTTGTTAAACTTGCCGGTTACTTACTGGAAAAATAACCCATAGTGACTGTGGGCGGCTGCCCGGCCTGTTCGAGTAAGCCGCCCATAATTTTGTCCTTACGATGCCAGCGGCTGTTCAGCCAGTTCTGAAAATGGGTTTTAAATAACGCATCTTCAAAATAACTACCAATCAGATCCTCTGTTACCGGTAGCGTTTCCACATTCACATAAACATCCCGCAACTGTCCGCTAAGCAGCGCCCACACGGTGGACTTACTGCTGTGTGGATACGCGATGGTAATATCCAGGATGGCATCAAACTGCTGCCCCATGGTTTGCAGGGTAAAGGCGGTGCCGCCGGCTTTTGGTGGCAGCAGGTGCTGAAACTCACTGTTTTTGCGCTGCTGCTTTTCGGCGGTGAAACGGGTGCCTTCGCAGAAATTAATCACCGTAGTTGGGATATGCCGGAATTTCTCACATTTTCGCTGGGTGGTGGCGATGTCTTTGCCCTGTAACTTCGGGTTACGCTCGATTTGTTCGCGTGAATAACGTTTCATAAAGGGCATATCCAGGGTCCAGCAGCCCAGCCCGATAACCGGCACCCAGAACAGCTCCTGCTTCAGGAAAAACCGCGGCATCGGCATATTGCGGCTGGCCAGGTGCA
>CAYWXF010000014.1:0-35636 GCA_964462025.1 uncultured Pseudomonas sp. | reverse complement strand
GTGGTGGGGGTGGGTAATATCTATGCCAATGAAGCGCTGTTTAAAGCTGGAATCAATCCAAAGCGGGCGGCGGGTAAAGTCAGCAAAGCCCGTTATGAAAAACTGGTGCCGGTGATCAAAGCCACCCTGGCTGAGGCCATCCGGCAGGGCGGCACTACCCTGCAGGATTTTACTCAGGCCGATGGTCAGCCCGGCTACTTTAAGCAGCAGTTAATGGTTTACGGGCGTGGCGGTAAGCAATGCATGCAGTGTAAAAGCCAGCTCAAAGAGATCCGGCTGGGCCAGCGCAGCACCGTGTACTGCACCCATTGCCAGAAATAATAGTCAGCGCGGATTAGGCAGGCTGTGAAAGAATGCCTGCCAGTCACGGATAAACTGCTGCGGATTGCTGATAAAAGGCGCGTGGCTGCAGCGTTCAGCAATGACTGACTGGCTCTGCGGCGCAAGCGCATCCACCTGCGGAATCACCGCCGTGGGAACCAGCGCGTCAAGCCGCCCGTACATCCGTAGAAAGGGCATCTGGATCTGCTGTAGTTGTGACCGTAAGTCCACTTCCGCCAGCATATCCAGCCCGGCGTTCAGTACCTCTACCGGGGCCATCGGCTTGCTGAACAGCCACTCTTTGATTTGCCGTACATCCTCGCGTGCGTGCGGGCTACCCATCGACTGCAATGCCAGAAAACGTTCAACGGTGCGGCGGAAGTCCTTGCTCAGCTGCCGCGCAAAGGTATTGAGTATATGCGGTTCGATACCCGGCCAGTCGCCAGCTTCAGGAAAGTACGGCGATGAGGCCACAGTGGTCAGCGAGCTGACGCGTTCGGGCTGCTTCAGGGCAATGGCAGTGGCGACCAGGCCACCCAGCGACCAGCCAATCAGATGGCAGCGCTCAGGTAGCGCGGCGCTGACCAGCTCACAGAGATTATCAAAGTTAACCGGCAGGCTGGCTGGCCAGGGTGACTCACCATAACCCGGCAGATCCAGACAATGTACCCGGCCCAGTTCGGACAATGCCGGCACCACCGGTGTCCAGATTTTCGCATTCAAACCCCAGCCATGGAGCACAACAATATCCGCTCCGTCACCGCTGACGCTTTGCCACACAGAGGTTACCATTAGTTGTTCTGCTGTTACTGCTCAAGGAGGAGCCTATGTTAGCGGTGTGGAAGACACTTGCCAAGTTACCCTGGGGATATTGCTGGATTTGCCGGCAGCCAATGGCCGTTGGTGATCATGGCGGCTTTTGTTCGGTTTGCCTGCGTGATTTACCGCGGCTGCCACCGGGTTGTCTGCGCTGGCGCTGCCTGCGGCCGGAACTGGCCCTGGGCAGGCACTGGTTTGCTGCCTTAAGCTGGCAGCCCGAAGTGCAGCAACTGGTTCATCGCTTTAAGTTTCGCAGTAGTCCGGAGCTGGCGCGCCTGCTGGCCCCGTTGCTGGCGGCCCAGGTGCGTCATTGCTATCGGGACCGCGCGGCGGCGTGGCCTGATCTTATTGTCGCTATGCCGCTGACCTATAAACGCTGGTGTGAGCGTGGTTACAACCAGGCGGGCCTGCTTGGACAAGAGCTGCAGCCACTGTTGCAGATTCCGTTCGCGCCGGGGTTACTGCGCCGGCTGTATGATGATAAAACCGCACAGCATCAGTCCTCGGCAACCGAGCGCTGGACCAACATGTTAAGTAGCATGCATTGCACGCGGGATGTTACCGGGTTAACGGTTGCTGTGGTGGATGACGTACTGACAACCGGTGCCTCGGTTTCCGCTGCGGCACAGGCATTATTAAAGCGGGGGGCAAAAGCGGTTGATGCCTGGACGCTCGCTTATACCGAGCCGCATCAACCGCTTACTTCAGATGATTACTTCAGGCCCACTTAGTGAGCGTGTGCTGCCTCTGCTGCTTCTTCAGCGGCGGCTGCGGCATCTTCGTCGGCATTACCGGTTGGGGTAATAGCCGGCGCCATAAAGATGGCGTTGCTCAGCAACTTGGCGCTGCCCCAGAAGAAGGCCCGGAAGTTCACGTTATCGCTGAAACCGATAACCCGGCCCTGACCAACACGATGAGCCACGATGGCCGCTTTGCCAGACAGTACGTCACGGTTTTCTTTAGCGGCATAGCCACTTAGCAGCGGCTCTTCCAGATACCGGGCCGCGGTAATGAACTTCTTATCAGGCACGTTCATCGCCGTCAGCGAGTCTTTGAATACAGGCAGCTTTGCCCGTGGGAAGCCAAATGCCAGCGGATGGCTGGTATCCAGCTGCAGCCCGACAATGGCACCGGCCAGACGGCGACGGCCATGATAGTCATCCATGTCTACAAAACGCTCGTCGCTGACCTGGAACGCCTTGTCGAACACTTCTTTTTCGACAAATTCAGCGGACAGCAATTTGTTTTCGCTTAACCAGCGCGCGCCATCTTTCTGACCGATAACCACGCCGCCTTTGCGCACCCAGCGCTGCAGGCGTTCGGTGTCTTTTTTGCTCAGCGGACGGAAGCTGCCATCGACCATAATGATGTGGGTGTAGCGATCCAGGTCGATGCGGCTGAAGCGATCCGTGTCGACCATCGACAGCGGAATACCAACGTGGCGATCCAAGTAGTACCAAGCTTCGCCGTTTTCATACATACTGGCGCCATCGCCAACCAGCATCATCACGTTGACCGGGTCCACCGGACGCAGATTGCGGCTACCCAGGTCAATACCCTGCGGCGTCAGGCCGCTGGTAATGCTGTGCACGGCCAGCTGGTTTCGGGCGGCAACCTCAGCAACTTTTTTACGCACTTGCTGCCAGTCGTGGTCCTGATAGGCGCGCGTCACAACCACACTGCCTGGGGTAAACTGGTGCGTTCCGTCTGCGGTTTTGGCGGTAAACGGCTTATTGGCCTGACGCACGTAGATACCTGCTTCGAGCAATTCCTGCAGGGCGCGGGGAGCCAGATAACCGTGCCATTCGAAACCGTACGCGTAGGCATCGTCCGCCAGTGCCACTTCAGCATCTGCAGCTGGCTGCCATGGCTGATCGGACAGGTTGATGCGACGGCTTTTGAACTCACTGAAGTTCAGGTTGAATGCCATTGGCAGGGTCCAGCCTGATACGTCATAGAAGGTGTTGTCCTGAAAGCTCTGACGGGTGCTGAAAATAGCCCGGATCAGGCGATACTGAGGCTGCTCCAGCGGCACATAATAGCTGCTGCCGGCACGATACACCTGGTTGTCGATCTTGATGCTTTCGTTCAGCGCATAGGCTTTAATGCCGTGCTGTGAAAGGATCTCCAGCATGCCGTTCAGACGCACCGGATCAGTCTCATCGC
The DNA here is from genome assembly GCA_964462025.1 of uncultured Pseudomonas sp. Classification (GTDB taxonomy): domain Bacteria; phylum Pseudomonadota; class Gammaproteobacteria; order Enterobacterales; family Alteromonadaceae; genus Pseudidiomarina. Next base: position 32,330 of record CAYWXF010000014.1, on the reverse strand, counting down.
CGATCACATAACCGCGGAAACCTGCCTTGGTTGACTCAGCCAGGGCGTTGTCATAAAAGCGCTGCTGGTAATCAAGGAACAGCCGTTTGTTCTCGTGCGCACCGTACATGGTGGTCAGCGAGGTGGTCAGCTGATTCTGGATGGTGAACGGAAATTCGACCACACCATTGATGGAGTCCTGGGCATGACCGCGGCTTGAGGCTTGTTCAAACAGGATGCCGATAGCGCCCTGCACGTCAGGATAGGTAGAGCCTTTGCCAACGTAGAAGTCATCGAATGCTTCTTCGGTAAAATACAGATGGCCCTGCTCATCCAGCGCTGCGGCGTGGTGATCGCCCAGTTTCTCGGTCAGTTCCACGTTTTCTTCAGGCGTGAATGGGTTGCGGCGGGTCGGAATACCCGGCTGGAAGAAGAAGGTGCTGTCGGTACCCATTTCATGGAAATCAGTGAGTACATTTGGCTTCCATTTCTGGAAGTTCGCAATGCGGGCCCGTGATTCAGGGTGCTGCAGCAATAACCAGTCACGGTTTAAGTCGAACCAGTAATGGTTTACCCGGCCGCGTGGCGTGCCTTGCACGTGTTCACGGTGCTGGGTGTCGGCTACCAGGTTTTCGCTCTTATGCTGGTTAACCCACTGGGCAAAGCGTGCCAGGCCGTCCGGGTTCAGGCTGGGGTCCAGCAGAATAATGGTGTCCTTTAATACCCGCTCAATTTTCTCGCCCTGCGCGGCGGCCAGGTAGTAGGCATAAAGCAGTGAGGCATTGCTGCCGCTGGGTTCATCACCGTGGATACTGTAGCCCATGTAGAGCACCAGCGGGGCAGTGGCCGGATCGCCGTTTCGGTTTGGATCGGCAATTGCCATGTGCGCGTCGCGCAGCTGGTCGATGTTGCCGTGATTTTCCGGCGCGGTAACGGTAAGCAGTACCAGTGGGCGCTGTTCATGGGTGCGGCCGGTGTACTCAATAGTAAAACGGTCGGAATGGTCAGCCAGTACTTCCATATAACGAACCAGCTGGTCGTGGCGTACGTGCCATTCGCCTACTTCATAGCCCAGTACCTCGGCAGGAGTAGGAACATCCGGGTCATAAGTGACATCATCCGGCAAATAATCGGTAAGGGTGGTGGCTTGCGCGGGCAGCATAAAAGCTACCGCAACCACGCTGATCATACGTAAAAACAAGGGTCGCATAATGACTTCCTGAGCTGTAAATAACAGCTTTTAACCTAGCAAAGATTTAACTCAAGCCCAAGTGACTTACTATGCAATGCATGAAATTTGCGGTAAGATATACCCTACTAATTTAGTCAAGTATATTACTAAGCACAGCATTGAGGTGTACTGCCCATGATTCGTATTACAGAAAGCGCCCAGGCGCACTTCCGCAAACTTCTTGCGGAACAGCCGGATAACACCAATATCCGTGTATTTGTGGTGAACCCGGGCACGCCATCTGCTGAATGTGGTGTGTCTTATTGCCCGCCGGAATCGGTAGAGGGCGATGATGAGGTACTGCCATTCAGTGGTTTTGACGCCGTGGTTGACTCCGGTAGCGCGCCATTCCTGAAAGACGCGGTTATTGATTTTGAAGAGCAGGATCTGGGGTCACAGCTGACCCTGAAAGCGCCGAACGCCAAGGCGAAAAAAGTGGACGACGATGCGCCACTGATTGAACGCGTGGATTACCTGATCCAGGCCGAAATTAATCCGCAGCTGGCCAGCCATGGCGGCCGCGTCACCATCAGCCATATCACCGACGACGGTGTGGCGGTATTGCAGTTCGGCGGCGGTTGCAATGGTTGCAGTATGGTCGATGTCACGCTTAAAGAAGGCATCGAGAAACAACTGCTGCAGCAGTTTCCGTCAGAGCTGACCGGTGTGCGCGATGCCACCGAGCACGAGGCCGGCGAGCATTCTTATTACTGATAAATGAGTTGCTCCGGTGCCATACCGGGGCGCTTCAGGTACAGCCACTGGCTGACGCCGCGGGCGAACAGAAATAAACTCAGCGCCAACCACAGACCGTGGTTGGCGTTTTCGTTACTGAGCAGCCACTGACTCACCTGCCAGACCGGCACAAATACCGCCAGTGCACTGATGGCCATGGTGTCGCGCATGGCTCGGGTCAGCCCCAGACCGATGTAAACACCATCGAAGTAATAGCTCCAGTGGGCCAGCAGGGGCAGCGCAATCAGCCAGGGCAGGTAGTTCCCGGCGGCACTTATCACCTCTGGCAGATCTGTCAGCAAGCGCACAATATGGCTGCCAAAGATCAGAAACACCAGGCTGTAGCCAACGGCAAAAATAACCGACCAGACGAGCGTCAGCCGCATCCAGTAGCGTACCTCATCAGCGCGTTTGCGGCCGATGGCGGCGCCGGTCAACGCTTCCACGGCGTAGGCAATGCCATCCAGACCAAGCGAGATCAGCATCAGGAATTGCATCAGAATAGCATTGGCAGCGACCACCACCACGCCGTAGCGGGCAGCGTAGCCGGTCATGGTCGCGATACACAGCTGCAGCAGCAGCGAGCGGATGAATACATCCCGGTTCATGCCCAGAAAGCGCTGCATCCCGGGCCATCTGATACGCCAGTTGCTGCGCGGCAGCAAGCCGCGGATCAGGTAAAGGCCAAGCATGGCGGTACTGACTTCAGCAATGACCGAAGCCCAGGCCGCACCGGCAACGTTAAAGTCCAGAATGACCACCAGGATGATATCGGCGACCACGTTGACGGCATTGGTAAAGATAACCAGCAGCATCGCCTGCCGGCTTTGCTGGCGACCGAGCAGCACGCCCAGTACCACCAGATTGATTAAGGCAGCGGGCGCGGCCCATAAGCGGATGTCGATATACTTACTGCTGAGTTGCGCCAGTTCGGATTGCGGTTCAATCAGCCACCAGGCCAGCGAGATAATTGCCGGCGCCGCCACCATGATGACAAGCCCCAACCCTAGCGCGAACCACAAGCCGTGCACCACGGTTTGCTGCTGGCGCTGGATATCTTCGGCACCAAAAGCGCGGGCGATGTCACCGGTGGTGGTCATGCGCAAAAATATTGTCAGCAGGTAGATAAAACTGACTACCATAGCGCCAAGCGCGACCGCGCTCAGGTAGATAGGCCGTTCAAGATGGCCTATGATAGCGGTATCCACCAGCCCTAATAAGGGCGCGGCGATATTAGAAATAATCATGGGCAGGGCAATCGCAAAAATCATGCGGTGATGCTGCCATTGTCCCCAGAAACTGCGGAGGTCAGGTATGTGGTTACGGCTGTTTTTTGTTTTTATCGGGTCGGCCTGGTTAGTCATCTCAAATCCGGCTGCGGCTGGTATCGCTATTCTGCAATATCATCATATCGGTGATGATACACCCAGGGTCACTTCGGTAACAGCTGTTGAGCTTGAAACCCACCTGGCTTATCTGGTGGAGCAGGATTTTACCGTGTTGTCACTGACCGAGGCCGCCGCTTATCTGGCCGAGGACCGTCCGCTGCCTGAGCGTACGGCCGCGATCACCTTTGATGACGGGTGGCTCAATGTGTACACCGAAGGGCGCGATTTGTTTAAGAAGTACAAGCTACCGTTTACCATCTTTGTTAACCCGAAGCTGATGCGTAAAACACCCCATTTATACATGAGCTGGGAGCAACTTCGTGAACTGCAGGACTATGGCGCCACCATAGCTAACCATTCCAACAGCCATGGCCACATGATCTGGCGGCACGAGGGCGAAACTGAAAGCGAATGGCTGGCGCGGCAGCGCGCCGATGTGGTTAACGCTCAGGCCGAAATCGAAGCAGAGTTGGGCGAGCAGCCGAAACTTTTTGCCTACCCCTATGGCGAATACAACCCCGCCTTAGAAGTCATGCTTGCAGAAGAGGGCTATATCGCCTTTGGGCAGCATTCCGGGCCCTGGGGGCAATACACACCGCTAACAGCGATACCGCGTTTTCCTGCTGCCGCGCAATATGCCAACCTTGCTACGCTGAAGACCAAGTTGCTGAGCCTGCCATTGCCAATTACCGAGGTGGAACCGGCTACTATGGTGCTGGAGCATGAAACGAAATTTCCTGAGCTGGCGGTGAGTCTCGCCGATAGTGATGATTTTGCGCCGGGCCAGCTCAACTGCTTTGCCGGCGGTGAAGTGGTTGAACCCGTGTGGGTTGGCTTAACCTTTACCCTGCAAACACCGCAACCCGTACCCATTGGTCGTTCGCGGGTTAACTGCACGGTGCCAAGTAAATCAAAAAGCGGCCGGTTCTACTGGTTCTCGCAGCCCTTTATCCGGCCTGATAGTAAAGGTCGCTGGCCCGATTAATACCCGCCGCCGGCTAACTTAACGATAGTTGTCGGCGATAAGGCTGAAATCACTGACCAGGTCGGTCATATTTACAGTCGGGATCTGGCCCGGCTGATGATCTGCCTTAAAAATAGCCTGCAGGTTACCGTCGGGATTGACCAGTATGATCGCCGCGCTGTGATTGACCAGATAATCGGTCTCACCTTCATCGGGAATCGAATACATCAGGCCCAGACCGTTCACGAACGGGTAAAGCTGCGGATGTTCGGCCCGCACGCCGTAAAAGTCGTCCCCAAAAAAGCCGGCATAATCCGCCAGCCGCTGCACGGTATCGCGCTGTGGGTCGACGGAAATCATCCATACCTTAACCGGCGCGTCGGTGCGTTCCTGCAGTTCGGGCAGGATCTTTTTAAGCTGGGCCATGGTGGTCGGACAGATGTCCGGGCAGAAGGTGTAGCCGGTAAACAGCAGAGTCCATTGACCTGTCAGCGCCTCATTTTGCAGTGCCGCGCCGTCATCGCCTGTCAGATTAAACGGCGCGATAGCCCGTGGCGGCTCATACACCAGCGCTTTCGCCTGCGGTTGCGGTAATAGCAGATAGATTGCGATACCACCGGCCAGCGCCAGTAAAGCCACCAGCCCAATCAGGAATTTTTGCATCTGAAGCTCCCTAAGCTAAAAAATATCAGCGAAACGCCAGCGCCGGCACCATAAAGTAATGATCCACCAGCAGCAGAATAAACAGCGCGAACAACTGCCAGATTGAAAACTTGAACATGTTAAATGCGGTAAATTTATTGGCCGCAAATTTCAGCTTCCAGGCATATCCAAGAAACCAGATGCTGAGAATACTCGAGCCAATCAGATAAATCAGGCCCGACATCCCGACCAGATAAGGTAGCAGACAGATAACCCCCAGCAGGATGGTATACAGCAGGATGCAGGTCTTGGTGAATTCAATCCCATGGGTAACTGGCAACATAGGGATATCAGCTTTGGCGTAGTCTTTGGCGCGGTGCACGGCTAGCGCCCAGAAATGCGGCGGCGTCCAGGTAAAAACGATCATCACCAGCAGAATCGCAAAGGGATGGATCTCGTTGGTCACGGCTGTCCAGCCAAGTAATGGTGGAGCCGCGCCGGCCAGGCCGCCGATGACGATGTTCTGTGGCGTGGCACGCTTCAGGTACATGGTGTAGATAACCGCGTAGCCAATCAGGCTGGCGAAGGTCAGCCAGGCGGTCAGCATGTTGACCCAGATCGCGAGAATGGCAAAGCCGACCGCGCCGACGATACCGGCAAAGCTAAGTACCCGCCGTGGCGACAGGGCGCCGGAAGGTAACGGGCGGCGCAGGGTACGGGCCATGCGGGCATCGATGTGGCGATCCACCAGATGATTAATGGCGGCTGCCGAACCCGACATCAGGCCGATACCGGCAATGGCCGGGATCATAATGTCCCAGCCGACCCAGCCTGGGCTGGCCAGGCACATGCCCACGATGGCGGTCAGCAGCAACAGCGCAACCACCCGCGGCTTCGTTAGTTCCAGGTAGTCACGCCAGCTGGCGTGACGCTTATATGTTGCCGCCAGTGCGGCATCGGTTTTCACGAGTGTTAAATCTTCTTCGGGCATATCTTCGGGCATTAGTTACATCCTTGCAGCAACATCAGGCGTTGCGTGCGATACGATAATTTAGTCCCACCAGGCTCAACAGGAGCAGGGCGCCGACGGCGTTGTGAAGAACGGCGACACTAAGCGGCAGGAAAAATACGATATTACTGATCCCCAGGGCAATCTGCAGAATAAGTAATAAGGTGATCAGGTTCAGGTTACTGCGTATGACCTGCGACCGCGCCTTGCTGTAGCCGCGCCAAAGCAACAAACCAACTACCATAATAGTGATGATGGCGCCAATACGGTGGGCGACGTGCATGGTCATCCGCTCGTTAAAGTCATGGGCGCCATACTGGTAGGTTACCGCCTCAGGCACAGAGAACGCGCCGGCTATATCCAGCCGCGCAATCCAGTCCCCTTCGCAGATGGGCAAGCTGGTACAAGCCAGCGCCGCGTAGTTTGCCGCCACCCAGCCACCCAGAGCGATCTGGCCAACAACCACCAGCAACGCCAGTAATGCAATACCACCAAGCTTTCTGACGCCGGGATCGCCGAGCGGCAGGTGCACGCGCTTCAGGCGCAGTAATAACAAATAGAGCAGTGAGAAGGTAGCGAACCCACCCAGCAAATGGCCCATCACCACGATGGGCTGCAGGTTCATGGTAACCGTCCACATGCCCAGCGCCGCCTGAAAAATAACCAGCGCCAGCAGTGCCAGTGGCAGCTTGACGGGTTGGTCAGGATGCTGGCGGGCACGTACTACCGACCAGATAGCAATCACCAGAATGACCAGACCCAGCAGGCCAGCCGCATAACGGTGAATCATTTCATTCCAGGCTTTATGGGTTTCCAGTGGTGAGTCAGGCCACAGGGTTTCGGCTACTACCACCTGATGCGGCAGGCTGGGTACCGTCAGTTGACCGTAACAGCCGGGCCAGTCAGGGCAACCCAGGCCGGCATCGGTTAAACGTGCATGCGCACCAAGTACAATAACCACAAAGGTCAGTATCAGGCTGATTTTAACTAAAGCACGCATGAGGCTATCCTATCTTTGAAAGTTTCAGCATAGTGCGCAGGTCAGCAAGCAGGTTCTTAGCTTCGGCGCGCATTTGTTCTTCGTTAGCGTAGGTAGGGTAATGCAGCATCACGTTACCCAATGGGTCGACAATAAACAGGTGATGCTGCGGGATCTCGCTCAGCCTCTGCACGAGATCAGGATTCACCACTGCTGTTACCTGCGGAGTGTTGCTGAGATTCAGCGTAGATGGCGCGGCACTGATAAGTACCGGCGTAACGCGTTCGGTTTCTTTACCCAGGGCAACGTCGGTCTGATTGATGGCATACAGGGCCTGCTCGCAGTCAATGCCGCACTGACCATCGTCAATTAGCGCGATAACCCAGCCTTCGGGCAAGCTCTGGTTCAGATCCTGTAGTTCAATCGGCGGTACCAGCATGATCCCTTTGTTGGTGACAGCGCCCTGATACCAGGTCTGATCAAGCACCAGTTTGGCGCCGATCACCGGGATCAAAAAGGCAAGAACGACCCCGATCAGGGTGGCGCGGGATTTTTTCGCAGACTTCATGTTCATTCCTCTGTAGTTTTTGTTCTGGAACGACTGGCAAAGAATACAATCACCAGACAGGCAAGCGCCAGTGAGAACCACTGTAACGCATAGGCCTGATGCTTTTCGGGAGTCATTACCACGGGCTCCCAGGAGCGCGGCCAGCCATAGTCGGCGGTCTCTGAGAGTAGCACCACATAGGGCGCAATGGGAAGCTGTGTCGCCTCGCTGATGGCATCGAATCGGAGCTGCTGAACGCGCATCGGCCAGCGCTCGGATTCAACCACCTGATCCGACAGCAAAAACCCTTGTTGGTCGGGTTGATAGAACCAACCCTTAACGGTGATTTCGCCATCTGGCAGTTCAACCTCGGGGCGTACCTGGCGGTTGGCACCAAGGGGCACCCAGCCCATATTTACCGGCACATGATCGCTGAGTTGCGGGCTTTTAAGCAGACCAATGACCTGATAGCCAACCTGACCATCAAGAACCTGATTATCGAGCAGTAAGTAACGGTTTTGTGTGAACTGGCCAGTAATGCGGACGGGGGCGTAGCGGCCGGGTAGTTCGGAGGTCCGGGCAAGGTCAGTGAAAGCCGCGGAACTTTCGCTCTGCTGCCTTTGTTCGAAGTCATCAAACAGCGCCTGTTTTTCGCTAGCCCGATCAAGTTGCCAAAATCCTAACTTGACCAGAATGCCAATTGCCAGCACAGTGAGCAGGGTCGCAATAATTTTGCTTTTACTCATATGGCGCATCTGGAGCGGACGAATTAATGGAACTTGTTGCTAAAATCATTCTGGTACTACTCATGCTGTTTATGGTCTTTAACTTATTCCGCGCCTTGCTTGCTATGTTGCGCGCGGATCCGACCAAACCCTCAATGACGCACTATCTGGGCCGACGGGTATTATTTTCGGCCATCGCGATGATACTTATTGTTATTCTGCTGTTCTCCGGCATTCTGGTACCGAATCCGCGACCGTACTGAGCCTCAAGCTCAGTACGGGGCGGTAGTTCTGGTATAAGTTCCGGCGTAACGTACGGTTAAAGTACGTACACAAAGATAAACAGACAAACCCAGACCACATCAACGAAGTGCCAGTACCAGCTGGTTGCCTGGAAGGCGAACTGGTTGTCGTGGCTGAAGTGGCCTTTAAGTACCCGGAAGAACATCACGATCAACATTACGGTACCTAAGGTCACGTGCAGACCATGGAAACCGGTCAGCATATAAAAGGTGTTACCGTAAATACCTGAGTCCAGTTGCAGGCCTAAATCCTCATACGCATGCACATATTCCATACCTTGCAGGTACAGGAAGATTAAGCCGAGCAAAATGGTGATACCCAGCCACACTTTCAGCTGTGTGCGTTTACCCTGCTCGAGGCCTACATGGGCAAAATGACAGGTAATCGACGAGGTGATCAGAATCAGCGTGTTATAAAGCGGCAGGCCGCCCCAGCCCATACCCTGAGTGGTGGTGCCACCAGGGGTTTCTGTCAGTGGCCAGTGGGCACTAAAATCAGGCCATAGCACTTCGTTGGTCATGGCGTTGTTGCCACTGCCGCCAAGCCATTCCAGGGCAATCACCCGGGCGTAAAACAGCGCGCCGAAGAATGCCGCAAAGAACATCACCTCAGAGAAAATAAACCAGGCCATCCCCTGCCGGTACGAGTCACTTAACTGGTTGCTGTACAGGCCAGACATGGATTCGTTGATCTGGTCGCGGAACCAGCCAACCAGCATCACCAGAATGGTTGCGATACCCGCCAGCAGGATATAAACCCCGTAGCCCTCGGTATCATTACTCATATTAATAACGGTATGGCCTGCTCCAACAGCAATCAGGCCCAGACCGACCGCACCGACAATCGGCCAGGGGCTCGACGCGGGGACATAGTATTTTTCGTATTTTTGTTCTTCTGCCATAACAAATCCTCAGTCCGCTGGCTGCTGCATAAGCGCCAGCACATCAGGTGTAGCATGGGCTGTCATATCGTACAGCGTATATGACAAAGTCAGGGTATGAATATGATCCGGAATATCAGGGTCGAGGTAGAACTGCATGGGCATGGCCACATCATCGCCGGCTTTCAGCGGCTGCTGGTTGAAACAAAAACATTCGGTTTTGTTCAGGTACAGCGCGGCTTCGCCTGGTGCGACGGACGGAATGGCCTGAGCAACCATGTCGCTGCGAGTCAGGTTATGCGCCAGAAAATTAACCACTCTGGTTTCGCCCGGATGCACACGAACGCTGGTTACCTCAGGCTCAAAGCCCCACGGCATACCTTTATTCACACGGGTAATAAACTGGACATTGACGGTCCGCGTGGTGTCCACTTCACGGACGTTGGCCGCCGCCTGCTCATTATTGGTGCGGCCGTTAAATCCAGTGATGTCACAGAACACTTCATACAACGGAACCAACGCAAAACCGAAAGCGAACATCCCGACTACTGTGAACAGTAGCCGGCGAACGATGCGCATATTATCCGGGCGTGAATTGGTATCAGCCATCGCAGTTATTTCACCTCAGGTGGTGTTTCAAAGGTGTGGTACGGAGCCGGAGAAGGCACTGTCCATTCCAGACCTTCAGCGCCATCCCACGGCTTGGCTTCGGCTTTTTCGCCGCCGCGGACGCACTTGATCACGATGTACAGGAACAGTAGCTGCGTCAGACCGAAGGCAAAGCCACCGATACTGACAATCTGGTTGATATCAGCAAACTGCAGTGAGTAATCCGGGATCCGCCGTGGCATACCGGCCAGGCCGGCAAAATGCATCGGGAAGAACAGCACGTTAACGGAAATCAGCGACAGCCAGAAATGCCAGCGGCCAAGTGTTTCGTCATACATGTGTCCGGTCCACTTCGGCAACCAGTAGTAGGCCGCTGCCATGATTGAGAAGATCGCGCCGGTTACCAGTACATAGTGGAAATGCGCCACCACGAAGTAGGTGTCATGGTACTGGAAGTCGACTGGAGTGATCGCCAGCATCAGGCCCGAGAAGCCACCAATGGTGAACAGGATAACGAAGGCCAGGGCGAACAGCATCGGTGTTTCGAAGCTGAGCGCGCCGCGCCACATGGTGGCTACCCAGTTAAAGACTTTTACGCCGGTAGGCACCGAGATCAGCATGGTGCAGTACATAAAGAAGAGTTCTGCGGCCACCGGCATCCCGGTCGTGAACATGTGGTGTGCCCATACCAGGAATGATAAGCCCGCGATCGCGCCGGTTGCATAAACCATGGAGGCGTAGCCAAACAGCGGTTTTCGCGAGAACGCCGGAATAATCGCGGAGATTATCCCGAACGCCGGCAAGATCATGATATAGACCTCGGGGTGTCCGAAGAACCAGAAGATGTGCTGGAACATGACCGGGTCACCGCCGCCAGCCGCATCAAAGAAGCTGGTGCCGAAGTACTTATCGGTCAGTACCATGGTTACCGCCCCGGCCAGTACCGGCATAACTGCAATCAACAGGAAGGCGGTGATAAACCAGGACCAGACGAACAGCGGCATCTTCATGTAGGTCATATCAGGCGCTCGCATGTTCATAATGGTTACGATCACGTTGATCGCGCCCATAATCGATGAGATACCCATAATATGCACAGAGAACACGAACAGCGCAGTAGAATCACTGCTGTAGGTGGTCGACAGCGGTGCATAGAAGGTCCAGCCAAACGCCGGGCCGCCGCCTTCCATGAACAGTGAACCTAACAGAATCGCAAAGGCGAACGGCAGGATCCAGAAGCTCCAGTTATTCATCCGCGGCAGCGCCATATCCGGCGCCCCAATCATCATCGGGATCATCCAGTTTGCCAGGCCGGTAAAGGCTGGCATAACAGCACCGAATACCATGATCAGACCGTGGACCGTGGTCATCTGATTGAAGAAATGCGGATCAACCAGTTGCAGCCCCGGCTGGAACAACTCGGCACGGATGACCATCGCCATCGCACCGCCCACCAGGAACATGATGAAGCTGAACCACAGGTATAAAGAACCAATGTCTTTATGGTTGGTTGTAAACAGCCACCGGGTGATACCCGACGGCGCGTGGTGGTGATGATCGTTGTGATCAGCCTCGCCAGCAGCATAACTCATAGTCGGGTCTCCCTTACTTGTTCATAAATTCGTTAATATCAGCGGCCTGGATCAGGTCGCCGGTATCATTACCCCAGGCATTACGCTCGTAGGTAATTACCGCAGCCAGTTCGCTCATGCTGAGCTGGTTGGCGAAGGCCTGCATCGCAGTACCTGATTTACCATTTACCACGATATCGATATGGCCCTGAATGTCGTTCATGACCATAGCTGTGCCTTTGAGACTCGGGAACACACCGGGAACACCCTGACCGTTGGCCTGGTGGCAAGCGGCACAGTTGCCCAGGTAAATTTTCTCACCCAGTTCCATGAGTTCATCTTTACTCATTTCCATGCTCAGAAGTTCCTGCTCGCGCTGTTTGGCTTCGCGCTGTTGTTGCTCCTGCTCATCCATCCATTTTTCAAACTCGGCTGGCTCTTTTGCGATAACAACCACAGGCATGAACGCGTGGTCTTTACCACACAGCTCAGCACACTGGCCGCGGTAAATACCGGGCTCGTCAACGCGGGTCCAGGTTTCATTAATAAAACCCGGATTAGCATCTTTCTTGATGGCAAACGCCGGTACCCACCAGGAGTGGATAACGTCATCTGAAGTGATCAGAAAGCGAACTTTCTTGCCGGTGGGAATAACCAGCGGACGATCAACTTCAAGCAGGTAGTTTTCACCTTTATCAAGCTTGTTGTTGATTTGATCCTGACGGGTAGCAAGTAAGCTGAAGTATTCAACATCGCGGTCAAAATACTTGTAGTGCCATTTCCACTGCGAACCGGTAACCAGTACGGTCACTTCGGATTCACTGACGTCCTCCATCGCAATAAGCGTGGAGGTAGCGGGAATCGCCATACCGATTAGGATCAGGAAGGGAACCACGGTCCAGACAATCTCCACCTGAATATTCTCATGGAAGGTTGCTGGCTTGCGGCCTTTTGATTTGCGATGGCGAACAATGGACCAGAACATGGCACCAAAGACGACCACACCAATGACACAACAGATATAAAAAATGGTCATGTGCAGGTCGTAAACGCGGTTACTGACTTCGGTTACACCCTGAGTCAGGTTAAACTGCGATTGTGCACTGGCAACAAACGGAATGCTTGCTGACAGCGCCGTGATTAGTCTCGTTCTCACGGGACATCTCCTCTCATTCTTCCGACGCGGGACTACCGCGAATACACCGAAGTGCGAGCCTGAAGAACAACGAGGTAAGCAGAAAAAGGAACAGCATTTCGTAGAAAATCGCTTTCCCCACTAACCCTTTGTTGTTATGTGTTTTTAGTTATTATCATTTTTTGTGTTAGCAGTAAGCTGCAGGAACAAAATACCATGAGTAGCTGAAAAAGCCACCGCCAAAGTTAATAAAATTTGAAATTACAGAATAAAAAAAGGGCTGCCGAAGCAGCCCTGGGGTACTCGCCTTCACCGCAGATTTAGTGGAGTGGGGTAGATGAAGGCAATTCGTTAAAAACGAAACTGTGGGTATGACTGACCTTGCTGGCCATTTTTAAACGCTGCTGCATGCGTGGCGCGATATCATCCAGGAAGCTCAGGACGACGCTGCTGGTACCGGCCAGTAAGGCCTGTTCGGTCGCCCATTCACGATGATCCTGGTCACGTCCGCTGACCCAGCGGATGCGGGTGCGACTGACGCCTGCAGCGACCAGCCGGGCGATAACATCGCGGGATCCGCCAATCACAGTGATCCACTCTGAAGTGCGCAGTGCTAACGAATGCAGGCGCGGCAGAGCTTCTGCGAAACGGGTGTTACCGATTTCAATTTCGGCACCTGTGGTCCAGGATTCAGCGAAAAAGTTTTCAGGATGTTGTTGGTAGTTGTGTCTCATAACCATGCTCCATTGCGAATAACGCCGACTGCTAAGCCTTCAATGGTGAAGAACTGTTGGGTCAGATCGACCTGAATGGGGGAAAACTCGTCGTTTTCCGGGTGTAATATAATCATGTTGCCTTTACGTTCAAAGCGCTTGACGGTGACATCTTCATCGACCCGGGCCACCACGATCTGGCCATTGCGGGCTTCCTGAGTTTTGTGGACAGCAAGCAAATCACCGTCAAGAATACCGATATCTTTCATACTCATACCGCTGACCCGCAGCAGAAAATCAGCGTGGGGACGAAACAGATTTTCATCGACCCGGTAATGACTCTCGATATGCTGTTGTGCGAGAATCGGCTCGCCGGCAGCAACCTGGCCGATAAGCGGCAGGCCTTCGGGGATGTCTTCGTCGTTGGTACCAAGCAGGCGCAGGCCACGGGACATACCGGGCAGCATTTCGATAGCGCCTTTTTTTGCCAGCGCTTTCAGATGCTCCTCGGCGGAGTTGGCTGATTTAAAGCCGAGCCGCTGGGCTATTTCAGCGCGTGTGGGTGGCATGCCCGTCGCATCAATTGTATCTTTAATCAACGTCAGGATTTCTTGCTGACGTGGTGTTAATGGACGCATGTTGGTACCTGTTTATCTATACAGTGATACTGTGAGTATATACAGGTGTTTTTGTTTGGCAATGTTTTTTATCAAATTTTTTTCTGGCGTCAGCTGTGCCCGATCAATGTTATGCTTTATGGGTCTGTACTCGGTGAGGGATTTTCATGAGTTTGAGAGGCTTTTGGCTTAAGGTTCTGTACTGGCCGGTGCGCTGGTTCACCCGCTTTGAAGTGATACTGGATAAAGATGCGGAGGCGTTACAGGGCACTGAGCAAGTGGTATACGTGATGCGTTCAACGTCGGTAACCGATCTGTTGGTAGCCCGCCGTGCCCTGCGCAAGACCGACCTGCCTGACCCCCGCGAGCCCTTGTTACTGAATGGGGTAGAGCACGCCCGTACACTATACCTTGAGCGGGTTGGTAAGCAGTCCAGCGACATCGCCATTGATGAATTTCTGAGCTTGCTGAAGAACCACCAGCAGGATACCAGCCTGGACGTTAAAGTTATTCCGTTGGGTCTGTTCTGGGGCCGTAAGGCGGGGCAGGAGCGTCGCGAAGGCAATACCATGGTCGCTGACCTCGAAAACCCCGGGCGCTGGCGTAAATTCTGGCTGGTACTGTTTTCTGGTCGCCATATTCTGGTGCGCGGCAGCCGTCCACTGAGTATCCGCGAAGTCGTGAGCAAAGATGGTGCCGATCGGCGGATGGCGCATAAACTGGCACGCGTCGCACGGGTGCATTTTGTGCGCCTGCGGCACGCCGTTGCCGGGCCTAAAATTACTGAACGCGAACTGGTTATCCAGTCTTTGCTGGAAACCGCCGCGCTTAAAAAAGCCATTAAAGACGAAGCCCGCAGCAAAAAGATTTCCGAAGAGCAGGCGCGCAAAACCGCCTACAAATACCTGGATGAAATTGCCGCCAGCTATAGCGAAACCCTGGTGCGCATGCTGGATCGCTTTATGGGGTGGCTGTGGAGTCGCATATACAACGGTATCCATGTTGAAGGCGGCGAGCGCATCCGCGAACTTGCCCAGGCCGGTCACGAGGTGATTTACGTTCCCTGCCACCGCAGCCACATGGACTATCTGCTGCTGAGCTATGTCATCTATAAAGAAGGGCTGGTGCCGCCGCATATTGCCGCTGGCGTAAATCTCGACTTCTTCCCCGCCGGACCGCTGTTCCGTCGCGGTGGTGCCTTCTTTATCCGTCGCAGCTTCAAAGGCAATAAGCTTTATTCCGCGGTGTTTCGCGAGTATCTGAACCGCCTGCTGCAAAAAGGCTATCCGGTGGAGTACTTCACCGAAGGCGGGCGCAGCCGCACCGGGCGTTTGTTACCGCCTAAGACAGGTATGGTGGCAATGACAGTACAAGGCATGTTGCGTGGTCAGCAACGGCCGGTTTCCATCGTGCCTGTGTATCTTGGTTACGAGCATGTAATGGAAGTGAATACTTACTTAAAAGAGCTTAAAGGCAAGTCTAAAGAGAAAGAGTCAGTATTTAAGGTACTCACCAGTTTGCGCCATTTACGTAACTTTGGTGAAGGCTATGTCACTTTTGGCAAACCAATTAATCTCAGCAAGACTCTGGATCGATTGCAGCCTGACTGGCATGAGTCAACCACCACCGGCGCGGAAGAGCCGTCACGGCCGAAATGGTTGACCCCGACGGTCAACCTGCTGGCGGAAGAAATCATGCAGCGCATCAATGATGCCGCCGCCTTTAACAGTATTAACCTGACTTCACTGGCGCTGCTGAGCTCGGAGCAACACGCATTAACCCGTGAAGAGCTGGTCAGCCAGCTGGACCTCTATACCCGTATCATGCGCAATGTGCCGTACAGCAATGACGCCTACGTGCCTGAGCAAAGCGGTGAGGAACTCTGGCAGCTGGCACTGCGCCACGAGAAGTTCACTGTGGTCGATGACAGTATGGGTGAGTTGATCCGGGTTGACGGTACTACTGCTATCGCGATGACTTACTACCGCAACAATATCATGCACATGATTATCGTCCCCGCGATTGTGGCGGCAGTTGCCAGTGCCCACTATGAGTTCCGCGCAAGCACCGTGGTGAGCCTGGTTGAAGACTTGCATGCATTGCTGCAGGACGAACTCTTTATCAGTCACTCACGTGACCGCATGAAGCCGTGGGTAGAAGCCCTGCTTGAGGAATATACCGAACTGGGACTGATCCGCGAAACCGATCAGAAGGACGTGTATCAGGCCGCTGCCCGCGACACCCATGCGTTCTTCCAGCTGCAATTGCTGGCGCGCAGCGCTGCCGAAACACTGCAACGCTATGCGGTGGTGCTGGAGTTGCTGCAGCAGATGCAGCCGATTGGCCGGGCCGATCTGGAACGCCACGCCGTAGCGCTGGCAGAGCGTCTGAGTGCGATGCATGGTATCAATGCGCCGGAATTCTTCGATAAGAAGGTGCTGGCAAACGTAATCGGAACCTTAAAGCGGGAAGATTACATCGCAGTGGATGACGACGGCCAGCTGATTGCTGATGACCGGGTTGGCCGCTTCAGCGATTCCATTGATACGCTGCTGGAGCCGGCAGTGCTACAGACCATCCGGCAATCCGTGCAGCAACTGCTCAGCAGCGATTAAAACCAAAACTCGGCGGCCACCACGGCCGCCAGTACCAGGCCGACATAGTTATTGTGCAAAAATGCCCGCAGGCAGCGCTGCGGGTCGCGCCACCAGATCAGCCGTTGCTGCCATAAAAACAGCAGTGCGATAATCACCAGCCCTGCCTGATAAATCATTCCAAATTCAAGTAACCGGCCCAGCCAGAACAATAACGCCAGGGTAATGATCTGCAGCACGCCGATAATAAGGCGATCGTAGCCGCCGAACAGGATGGCGGTGGATTTCACGCCGATGCGTAGATCATCCTCACGATCGGTCATGGCATATTCGGTGTCATAGGCAATGGTCCAGGTAATATTGGCGGCAAACAATAACCAGGCAGCCAGCGGTAAGCCCTGCTCAAGCGCGGTGAAGGCCATCAGGATACCGAAACTAAAGGCAATGCCCAGTACCACCTGTGGCAGGTTGGTAAAGCGCTTGCAGAAGGGGTAAAGAATCGCCACGCCGGCGGCGGCAACGCCGAGCAAAATCGTGGCGCGGTTAAACTGGATCAGGATAAAAAACGCGATAGTCAGCAACAGCGCGAATAGCAGCATGGCGTGCCACGGGCGCAGCTCGCCGGCCGCCAGTGGGCGGTTGCTGGTGCGGGTCACATGGCCGTCGATATGGCGATCGGCAAAATCATTGATCACGCAGCCCGCCGAGCGCATCACAAAAACCCCCAGCATAAATAGCACCACCACTTTCAGCGGCGGTGCGCCGGCACCGGCAATAAGCAGCGCCGCCAGGGTGGGCCAGCCCAGCAGCAGGCTACCAATCGGGCGGTCAGCGCGCATTAGGCGCCAGTAGGCATTAAAGCGTGTGGTCGCGGAAGGGTTCATGAGCGATCTCCTGATAAAATGGTGTCGCGCCAATAAAAACTTCGGCCACCAGAATGGCCTGGCCGGCGGCGGTAAAGCAACTGCGACGACCCCACAGCTGCTGCGGACTGAAACCCAGTTGCTGATGGAGTTCACCGACGACCGTGTCGGGTTCAAAAGCGGCGACCTCAATGGCGCTGCGCTGCAAATCCGGCTGCGAAAACAGATGCTCGCCAAGCGGTCGGGTACCCAGACGGTCAAGCTGCAGCTGCCCGTCCGTGTCAGTATGAGCAAACACGCTACGGGCAAATACCCAGGGTTGCTCATCGCACCACAGAATGACCTCGCGCACGGTGGTCGCTGGGGGATTACCCAGCCAGCGCGCCTCGTCGGTAGTTACTGGCGCATCCTGCTGACGCAACAGCTGCACCCGGAACGTCTGACAATGGCTTTTCAGTTTCGCGGTTAACGAGTCCGGATCGAGCAGCCAGTCACGGGCCGCGGTGGGGATCGCCGGGCGGGCCGTATCGGCGCTTTGCCAGGGGGTATCGGAGAGCGCCATCACTGCTGCTCAGCGCGCCGTGCGCGAGCGCTCGCTCAGCCAGCGCAGCACCCCACCCAGCACCAGGCCACTGATGAGGCCAGCGGTGTGGGCGGTATTGGCGACATTAATCCAGAGCAGATCGGTGTAGCCCAGGATCAGCCAGATCAGCATAAAGCCGATCAGGCCCGGCGGCAGAAACAGCGGGTGGGTAGGCCGTTGCCACGCCACCACCACAGCAATGCCGAACAAGCCATAAACTACGCCAGAAAGCCCGCCAAAATAGGGGCCGCCCATGTAAAACTGGGAAATATTTGAAGCCAGCGCACAGAACACAAATGCCAAAATCAGCCAGGTGGTGCCATACAGACGCTCAAAACGCCCGCCCAGATACCACCACCAGAACAGATTGAAGATCAGATGCAGTAGGCTGAAATGCAGCAAGGCTGGGGTTAGCAGGCGCCAGGGCTGGGTGAACGGCAGCTCATCCCACGAGTCGCTGATGCGCAGGGTGTTAAATATTGCTTCCGCGGTGGTGGGCACCAACAGCAATAAAAACACCAGCAGTACCGCGCCGGCATAAATGGCGGTGAACCAGCCACCCTGGCGCAAAACTTTCTTTAACGGCGATTCGCTGGCGGGATCTGGATTATTGGTTTCTTCCCGGTTGTCGCCATCGACGGCCTGGGGATCTGATTTAAACTGCTGAATCAATTCTTTAGCGTGGGCCAGGTAACTGGATTGGGTCAACCAGAGTTCCAGCTGATTACCGTGCTCACTGACCGTGACCGGTACGCCCTGTTGCCGGAGAAAGCGGTGCAGCCGGCCCATCATATCTGCGTCACGGGTGGTCAGTAGTTTTTTCATCTAGCTCGACTCCACGGCATCCGGAAATTGCTGGCCCCAGGCGGTAAACCCGCCATCCAGGCTGCTGACGGTTTCCAGCCCCTGATGGGTCAGGTAATCGGCAGCGCCCTGGCTACTGTTACCGTGGTAGCAGACCACCACCACGGGTTGATCATCTTCAAGTTCCTGCAAAAAATCCGCCAGGGTGGCATCCGTCAGATGCACCGCGCCGGGAATATGCCCGGCAGCATAAGAGCGGGCGTCACGAATATCGGCAAAGCGAGCCTGACCCTGCTGCCATAGCTCGTGTGCTGTTTCTGTATTGATCCGCGTAAATGCTGCCATAACCAAGCTTACTCCCAGTTCAGAACGATTTTTCCGGACTGCCCGGAGCTCATAATATCAAAGCCTTTCTGGAAGTCATCTACCGGTAACTCATGGGTCAGAATCGGTGACAGATCCAGCCCAGATTGCAGCAATGCGGCCATCTTATACCAGGTTTCAAACATTTCCCGGCCGTAAATGCCTTTGATAACCAGGCCTTTAAAAATGACCTTGTTCCAGTCGATGGCGACATCCTGTGGCGGAATACCCAGCATGGCAATTTTGCCGCCATGGTTCATGGTATCCAGCATCTGCCTGAAAGCAGAAGGTACGCCGGACATTTCCAGGCCCACATCAAAGCCTTCTTTCATGCCCAGCTCGGTCATAACGTCTTTGAGGTTTTCTTTGCTGACATCCACGGTGCGGGTAGCGCCCATGGTTTTCGCCAGGTCCAGCCGGTATTCGTTTACATCGGTAATCACCACATGACGCGCGCCAACATGACGGGCAACAGCGGCGGCCATAATGCCGATCGGGCCGGCACCGGTAATCAGCACGTCTTCACCCACCAAATCAAAGGCCAGGGCGGTATGCACAGCGTTACCAAAGGGGTCAAAAATTGCTGCCAGTTCATCGCTGATATCGTCTGGTAGTTTAAATGCGTTATCAGCCGGAATCACCAGGTATTCGGCAAAAGCACCGGGGCGGTTCACGCCAACGCCAACCGTATTGCGACACAGGTGCCGGCGACCAGCGCGGCAGTTACGGCAATGGCCACAGGTGATATGGCCTTCGCCTGATACCCGGTCGCCGATACTGAAGCCACGCACGCCATCGCCCATAGCCTCAACCACGCCCACATATTCGTGGCCGATGACCATAGGCACCGGAATGGTCTTCTGCGACCATTCGTCCCACTTGTAGATATGCACGTCGGTACCGCAGATTGCGGTCTTCTTGATACGGATCCGCAGGTCGTTATAGCCGTAATCCGGCTTCTCTGCGTCGGTCATCCAGATGCCGGGTTCGGCATGGAGTTTCGCCAGTGCTTTCATTCATAACCTCCGCAGTTAAATAATGTCGAGTTCTTTACCGATACGGGTAAAGGCTTCAATTGCTTTGTCCAGCTGTTCGCGCGTATGTGCCGCGGACATCTGGGTACGAATCCGCGCTTTGCCACGTGGTACCACCGGGAATGAGAAGGCCACCACATAAATGCCTTCTTTTAACAGCCGCTCGGCCATTTCGGCAGCAACCCGGGCGTCGCATAACATGACCGGAATAATGGCATGATCAGCACCGCACAGGTTAAAGCCAGCTTTGGTCATTTCAGTGCGGAAATGTTTTACGTTTTCCCACAACTGGTTGCGCAGCTTGTCGCCGCTTTCAAGCATATCCAGTACGTGAATTGAGGCCTGAACGATCGATGGTGATACAGAATTCGAGAATAAATACGGACGCGAGCGCTGGCGCAGCCAGTCGATCACTTCTTTCTTGCCCGAGGTATAACCGCCGGAAGCGCCGCCTAAGGCTTTACCCAGGGTACCGGTAAGAATATCAACCCGGCCCATCACGTCACAGTATTCGTGGGTGCCGCGGCCTTTGTCGCCAAGGAAGCCGGTGGCGTGGCAGTCATCAACCATAACCAGTGCGCCGTAATCATCGGCCAGATCACAGATACTTTTAAGATCAGCAATGACGCCATCCATGGAGAACACGCCGTCGGTGGCAATCAGAATATTACGGGCACCATCGACTTTGGCCTGTTTCAGTTGCGACTCCAGGTCCCCCATGTTGTTGTTCTGGTACCGATAGCGTTTAGCCTTACACAGACGGATACCATCAATAATGCTGGCGTGGTTCAGTTCGTCACTGATTACCGCGTCTTCAGGGCCCAGCAGGGTTTCAAACAGACCACCGTTGGCGTCAAACGCAGAGGAGTACAAAATGGTGTCTTCGGTGCCAAGGAACTCGCTCAGCTTGCGCTCAAGGGTTTTGTGAATATCCTGGGTGCCGCAGATAAAGCGCACTGAAGCAGTACCGAAGCCGTGCTCGTCCAGGCCTTTTTTGGCTGCTTTAATAAGCTCCGGATGATTAGCGAGGCCAAGGTAATTGTTGGCGCAGAAGTTCAGTACGGATCTGCCGTTATCGACCACGATTTCGGAGCTCTGATCGCTTTCGATAATGCGCTCATGCTTGTACAGGCCTTCTTCTTTCAGTTCGGCCAGCTGGCTCTCGAGTTGTTGATAAAAATCGTTGTTCATGTAATTCTCCGTTTCATTAATACCCTATAGTTTAACGTATCAGCAGGGTACTGCGCATCCTCAATTAAGGGCTTGGAGAAAATCATGCACAAACGTGCCATTTACCCGGGGACTTTTGATCCTATAACCAACGGCCATGCGGACTTGATTGAGCGGGCGGCCAGCCTGTTCAGTGAAATTGTGGTGGGGGTGGCAAAAAGCCCGAGTAAAAATCCGATGTTCAGCCTTGAAGAGCGGGTGGAGCTGGTGCGTCAGGTCACTGAAGATCTCGATAATGTTACCGTAGTGGGTTTCAGCGGCTTGCTGGTGGACTTTGCCAAAGAGCACCAGGCGACGGTCTTGATCCGCGGTCTGCGGGCGGTGTCAGACTTTGAATACGAATTTCAGCTGGCCAATATGAACCGGCGGCTGTACCCGCAACTGGAAAGCGTGTTTTTGACTCCTGCCGAAGAAAACTCTTTTATTTCCTCCACCTTGGTTAAAGAAGTGGCCCTGCACCAGGGTGATGTTCGCCAGTTCACTGATCAGCGGGTGGCAGACGCGTTAGCAGCTAAGGCCGGCAGTAAATAGCCACAAAACGTTCATATTAACGCCTGTCAGGCTATCATTTTTTGCATTTTGGGGTTAGAATCGCGGCCCAAAATTTCGTATTCATATTTTGCTTTGATCAGACCCTCAGGAGCTCACCAATGACTGATCTGGATTTAAGCCGTTACGGCATCACAGACGTCAACGAAATCGTCCATAATCCTTCGTATGACCAGCTGTTCGAAGAAGAAACCCGCAGTGACCTGGTCGGTTACGAAAAAGGCGTGGTGACTAAGCTTGGCGCAGTAGCAGTAGACACCGGTATTTTTACCGGCCGTTCGCCGAAAGATAAATACATTGTGCGCGACGACACTACCCGTGACACTTTGTGGTGGGCAGATCAGGGCAAAAATGACAATAAACCAATTTCACCTGAAATCTGGGCTGATTTAAAAAACACCGTAACCAGCCAGTTATCCGGCAAGCGTTTGTTCGTGGTCGACACCTACTGTGGCGCCAACGAAGATACCCGGTTGTCTGTGCGTTTTATCACTGAAGTTGCGTGGCAGGCCCATTTCGTCAAAAACATGTTCATTCGCCCGAGCGCGGAAGAACTGAAAACCTTTAAGCCTGACTTTGTGGTGATGAACGGTGCCAAGTGCATCAACGACAAATGGCAGGAGCACGGCCTGAATTCTGAAAACTTCGTGGCCTTTAACTTAACTGAACGGATTCAGTTGATTGGTGGCACCTGGTACGGCGGTGAGATGAAAAAAGGTATGTTCTCAATGATGAACTACTTTTTACCGCTGCAAGGCATTGCTTCTATGCATTGCTCAGCCAACGTGGGCGAGCAGGGCGATGTGGCCATTTTCTTTGGCCTGTCAGGCACCGGCAAAACCACCCTGTCGACCGACGCCAAGCGTCAGCTGATCGGTGATGACGAGCATGGCTGGGATGACGACGGCGTCTTTAACTTTGAAGGCGGCTGTTACGCCAAAACCATTAATCTGTCGAAAGAAGCTGAGCCGGATATCTATAATGCGATCCGCCGCGACGCACTGCTGGAAAACGTCACCGTACGTGACGATGGCACTATCGATTTCAACGATGGTTCCAAAACTGAGAATACCCGGGTGTCTTATCCGATTTATCACATCGATAACATCGTCAAGCCCGTTTCCAAAGCCGGCCACGCGAAGAAAGTTATCTTCCTGACCGCTGATGCCTTCGGCGTGTTACCACCGGTATCCAAGCTGACTAAAGAGCAGACTAAGTATCACTTCCTGTCTGGCTTTACTGCCAAGCTGGCCGGTACTGAGCGCGGTATTACCGCTCCTACGCCAACCTTCTCCAGCTGTTTTGGCGCGGCCTTCCTGAGCCTGCACCCAACCCAGTACGCTGAAGTGTTGGTCAAGCGCATGGAAGCTGCCGGCGCTGAAGCCTATCTGGTCAATACCGGCTGGAACGGTACCGGCAAGCGGATTTCAATTAAAGCAACCCGTGCCATTATCGACGCGATTCTGGATGGCAGCATTGAAGATGCGGAATTTATTAATCTGCCATACTTTAACCTGGCGGTGCCAACGTCACTGCAGGGTGTGGATGAGCAGCATATTCTGGATCCGCGCAACACCTATGATGATGTGCAGGACTGGGATGTGAAGGCGCAGGATCTGGCGCGCCGCTTTGTTGCTAACTTCGAGAAGTTTACCGACAACGACGAAGGGAAATCCTTAGTCGCTGCCGGTCCTCAGCTTTAATCTTCGCTTACAGCTTTTCTGCGTGGGGTAATTCGTGAGGCGGCGCTTCGGTGCCGCCTTCCACCAGGAAGTGCTCCATCCAGCGCATCAACCGCATACTGTAGTCCAGCTGGGCTGCCGCTTTCCGATTACCATGCCCTTCGCCCGGATACAGGACTAAGCGCACCGGCACCTTACCGTGGGTTTTCAGGTAGCGGTACATTTCCATCGACTGACTCGGATGCACCCGGGTATCTTCCTTACCATGCATGATGAGCAGCGGCGTACGCGCTTTTTCAGCATGATAAATCGGGCTGCGTTCCAGGTACCACTGCCATTTATCCCATGGGTAGCTGCGTGCGTGAACGGCATGCATTTCTTTGGCAATGTCGGTGGTGCCGAACTTGGAAATGTTATCGCTGATACCCACAGACATCACGCTGGCATCGAAATGTTCGGTCAGTGCCGTGGCCGCCCAGGCGGACGCAAAACCACCATATGAACCGCCGGTGATGCCAATTTTGGCGTCATCAGCCAGACCGGTCTCAACCAGATGGTTTTTACCATCGACCAGATCATCAAACTCCTTACCGGCGTAGTCGTTCTGTCCCAGCTTCGAGAATTCAACACCGCGTCCGGTGCTGCCACGGTAGTTCGGGAAGAACAGCGCATAGCCACGCTGAGCCGCATACTTGGCCGGGCTTGCATAGCGATCCAGCCAGCCGTTGCTGTAGTGTGATTCTGGTCCACCGTGAATCACCATGATCAGTGGATAGCTCTTATCGCTTTGGTAATCAGTGGGGTAGACCACGATACCTTCCAGTTCCAGACCATCGCGTGCCTTGTAAGTGATGCTTTCCTGGCGCGGCATAGTGATTTCTGCCAGCCAGGGGTTGGAATCGGTCAGGCGGATCAGCGTCTGGTTCTGCAGGCGGAACAGCTCGGTTGGGTGTTCCGGCTTGTGCGCGCGCACCAGCACCTCACTCTGACCCGGTACCGCTTCAATATCCACCACTACGGCAATTCCGGGAGCCAGCAGCTGACGGCTTTCCAGCCATTGCATGGTCAGCGCCTGAACTTCCGTCGTGGTGCCACGATGTCCCAGCCAGACCACTTCATCGTTACGGCGCCAGGCTATATCCTTCACGTGGCCCTGATAGTCGGGCAGCACTTCGGTGCGGGCATTGTCTTTCTGGGTGTCGTAAACGTACAGGCGACCCGCCGACGGATCGTTGTAATCAGCAGCGCCGATAACCGCGAGATAACGGCCATCCGGTGAAAAGCGGGCGTCGCCCAGCTTGCCTTCCGAGGCGAAGTCAGACACCGGCTCACCTGAATAATCAATCAGGCGGTACTGGCTGCTCATGTAGTTATCGTCAACCAGCGGCGTTGGCGCGGTGCGTACCAGCAGCTGTTGATGCTGGGGGCGAAAATCCACTGACCAGATCTGCACATCCTTAGTCAGTTGCACCGGTTGCGCGTCGTCAGCCTGGGTGTCCCACAACCAGACATGGGTGAACTCCAGTTCTTCTTCGTAGATCTCAGCCTTAAAGCCCTTTTTCTTCAGCTTCTCTTCATTGCTGTCCGCTTTGCTCTTGGCACGGAAAGCAATATAACGGCCGTCACCGCTAATGGTATAACTTGAAATCGCGGTGTCATGGCTCAGCACCTTTTGTGCTTCACCACCTGATGTGGCGATACGATACAGGCTGGTGTGCTTGTCATCGCCGCGCTTGCTTAAAAAGTAGATGCCGCTGCCATCGGGGCTTACGGCAACTGAACCGATGCGTTCTTTACCGGTGACAAAAGGCACCGGCTCGCTTTCACCGCTTACGGTAAACAGCTCAATATACGCACTACCGTCATCATCTTTATAGGGCTGTAACGGATTAACCCGCGTAAAGGCTGCAAACTGGGCAGCGGGTGCCAGTGCCGCGCTGTTGACGGATTTAATTGTTACGGTTTCTTCTAATGTGATCTCGCGCGCCATCAACGGCATACTTACCGCAGTTATCAAGGCCGCGAGGCCAACTTGTCGTAGCATGGAACCAACCATGAAGTTCTCCTCATTGTTTTTAGCCTGCCAATCTTAGCAGTAAAATAATTGACATCCCAAGAAATCACGCCACTCTTAATAACTGAGAAAAATAGCGGAAACGGAAGCAGTAATGATTGACCAAATTCTGATAGGCGTGATTATCTTCGGCGCCCTGGTGCTATTTGTCTGGGAAAAGTGGCGCTACGACATCGTTGCCATGATGGCGTTGCTGGCCGCTGCTATCCTTGACCTGGTGCCGGCCAGCGAAGTATTTTCCGGGTTTGGCAACGCAGCAGTAATTACTGTCGCGGCGGTTTTGGTGATCAGCCATGCGCTCTGGCGCTCCGGGGTGGTGGATGAGCTTGCTGTGACCATGAAGCGGGTGGGGGATAATCCGTTTTCGCAGATGATCGCCCTGACCGCACTGACCACCTTTTGCTCTGCTTTTATCAGTAACACCGGCACCATGGCCATTATGATTCCGGTCGCGTTGCAACTGTCCCGTAGCGGTGCTGGACATGCCTCACGGGTGCTGATGCCGATGGCATTCGGCTCGCTGCTGGGCGGTACCATTACCATGATAGGTACGCCACCGAACATCATTATCGCCGACTTGCGCCGTGAAGCGCTCGGTGAAGCTTATGGCATTTTTGATTTTACGCCCGTTGGCCTGACCCTGGCCATTGTCGGGCTGGTGTTTATGTGGGTATTCAGTCGTTTCCTGGTGCCGGCTAAGCAAAGCCGCGATATGTCTACTTCACCCTATGATGTGAGCTCCTACCTGACGGAGCTTTATGTGCCGGCGGAAACCAGCCTGGTGGGTGAGACCCTGTACGAACTTGAATCCCGGGTGCAGGAAAACTTTTCCGTGGTGGCGTTAAAGCGGGACAAAAAATTGATTACCGCGCCACCGCGTTACCAACGAATTCGCGCCGAAGATGTGCTGATTATCGAAGCCGATACCGAAACCATGCAGGAAATCATCGACGTTACCGGCCTGGAGCTCAACGCTGAAGAAGAAATTGATGATCGGTTTTTGATTTCTGATGAAATTCAGGTGATTGAAGGTATCGTCGGCCAGGATTCCCGGCTGATTGGCCGCTCAGCAGCGGATATGCGCCTGCGTCACCGCTTTGGTGTGAACGTATTGGCGGTGGCCCGGCATAGCCAGGCTGGTAAGCCTAAGCTGGCCAATATCCGGTTTAAGCCCGGTGACGTACTCTTGCTGCAGGGCGACAAGGAAATTCTTGCCGACGTATTCCGCCGTTTTGGTTGCTTCCCGCTGGCGCAGCGCAGTATGCGCATCGGCGGTGAGAAAAAGATCTTTTTACCCTTGGGCATTTTCGCCACTGCCATTGGCCTCAGCGCGTTTGGTATTTTAAGCGTGCCGGTGGCCTTCACGCTGGCGGCTGGGGCCATGGTGCTGACTAATGTGATGCCGGTGCGTGAACTGTACGAAAACGTCGACTGGCCCATCATTATCCTGCTGGGGGCGACCATCCCCCTGGGCTCGGCACTGGAACGCAGTGGCGCCGCTGACAGCATCGCTCACGGCGCCTTAATGATCAGTAGCGGAGCACCCGCAGCGGTGGGTATCGGCCTGCTAATGCTGGTCACCCTGTTATTGTCGAATATCGTCAATAATGCCGCCGCTGCGGTCCTTATGGCACCTATTGCCCTGAGTATGGCAAACACGCTGGAAGCGTCACCGGATCCCTTCCTGATGACAGTAGCCGTCGGTGCCGCCTTGCCCTTCCTGACGCCAATCGGTCATCAGTCGAATATTCTGGTTATGGGACCAGGTGGGTATGTGTTCGGGGATTACTGGAAGCTGGGGCTACCACTGACCATGGTGATTATGGCCGTGGCGATTCCGGTTATTCTCTGGGTCTGGCCGCTAGCCGGGTAGCTTCAGCGCCGCGGGCAACAATGCGGACCTGCTGGATGGTCTGCTCGGTCAGGCGCTCACACTCCTGCGCATCGGCGTCGAGCGCGTCGGCACCGGCACCAAATACAATGCGCACTATAGCGTCAGCCTGCAACTCGGCGAGTTCGCGCTGATAATCCTGCTCATCGATCAGGTAGTCCACTAATTCAGCGGTAAAGTGCTCAATTTCACGCACCACCGCCATCCGGAATTCGCGCGAGTTACCGGATTTCTCCTGCAACAACAGCCGGAATATCGCCTTGTTGTGACCGACGAACTCCATAAATGTTCTGACCGAGCTGCGAATGATGGAGCCGCCGTTGGCGATTTGCTGGCGCGACTGGCGCAGCAACTGGCGCAGTGCCAGGCCCCCTTCATCGACCAGCGTCAGGCCAAGCTCTTCCATATTCTGAAAATGCCGGTAGAACGAGGTGGGGGCGATGCCGGCCTCCCGGGCGACCTCGCGCAGACTGAGGCTGGCATAGCCGTGTTCGGCGCTGAGCTGGTTCATTGCCGCCTGAATCAGAGCGCGTCGCGTTTTTTCTTTTTGTTGTGCCCGGATTCCTGCCATTGCCTGCAATGTCCTGCTTATCGTTTGTTTTCAGTGAGCTGAATAAAACCGATTATGTCAGTGAACGCGTGTTCACGCAATTTATCGCAGATAAGCGCCTTAGACATTGCGTTCCCGGGTTAATCCCTGTAAATTGAGCGTACACTTGTTAGCTTAAATATATGGTTTTATGTCCGCAGATATGTCCTCAGAAAAAATTCAGAAGCCGCCGTTAATCTGGCTTACTACCCTGGTGTTTACCATTACCTTCCTGGTGTCGGTTATCGGTGTACCCTGGTACGGGCTGACTCATGGCTTCTCAACCACCCTGGTGGTGGCGATGATCGCGACCATTGGCTTTGCCGGTATTTCGATTACCGCCGGTTACCACCGGCTATGGGCGCATAAAACCTACGATGCCCACTGGAGCCTGCGGATTTTATTCGCGCTGGGCGGTGCCCTGGCGGTACAGAACAGCGCCTTGCACTGGTCGTCGGATCATCGTGAACACCACAAGCATGTGGATGACAACGATAAAGACCCGTATTCAGCTAAACGTGGTTTCTGGTATTCCCACATTGGCTGGATGCTGCGTGAGTATCAGGCCTCCCGCTACAGCAACTACGATAACTGCAAAGATCTGCAGAATGATCCTATCGTGATGTGGCAGCACCGCAATTATCTGACCCTGACACTGCTGACCACCTTTGGCTGGCCGATCGTGTTGGGCCTGATGGTTGGTGATATCTGGGGTGCGATTCTGCTGGTTGGCTTTGCGCGGCTGGTGATCAATCACCACACCACCTTCTTTATTAACTCGCTGGCGCATATGTGGGGCAAGCAAACCTATACCGACCGCAACACCGCCCGTGATAACGGCTGGCTGGCGTTTCTGACCTTCGGTGAGGGCTATCACAACTACCATCATATTTTCTCGGCTGATTACCGCAACGGCATCCGCTGGTGGCACTATGATCCCACCAAATGGCTGATTCGCAGCTGCAGCTGGCTGGGTCTCACCAGTAACCTGAAGCGCACCAACGGCTTTCAGGTCGAAAAAGCCCGACTGGAAATGCAATTTAAAGCGGTGCGGAATAAGGGCGGGATCAGTTGTGAGACAACCATGGAGCGGTTGCAAAGCGAATATGATGTGCTGATTGCCAAGTTACGGCAGTACTATAAGGTGCGTAAGCAGCTGCTGGATGCCCGCGCCAAGACGCTGGCGGAACAAATGCACCTGCCTACGCTGAATGAACTGCAGCAACAGGCTGAAGAACTGCGGCATTCGTTTCGTGCCCATAAACGGCAGTTCCGGGAACTGATGGAAGCCAGTCTGGCCAAGCCAGCTCAGCAGCTGAGTTAATCAGCTGCTGAGAGGTTGTTACTTACTTCTTCGCTTTGGCAAAGGCATCAGCGAAGGCTGAGCCCATAGCCGAGTTAGCGGCTGGTGCCGGTGCTGGTTTGGATTTTGCCGCCGCCGGCTTATTGCCTTTAGGGGCAGGCTTCGCTGTCGGAGCTGCTGCTACCGGCTCATCGCTCAGGCGCATGGTCAGGCTGATGCGCTTACGCTGCAGATCCACATCCAGTACTTTCACCTTCACGATATCGCCGGCTTTCACCACCTCACGCGGGTCGCTGACAAATTTATCCGCCAGCGCCGACACATGTACCAGACCATCCTGATGCACGCCGATATCCACGAATGCACCAAATGCCGCAACGTTACTGACCACGCCTTCTAAGGTCATGCCGGGCTTGAGATCCTGCATGGTATCCACGCCTTCTTTGAAGGTCGCCGTTTTAAACTCCGGGCGCGGGTCGCGGCCGGGTTTATCCAGCTCGCTGAGAATATCTTTAATGGTCGGCAGACCAAAACGCTCATCAATATAATCAGCCGGGTTCAGGCTCTTCAGAAAGCCGGTATCGCCGATAAGCCCCGCTACCTTCTTATCATGTTGCTTCGCGATACGCTCCACCACCGGGTAGGCTTCCGGGTGAACCGCTGAGGCGTCCAGTGGCTGCTCGCCGTTGGTAATGCGCAAAAAGCCCGCCGCCTGTTCAAACGACTTCGGGCCCATACGCGCTACTTTAAGCAGCTCTTTACGGCTGTTAAAGCGGCCGTTGGCGTCCCGATGCACCACGATGTTCTGCGCCATGGTTTTGGTCAGGCCGGCCACCCGGGCCAGCAGCGGCATAGAGGCGGTATTGAGATCCACGCCGACGGCATTTACACAGTCTTCGACCACTGCATCCAGGCTATGCGCCAGCTGTGCCTGACTTACGTCATGCTGGTACTGGCCTACGCCGATAGATTTAGGTTCAATTTTCACCAGTTCTGCCAGCGGATCCTGCAGCCGGCGGGCGATAGAAACCGCGCCCCGCAGCGAAACGTCCAGATCCGGAAACTCCTGGGCTGCCAGCTCAGAGGCTGAATAGATGGAGGCACCCGCTTCATTGACCATAACTTTGCCGGCTTTAATCTCGGGGTTTGCCTTCAGCATGGCTTCAACCAGTTTGTCGGTTTCGCGCGAGTGGGTGCCGTTGCCAATGGAGATGAGCTCAACTTTGTGTTGTTTGCACATGCCGGCAAGGGTGCGCATGGCCTTATCGACCTGATTCTGTGGCTGGAACGGGAACACCGTATTGGTGCCCAGCACTTTACCGGTGCTGTCGACGACGGCGACCTTGATGCCCGTGCGTACGCCCGGATCCAGGCCCATAGTCGCTTTGGCACCAGCCGGGGCGGCCATCAGCAAGTCTTTCAGGTTGCTGGCAAAGATCTGGATCGCATCCAGTTCGGCCCGCTCACGCACCGTACCAAACAATTCGGTTTCCATATGCAGCAGAATTTTAATACGCCACGCCCATTGCACGGTTTGCTGCAACCAGGCATCCGCCGGACGACCCTGCTCGTTAAAGCCAATGTGTGCGGCAATCAGTTGCTCGCCATAACTACGCGCTTTCGGATCCTGCTGCTGCGGGTCAGCATTCAGCTTCAGTTGCAGGAAGCCTTCGTTGCGGCCGCGGAACAACGCCAGCGCCCGGTGCGAAGGTATTTTCTTCAGGCCTTCGCTGAATTCAAAATAATCGCGGAACTTGGCACCTTCGGTTTCTTTGCCAGGCACCACAGCGCTGGTGATTTCAGCGTTGTTCCACAGGTAATCCCGCACCTTTTTCAGCAGCGCGGCATCTTCAGCGAAGCGCTCCATCAGAATAAAACGCGCGCCTTCGAGCACGGCTTTAGTATCGGCAAAGCCGGCTTCGGCATTGATGTACTGAGCGGCCTGCTGCTCCGGATCCAGATTCTGGTCGGTAAAGAGGGCGTCGGCCAGTGGCTCAAGGCCGGCTTCGATG
The DNA here is from genome assembly GCA_964462025.1 of uncultured Pseudomonas sp. GTDB lineage: Bacteria > Pseudomonadota > Gammaproteobacteria > Enterobacterales > Alteromonadaceae > Pseudidiomarina. The sequence goes on along the minus strand of CAYWXF010000014.1, from coordinate 732 downwards.
GCGATCTGGCCTTTAGTGCGACGCTTGGGCTTAAACGGCAGGTAGAGATCTTCCAGCTCAGTCTTTGACTCGGTACCCAGAATGGCCCGCTCCAGCTCGTCAGTGAGCTTGCCCTGGTCGTGGATGCTGGCGAGGATAACTTTACGGCGATCCTGCAGTTCGCGCAGGTAGCTCAGGCGCGAAGCCAGGTTACGTAGCTGGGTATCATCCAGGCCGCCAGTGGCTTCTTTGCGGTAGCGCGAAATAAAGGGCACGGTGGCGCCGTCATCAAGTAGCGCGATAGCAGCTTGCACTTGCTGCGAACTGACTGCTAACTCGTTCGCGATTTGCTGAGTAATCGAGCTCATAGTATCTCTCATGCTGAAAAAAAAACGGGCTCAAGTATACCAGTCTGAACCGGCGAGCGGGTGGCTCACAATGAAAAATTTGGTGGGTTTTCGCGGGAGCGTTAAGTTTCGGACTGTTCCGCCAGCGCCCAGTTCACATAGGGCAGGATCCGGGCAATGTTCTCAGCATCATCGATACCACGATGCAGCCGGCCTCTGAATTCCATGTCGTGAAACGCCAGCGCTTTGCGCAGGCTGGTGCGCATCGGCTTGTCGTGGCTCTGGCACCACACCTGTTTGAGATTGTAGTGAGGCAACTGCATAAATGCCGGGGCCACCTGATGACGCCGCTCTTCAGCCTGCAACTGGCGGTTATCGTAGTTGCCCCAGCTGCACCAGAGATCCG
>CAYWXF010000013.1:0-36026 GCA_964462025.1 uncultured Pseudomonas sp. | reverse complement strand
ACCACTTTCCTGAGCGGTTTTGTCCGCTACCTTTAACAGCTCGACATCGCGCTGTCTGGTCTTTTCCGGGTCAATAATACTGGGGGGCGAGGGATGCAGGCAGTGCATGCGCACTAGCCGCCCGCCGGGCATTTCCAGATCAAAGTGCATGGACGGTATGGTTTCGTGTACCAGAAATTCGATTTCTTCGTTTTTAAATGGCCAGACCGAATAGACCAGCATGCCGTAGCTGTTGGTTTGTGGCTGGCGCAGGATGTGCGCGTAATCATCTTCGATATCAGTCAGCTGCTCCATCCACCATTTATCCGCTTCAACCACCACCAGCACATCGGGTCGTTGCTCGTTAATCATTCGTACCAGCCCTACGGCGTTGCGGTTGTACTGGAACACATTGACCACCAGAATGCGCAGATGCTCATCAACGTGCTCCCCGCTATGGCCGCGTTTGTAGCGGGCGACTTCGCGTTTGCCAAAAACCGTATAGGGGAAGATCCACCATAGCTGCCAGGCACCGCAGAACAGCTGTACCCCTATCAGGGTCCAGGTGTAAGGGCTGTCGGAGTCGAGCCAGATGGCACTGGCGACAAGCAATAGCAGCGCCGCAAAGGCCTGCTGCAGGCGGGGGAAATCCCATAGGCGTGCCCACCAGACGGCTTTACGGGTGAGCGGCAACAGCGTGGTGATAAGAAGAAGCAGGGTAAATCCGGCAATAATCCAGTTCGCTAACATAGACCTCGTGTCTCAGTTTCTTAAGTATATGCTTAAGGCTAGCCTACTTCGCGGGCGCTGAAAACTTTTATAAAACTGCGTATACTGAGCGCATATCACAAGCCAACAACGAGTGCCTGGTGTGAAATATCAAGATTTGCGAGATTTTATCGCGCAGCTGGAGCAGCGCGGCGAACTGAAGCGTATCCGGCAGGAAATTGATCCTTACCTGGAAATGACCGAAATTGCCGACCGCACGCTCAAGGCGGGCGGCCCGGCGCTGCTATTTGAAAATGTGAAAGGGCATAGCATGCCGGTGCTGGCGAACCTGTTCGGCACCCCTGATCGCGTCGCCCGTGGCATGGGCCAGGAATCTGTTGAAGCCCTGCGGGATGTGGGTAAGTTGCTGGCCTTTCTGAAAGAGCCGGAGCCGCCCAAAGGCTTTCGCGACGCGCTGAACTTATTGCCGATGTATAAAAAAGTGCTGAGCATGTCGCCGAAGGTTCTGAAAAAGGCGCCATGCCAGGAAGTGGTAATGACCGGAGATGATGTGGATTTAACCAGCCTGCCGATTCAGCATTGCTGGCCGGGGGATGTGGCACCACTGATTACCTGGGGCCTGACAGTGACCCGCGGGCCGAATAAGGAACGCCAGAACCTTGGTATTTACCGCCAGCAGCTACTGGGCCCGAACAAGCTGATTATGCGCTGGTTATCCCATCGTGGTGGCGCCCTGGATTTTCAGGACTGGCAACGCCAGCATCCGGGCGAGAATTTCCCGGTGGCGGTGGCGCTGGGCGCTGATCCCGCTACCATTCTGGGGGCGGTTACGCCGGTGCCTGACAGCCTGTCGGAATATGCTTTCGCTGGCTTACTGCGTGATGGTAAAACCGAAGTCACCAAATGCCTGAGTTCAGATCTGCAGGTACCGGCTCATGCCGAGATTATTCTGGAAGGCTATATCGCCCCGGGTGAAACCGCGCCGGAAGGGCCTTACGGCGATCACACCGGTTACTATAATGAGGTGGATGAGTTCCCGGTGTTTACCGTAACCCATATCAGCCATCGCAAAGCGCCGATTTATCACAGCACCTATACCGGCCGGCCGCCTGATGAGCCGGCGGTACTCGGGGTTGCCCTGAATGAAGTGTTCGTGCCCCTGCTGCAAAAGCAGTTTCCCGAAATCGTTGATTTTTACCTGCCGCCCGAGGGCTGTTCCTACCGCGTTGCGGTGGTCACCATGAAGAAGCAGTATGCGGGCCACGCGAAGCGCGTGATGATGGGGGTATGGTCGTTTTTACGGCAGTTTATGTATACCAAATTCGTGATTGTCTGCGATGATGATATCAATGCGCGCGACTGGCAGGATGTGATCTGGGCCATGACCACCCGGATGGATCCGGCGCGCGATACCGTGCTGGTTGAGAACACGCCGATTGATTATCTGGACTTCGCCTCGCCGGTATCGGGGCTGGGCTCCAAGATGGGGATGGACGCGACCAATAAGTGGCCCGGTGAAACCGATCGCGAATGGGGCGTACCTATTGTCATGGACGAACAGGTGAAGGCGCGCATCGACGATATCTGGGACGAGCTCGATATCTTTTCTACCTCTGCAACCAAATAAGCTGACAGGATACGCTGTATTTATGAAACAAATGCACTGCCAGGTTACCTCAATTGAATCCCTCACCCCGGCCGTTTTTTGTGTGCAACTGGAACTGCCCGAAGCTATCAGCTTCGCTGGCGGCCAGTACCTGCAGGTGGTGATGGGTGAGCGGGATAAGCGACCCTTTTCAATCGCCTCCTGTCCGTCAAAAACAGATACGCTGGAACTGCATATAGGGGCGGCCGACGATAACCCCTATGCGCTGGAAGTGTTGCAGAAAATGCGCGAAGACAAAGCCATAACCGTTGAGGTTCCGTTAGGCGATGCCTGGTATCGTGAGAATAGTGAGCGCCCACTTATACTGATTGCCGGCGGCACCGGATTTTCCTATACCTGGTCGATTCTCCAGGACCATTTGCGGAAGGATCCTGAGCGGCCGGTCACCCTTTACTGGGGCGGTCGTAAAGCGGATGATCTTTATTTCGACCGCAAGCTGCTGGAACTGAGCGAGTGCAATCCGGCCTTCTCCTACCGGCCAGTGATTGAAGAAGCCGGGGCTGGCTGGCACGGCGCAGTCGGTCTGGTACACCATGCGGTGCTGGCTGAGCAGGGCGAATTAAACCAGGCCGATGTGTATGTGGCGGGCCGGTTTGAAATGGTGCGTCGCATTCGTGATGATTTTCAGTCCCGCGGGTTGCCGTTGGACCAGCTGTATGGCGACGCCCTGGCGTTTATTTAACAACCTATTTAACAACCTATTTAACAAACAAGGGCGAGCTGTTATACTCGCCGCGCTTTACCAAGGGGTGCTGCTCGCGCAAGCGACTAGCTGAGATGCTCTTAAGCAAACCCTTTGCACCTGATCCGGTTAATACTGGCGTAGGGATGGTAGCTATCATACTCCATTGCGAAGACCTGCCCGACCGGATTATTTCTGACTGTAGACGTAGAGGAAATGATCCATGATTTTTACCCGCAAAACGGCGTTAAGTTCCGCCATAGCTTTATGTATTGCCCCCACTGCCCTGGCTGCTGAAACGCTGCCTGAAGAGCCGGCGGAGCGTATTACTATCCGCGGCGAATACCGCCACATACCAATTAATGAAGCGGCAACCAGTGTCAGCGTGTTAACTAACGACACCATGGACGATCGCGCCGCGGTGCACATCGAAGATGTTCTGAACGCTATCCCCAATGTTAATTTTTCAGGCGGAACCTCACGTGCGCGGTTTATTCAGATCCGTGGCATCGGTGAGCGCAGTCAGTTTGTTGATCCCATTAACCCGTCAGTTGGCCTGTTAATTGATGGCATTAACTACAGCGGTCTGGGCCAGGCGGCGCAGTTGTTCGATATCAGTCAGGTTGAAGTGTATCGCGGACCGCAAAGCGGTCGCTTTGGCGCCGACGGTCTGGCGGGCATGATGGTAATGGAAAGTACCCGTCCGGGTAAGGATTTCAGTGGCATCTGGCAGCTGGGCGTAGGTAATTACGATGAACTCAAAGGCGGCGTGGCCGTAGGTGGCTCGCTGGGGCAGCTCGGCGAAGCGCGTGCCAGCATCCATCACCATAGCGATGATGGTTTTATCAATAATATCTACCTGAACCGTGATGATACCCAAAACCGGGACGAACTGACCGCCCGTTTTAACCTCTACAGCCAGCTAAGTGATAACTGGCACCTGCGTACCACTTTGCATGGATTAAGCCAGGACAATGGCTATGACGCCTTCTCGCTGGATAATAACCGCGATACGCTGTCTGATGAACCGGGCGAAGATGATTTGAGCAGCCATGCTGCGCGCTTTGCGCTCACCTATATGGGCTGGCAGCACAGTGAACTGCAGTTCAGCTATAGCACGTTAAGTGCGGACAGCACCTATAGCTATGATGAAGACTGGACCTATGTCGGCATCGCGCCGGGCTGGGAATATTCATCTTTCGACAGTTATATCCGCGACCGCCGCGACCATACCCTGGAAGCGCGCTGGTTAAGCACTGCGCCGGTTGAGTTTGGCGGCGTGCCAACGGACTGGGTGGTCGGTTTGTATGGCTATCAGCGTGATGAAGACCTACGTCGTGATTTCTTTAACTGGGATCTATATACCCAGGCAACCTTTCTCAGTAATTATGAGAGCCGTCATACCGCTATTTATGGTGAGTTAACCCAGCATCTGAGTAGCTCATGGCAACTGCTGACCGGGTTACGCGCCGAGCAGTACGATAACCCTTACGAAGACAGCAATGGTGTGACCGCCCGTCCAGAAGACACCATGTGGGGCGGTCGTATCAGCCTCAGCTATATGCCTGATAACAATTCGCTGTGGTACACCACCTTAGCCCGCGGTTATAAGCCGGGCGGGGTGAATGGTTCGGCGCTTGGCAAAGCGCAGGATCAGCAACTGAGCGAAATTGAAGAGTTCTTACTGGCGCGGGCTACTTTTGCACCGGAACTGCTGACCAGCCTTGAGGTGGGTTATAAGTTTAACAGTGCCGATGATCGGCTGGTGCTGCGCAGCGCTGTGTTTTATCACAGCCGTGACGATGTGCAGCTGAAAAGCTGGATTAACCGTCAGCAAAGTTTCGTTGGTTATATCGAAAACGCCGCCAGCGGCGAAGCCATGGGTGCTGAAATTGAGCTGAGTTATCAGCTTACTGAACCACTGCGTAGTTTTGTGAACCTGGGCTGGCTGGATACCGAGATTGAAGGCTTTGTGACTGAAGACGGTGTGGATATGAGTGGCCGTGATCAGGCCCATGCGCCGAACTATCAGGTTAACGCGGGTTTTGATTATCAACTGTCTGACGCGCTGCAATTGACGGTTCAGGCCGATGCCAAGGACAGCTTCTATTACTCGAACTCGCACAATCAGGAGTCCGACAGCATGGTGTTACTGCATGCTAACCTGGCCTGGCAGCTTAACAACTGGCAGCTGAGCCTGTGGGCGCGCAATCTGACCGACGAGGAATACGGCATCCGCGGCTTCTATTTTGGTAACGATCCACGTATTGGATACGAGCCGGAGCTATTTGAGCAATTTGGTGAGCCACGCCGGTTTGGTTTTACCGCCAGCTACAGCTTTTAAGCGAACGGGCAGGCAGCAACTGCTAACGGAGGGACGAACATGGATTGGATCATTACACAGCTGAGCCTGACCTCACCGCTGGAAGCTGCTGCCGTTGCCCTGGCCATTCTCTACCTGGTCCTGGCAGCACACCAGTCACAGTGGTGCTGGGCCGCTGCCATTATCAGTTGCAGCATCTACGCGACGCTGATGTTTTCAGTACAGCTGTACATGGAGTTTCTGCTGCAACTGGCTTATATAGCGCTGGCTGTTTATGGCTGGTGGCAATGGCAATATGGAGCCGGCGCCGAGCCAGCTGTTGAACGTCCGGAGTACAGCTGGCGCTGGCATGCCAGCTGGATTCTGGTGTTATCTGGTATCGCCGCATTGATCGCTGTATTGCTTGAACTCTATACTGATGCCGACGCGGTGTGGCTGGATAGTTTCACCACGGTGTTCAGTCTGTTTGCCACCTGGCTTTTAACCCGGAAGTTGTTTTCTAACTGGCTATACTGGTTGGTTATAGATAGTATTTATGTTTATCTCTATGCCAGTAAGGGCTTCGTCGCCACCGGCGGACTATTTGCCCTGTATCTGATACTGGTGTTCTACGCGATGTGGCAGTGGCAGCGACAAAGGGAAACAACAGAAGCATGCAACAGCAGTGGTTAAGCGATTTACCTATTCACGGTGTTATCAGCACCGAGCCCTTGCTGCGGGGCGTTGCCAACGATGTGTATAAGATAGTTACTACCAGCGGTAGTTATGTGCTTAAACACTTCCGCTTTGACCATCCTTACGGTCTTGACCGCGAGCAGGAGGTTGCTGTGCAGCAACAACTCGCGGCTGAGCACCTGGCTCCTCAGGTTCTTCACTTCGACCCCATCCAGGGGTTAATGTTACAACCCTTTCTGGACGGTCCGGACTTAGCCCATAGTGCTGAGGCGCTGACTGATAAAATTCAGGTGGTCGCCGATGTCAGTGCCCGCATCCATCGGGTACAGATTGAGGTACCACCCTGGTCTCTGCGTAGTCGCTTGCAGCGTTACTGCGAACAGCTACGGGAATTCGAAACCGAACGAAGCCGGCAGTTCGTCAGACGGTTGCAGCACCATCAAAAACTGATCGACAGCTTTGGCGCCCACCCGGTGTTCTGTCATAACGACCTGGCTTTCCACCATGTCTTTCTCAATGGTGATCCGCTGGTCATCGACTGGGAGTATTCAGGACTAGGCGAACGCTATTTTGATCTGGCCAGCACGATCCAGGTTAACGAGTTTAATGATTTGCAGCAGCGCGCTTTTCTTAATGCCTACGAAGGCATTGCTGGCTTTCAGGTAAACAGCCATCTACTGGCAGACTGGCTGGCGCTGGTGAATCTGGTCAGCCAGCTATGGTACGAACTGCATCACCACCTACAGCAAAAACACATATAACCGGGTAAACAGACTATGGCGAATGACAAAGCGCTGACAGACCGTATGTATGGCTATCTGGCAGAGGATGAAGATGCCAGGGTATGTAAGGATATTCCCGAAGCAGCCTGTAATGACCAACCCCAGGCCTTTATGGCCCATATTTTTGCACTCACCCTGACCAAACTTGGCGACTCACTGGTTAGTGCCCGGTTGGTTTTACCCTGGATGCTGTCAACGCTGGGTGCCCCGGCGGTGTTTATCAGCGCGCTGGTGCCGCTACGTGAATCCCTGGCTTTGTTACCCCAGCTTTTTATCGCCCAGCGGCTACGCGAGCGACCGGTACGCAAATGGTTTTGGGTGGCCGGCAGTATCGGTCAGGCGCTGGCGCTAGCCGGTATGTTGCTGGCGGTAATTTATCTTCGTGAGGCGGCGCTGGGCTGGGCGGTGGTCACTTTGCTGGCGCTGTTTAGCCTGGCACGGGGCGTATGTTCGGTCACCATCAAAGATGTTGAAGGCAAGACCATCTCGAAAAGCCGCCGCGGCCGGCTGTCCGGCATTGCGGCCGCCGCAGCGGGTCTGCTTTCCGTACTTACGGCGCTGGTGATCATTTTCTCGCCGATGCTGTTCGGGGAGCAGTTGAGTAACGGCAATACGACCTTGTTCGTTGCGCTGCTCGCCTTCGCCATTATGCTGTGGACCAGCGCTGCGCTGATTTATGCACAGGTGCCGGAGGTCGCAGGGGCCACCGAAGGCGGCGGCAATGCGATTGTGGAAGCGCTGAAATCGGTACGGCTGCTGTGGACAGATAAGCAGTTTGGTCAGTTTGTTCTCACCCGCTCACTGTTGGTGTCCTCGGCGTTTGCGATTCCCTATGTGGTGGTGATGATCCAGCGTAGCGGCGACAGCTCGCTGACGAATCTGGGTGGCATGATGCTGGCCAGTGGCCTGGCCGGGCTGATGGCCGGACGCTTCTGGGGGAAATGGTCAGATAGTGCCAGCCACCATGTAATGGCCGCCGCCGCGTTACTGGCAGTACTGGTTATGGCCGCGGCACTGGCGCTGTTCGTGTACGCCGATAACTGGTTGCTGCTGCAACCGGTAGCCGCCTTACTGATATTTACTGCTGCCGTAGCCCACCACGGTGCCCGTGTTGGCCGTAAGACCTACCTGGTGGATATGGCCACCCAGGACACCCGCGCCCAATTTACCGCTGTGTCTAATACCGTCATTGGCCTGGTGCTGTTGCTGGGTATTCTGCTGGGCGTGGTCGACACCTATCTGGGTGTAGAAGCCGTGATGCTGATACTGATCGCGCTTGGCCTGATGGCCAGCGTACGTGCGATGCGCCTACCCGCGGTGGAATGATGTCAAATTCGTGTGACTGTGGCGAATCGCCTGAGACAGTTTCTGAACGCCACGAAGCCGGTACCCTGCGCTGGCTACTGGCTATCAATGCGGTAATGTTCGTGGTTGAAATGGCTGCCGGTATTTGGGCAGAGTCGACCGCGCTTATCGGAGATTCCCTGGATATGTTTGCTGATGCCGCAGTCTACGGTCTGGCGCTTTATGCGGTGGGCTATGGCGTTAAGATGCAATTACGGGCAGCGCGCGTGGCGGGAATATTACAGCTCATTCTGGCGCTGGGCGTACTGGCCGAGGTAGTGCGACGGTTTGTGTTCGGTAGTGACCCGCACTCGGCATTGATGATGACCGTGGCTTTTGTCGCGCTGATCGCCAATATCAGTTGTCTGCTGCTGATATTTAAACACCACAAGGGCGGCGCCCACATGCGAGCCAGCTGGATATTCTCTGCCAACGACGTGATTATTAATCTCGGTGTGATAGCTGCCGGCGCGCTTGTCGCCTGGACCGGCTCCCGTTATCCGGATTTGGTTATCGGGATTATCGTGAGTGCCATTGTACTTAATGGCGCCCGGCGCATTTTATCGCTCAAGGGTTAAAACGGCCGGGCGGAACGCTGATTCGACTACTTTGTTGGTGTTCTCCAACGCGCGAAAGCGATGAAATAAAGCAAAATAATATTCGCGATCGGTACTAACGCCAGTAAACCCAGTGGTCCGGGATAGCCGATTCGCTGGCAAATCCGCCAGAATGGCACAACGAGGATGATTCCAAAAAGTAACATACCTAAGAACCCCATCCCGCCGAACATCGTATGACCGTCCATAATTCGTCTCCTTTTGCAGTTTCCAAATATCTTGCAGACTCTCAGTCTAGTCCCGATTGTGTTTGTTTTCCATTTGCTCCTGAAATGCCTTCTTAAGTTAAAAGCTTTCTTATAAAGCTAATAATGTGCACTAAGCTGCTACCTTTAAATAAGTAACCAGAGGCAATTTTTATGTATTTGCTAGCAGATCGCTAAAGCATGGGGGGGAGAATCAATGGCAGAGCACTCTGATAGCCACGGCAATGACTATCGCAAAAACAGCTTAAGTGTATGGGGCGCTGTATCGTTGGGCACTGGCGTGATGATTGGTGCCGGTATATTTGCATTGACCGGCCAGGTCGCCGACTTAGCAAAAGACTGGTTTGTTATGGCGTTCATGGCTGGCGGGGTGATCGCTGGGTTTAGCGCTTATTCTTATGTGAAGCTGACGCAAGCGTACCCATCTGCTGGTGGTATTGCTATGTTTCTCAGCAAAGCCTACGGCAAAGGAAGTTTAACGGCGATATTTGCGCTGCTTATGTACTTCTCGATGGTCATCAACGAAAGCCTGGTTGCCCGTACTTTTGCCTCTTATACCAGTCAGGTCATTAATTACGAAGCACAATGGCTAATTCCTGCTCTTGCTGTTGGTTTGATTGCCTTCGCTTTCTTTATAAACATACTGAACAACGAATTCATTCAAACGTTTTCGTTTGTTATGGCGGTTATAAAAGCATTAGGGCTAATTATTCTGGCCATCGGCGGGCTCTGGGCTTCCGGCATCAACTTCGAAACTATTTCAGTTGTCCCGCGGGATGCAGGTGCTGGCGGTGTGTTAGCAGGAGTCGCCTTAAGCATATTAGCTTATAAAGGGTTCACGACCATCACCAATAGCGGTGATGAAATAAAAGAGCCCAAAAAGAATGTTGCGCGAGCCATTGTTATCTCGCTACTTATCTGTGGTGGCGCCTATCTGTTGGTGACACTAGCAGTTGGGTCAAGCTTGTCGATCAATGAAATTGTTCAGGCTAAAGATTATGCGCTCGCTGAGGCAGCCAGGCCGGTCTACGGAAAGTTAGGGCTTTGGATAACAGTTGGGTTTGCCATCATTGCTACGGTTTCAGGAGTCATCGCCAGTGCCTTCGCCGTTTCGAGAATGCTTGCCATGTTAACTAAGATGGAACTGGTTCCGCATAGCCACTTCGGTATGCCAGGAAGCATTCAAAAACATACACTGGTTTATACTGTGGTAATGGCAATGCTATTGGCTGCCTTTTTCGACCTGGGCCGCATTGCGTCGCTGGGCGCGATATTCTATATCATTATGGATATAGCCATTCATTGGGGCGTATTCCGCTATTTACGTAAAGACGTAAGTGCGAATCCGGTCATACTGTTGACAGCAATTGTCCTTGATATTGTGGTGCTCACTGCGTTTATTTATATAAAATGGGAAAGCGACCCACTCATTATCTGGACAGCTCTGATCGGCATATTTTTGATATCGGTTGGCGAGGTTATCTTTTTAAAATATAAGCAAAAAGCTGACTAATAAATTTTCAGGAGCTAATTTATGAAAGTTGAAAACTTACGCGACGTACTTAAATGGACAGTTAGCTTTCATCAGAACCTTAAAGATTGCTTAAAAGAGTGTGCGACAAAGAATGAAGATGAGCGCGCTCGTCTCATCTTAATTTATCTCTCAGAGCACGAAGGAAGCTTAGAAAAAATTATTAGCGGCTTTGAAACAATTACAGATAAAAACGTATTAGACACATGGTGTTACGATTATCTGAAAGAGCATAAGATTATTCGTCATGGGCACTGTGACTTTCCGTTTAGCAGCCTGACGATGGACGAGGTGGTTGAAGAGGTTGCCGCAGAGCACGAAAAAGTTATTGGTTTATATGATCACCTTCACTCTCGCGTCGATACTAACTCTGCGCAGGAATTTTTAGTCACTATTAAATCAGTCGAAGAACATGAGATCCGGCGCATGGTCCAAGCGGCAAACCGATTTTCAGATCTCTGAGCCGCAGCAGAAAAAAGTAGAGGGTTACTAAAAACTGGCACATAGACAAAAAAAATCGCTGTGTGCCACTGATAGATTATCAGCAACACACAGCGATTCCGCTATATGGCTTACTTACCGCGGATGAGTCCGTAAAGTCCGATAATCACGGCCACGGCACCACCAATCAGGTACCACATGGCATTATCTGTCGGCTCACCAGTCAGCTCCTGGCTCATCTCAGATAAAGGTGCGTTGTATGCCTCATACCCGAAATAAAGCAGAATAATGCCAACCACCAGTAACGCAAGTCCTAATACTTTGTTCATAGTTCGCTTCCTTTTCTTTTCAGATGTTTAAGGTACTACTACGAATCAGCATAGCAGGAAATGTAAACTTTAGTTAGCTACTTTAGTTACCTAAGTATGACGTCAGCATCCAGGCGGTCTTTTCCTGTTCCTTGATGTAATCGCTCATCAGGGCAGATGTACCTTCATCGTCAGCGTCGCCGGCTAATGCAAGGATCTCACGCTGCAGGCGAATGGTGATCTGATAGCTGTTCAGAATCTCGCGCACACAAGATGGACCGTCATGCACATCTTTTACTTCGTCGATGTCGCTGTTCTTAATGTAGGTTGAGTAGGCATGCTGCGGGCGCTGGCCCAGGGTCAGGATGCGCTCTGCGATTTCATCAATCTTAGTCAGCAAATCATTGTAGGTTTCTTCAAATTTTTCATGCAACTCGAAGAAGTTTTCACCTTTAATATTCCAGTGAAAACCGCGTACGTTCATATAAAAAATCTGATAGTTAGACAGTAACAGGTTAAGGCGCTCCGCCAGCTGTTCTGTGTCTTTTTGCTTTAATCCGATTACATTTAACTGTTGCATAGAAACTCCTTATCATCGCGTTTGAATTTTTCAAAATTACGATGCAGCCAGTATAGCTCGCCTGCTGCAAAAGAAAAAACGATTACATCCGATTGCTTTCATCGATTTTTCCGTCGCGGATGTGTTCTTCACCCCGTTGCTTCGCCAGTTGGATCTGCTTTTCACGTTCGGCAAAGCGCTCTTTCTGTTCCGGCGTGGTTTTATCGTGGCAGTGCGGGCAACTGACGCCTTTTACATAAAATTCAGAGGCTTTTTCTTCTTCAGTTATAGGCATGCGGCAGGCGTAGCACTGGTCGTAGCTACCCTGCACCAGGCCATGGCCGACGGTAACGCGCTGGTCAAATACGAAACAGTCGCCGTTCCAGGTGCTGTTCTCCGCGGGCATCTCTTCGAGGTATTTGAGGATGCCACCCTTGAGATGGTAAACCTCTTCGAAGCCTTGCTGCTTCAGGTAAGCGGTGGATTTTTCACAGCGGATGCCGCCGGTGCAGAACATCGCCACTTTCTTGTGTTTAGCTGGATCCAGGTGGTCCTGCACATACTGGGGAAAGTCACGGAAGCTGTCGGTTTTTGGGTTGACCGCACCTTCGAAAGTGCCCACGGCGAATTCATAGTCGTTGCGGGTGTCGATCAGCAGTACTTCAGGATCGCGGATGAGGTCGTTCCAGTCTTTCGCATCAACATAGGTACCGACAATGTTTTTCGGATCAACCCAGTCCACGCCCATGGTGACGATCTCTTTTTTGAGTTTCACTTTAGTGCGGTAAAACGCCTGGGTTTCGCTGGGAGATTCTTTGTGTTCAATATCGGCGAACTCCGGGCGGGAGCGGATAAAGCTAAGCACATTGTCGATACCTTCGCGGGTACCGCAAATGGTTCCGTTAATACCTTCGCGGGCTAACAGCAGTGTGCCTTTTACCTGGTTCTGAACCAGGGTTTCATACAATGGCTGGCGGTAAGCTTCAAAATCGTTTAACTCCACAAACTTGTAGAGTGCGGCGCAAATATACATCGGGTTGTTCCTTATTTTGGCGGTTCGGATCGCAAATCCGAGGTCAAAAATTGCCCAAATATTTTACCATAAGCGAAATCTGATCTGAATGGATTTGTAACGCGGTGCTAGTGTGTCGGAGGCTATTTGGGTAGGATGATCCTCACGGTCTGCAGGGGATAGCAAATGAGCGAATTAACACCAGGATTTATTGTTGCGCACAGTCACAGGTTAGAGGAACTGACTGACCTGGTGGTGCAGCTCACCAGCAATTATCCCCTGGCGCCACTGGCGACCGAAACCATGCTGGTGCAGTCCAACGGTATCGCGCAGTGGCTCAAGATCCACCTGGCCGAAGAGGCCGGTATCGCAGCTATGTTGCAGGTAACGCTGCCGGCCCGCTTTCAGTGGCAGGCGTACCGCGCCGTACTGGGCCAGCAACTGCCAAAAACCTCCCCTTTTGATAAAGACCAACTAACCTGGCGCATCCTGCGGGTGCTGCCGGATCATCTCCAGGAACAAGAATTCAAAGCCCTGCGCGACTATGTCGCCGACGATAATGACCAGCGCAAGCTTTATCAGCTCAGTGAGCGCCTGGCCGACTTGTATGATCAGTATCAGATGTACCGCGCCGACTGGCTGGCTAACTGGGCTGAAGGCGGGCAGATGCAGGCTGATGAAGTGAACTACTGGCAGCCGCAGTTATGGCGCTATCTGCTGGCGGACGTTGGTGAGCATAGTTGGAACAACCGGGCGGAATTACACCAACAGTTTATCCGGGCAGCCTCACAACTCACACCTGCAACCCGCCCGGCGGGCATCCCCCCACGCATCGTGGTATTTGGGATCTCCAGCCTGCCGCAGCAGGTGCTGGAACTGCTGGATGCCCTGAAACGCTGCTGCCAGATTGTGCTTTGTGTGCATAACCCCTGCAAATACCACTGGGCAGACATTGTTGATGGCCGCGAGCTACTCCGCCAAATGGACATTCAGGCGCAGCGGCACCGCTTTAAATCCGGGATGTCGGAAGACACCCCGGATGAGCACCTGCATGCTCAGGCGCAGCCACTGCTGGCCGCCTGGGGCAAGCAGGGCCGCGATTACATCCGGCTACTGGATCGCTTTGACGAAACCCGCCTGAAAGCGGCGGAATTTAATGAACTGAATTTTGAGCTGTTTGACGAGCAGCCGACCGGGAACCTGCTGCAGCAGTTGCAGGACGATATCCTGGAACTGCGACCACTGGACGAAACCCGGCAGCACTGGCCGGATCATCAGCCGTCAGATCAATCAGTGATGGTGCACTGTGCACATAGCCCGCAGCGTGAAGTTGAGGTGCTGCATGACCAGCTACTGGCAGCTTTTGCCGCTGATGCTAGTCTCAAACCCCGCGATATCATGGTGATGGTGCCGGATATCGACGCCTATGCGCCCCATATTGATGCAGTTTTTGGCCGGCTTGCCCGCGATGATGGGCGTTATATTCCCTATACCATTGCCGACCAGGGCCAGCGGCATCGCAATCCGATGCTGATCGCGCTGGAGCAGGTGCTGACCATAAGGCAAAGCCGGTTGGCTATGAGTGATGTGCTGGATTTACTGCAGGTACCGGCGGTGCAGCGCCGCTTTGGTCTCAGTAGCTATGATGTGGATCAGTTGCGTGAATGGATCCATGGCGCGGGTATTCGCTGGGGGCTGCATGGCGAGCATCGGGAATTACTGGGATTACCAGCTGGCGAAGGCATCAATAGCTGGCAATTCGGGTTGCGTCGCATGCTGCTGGGTTACGCGGTCGGCGAGCCGGAGCCAACTGCAACCAGTGCCGATTCAGACTGGTTGGGTGATGAGCCATACAGTGAAGTGGCCGGGCTGGAAGCCGCCGCGGCGGGCGGGCTGGTTGAGCTTATCGACACCCTCGACCAGCATTTTCAGGAGCTTGCCACCGACCGCACCCCGACGCAATGGGCCGATTATCTGACCGAATTGCTGGATTCGCTGTTTGCCGCCGAAGCGGATGCTGATGTGGTTCTGCTGAGCCGGCTACAGCAGCAACTTGAACAGTGGTTGACCGCCAGCACCCAAGCCGAATTCGATGATACCCTGCCGTTAACGCTGGTGATTGAAAGCTGGCTGAGCCGGCTGGACGAACAGAATCTGCAGCAGCGGTTTCTGGCTGGCAGTGTCAATTTTGCCACCCTGATGCCGATGCGGGCTATTCCATTCCGGTATGTGTGCCTGCTGGGCATGAACGATGGCGATTACCCGCGCGCGCAGAAGCCGCTTGATTTTGACCTTATGGCCCGTGATTACCGGCCTGGCGACCGTTCCCGACGTGAAGATGACAGGTATTTATTTCTCGAAGCGCTGTTATCTGCCCGCGATTGCTTCTACGTGAGCTGGCATGGCCGCAATATCCGCGATAACAGCGAGCGACCGCCATCGGTACTGGTTAGTCAGCTGCTTGAACATTTGCGCTATGGCTGGCAGGCCAATGGGCTGGTTACTGAGCATCGGTTGCAGCCGTTCAGTCCGGCTTATTTTGAATTGGCACAGCCAGAGCGCGGCAAGCTTTTCACCTTTGCGCAGGAGTGGCGGGCTGCCCATGTTGATGCTCCGGCCGTGGCTGCGGAGGGCGAACTGGCCGACTGGGCGCCGGACAGCCCATTAAGTACCAAACAACTTGCGGATTTTCTGAAGGAACCCGCGCGACTGCTGATGAACCAGCGGCTGGGCGTATATTTTTCCGCCGATGACTTCAGCAGTCTGGATGAGGAAACCTTTGTGCCCGATGGCCTGCTGAACTGGCAACTGCAGCAACCGCTGTTTGAACAGTTGTCGGAATTACTGCAGCAGCATCAGGGCGCCGTCGACTGGCTGCCGGTAATGCGCAAGGAGCTGAGCCGGCTGCAACGGCAGGGGCTGGTGCCCGGGGGCGCTGGCGGTGCCGTGATCCGGCAGCAATTTGAAACCACCCTGACTGATCTTGCACAGGAACTAACGGCCTGCCTGGCAGACTATCCGCAGACTTTTGGTGCGGTATCGCTTACTGTCGCGGGCACTGGCGCTGCTGCTTCACTGCAGGTTGCAGACACTATTACCCGCTTGCGTTCGAATCAGGCTGGTGGCTGGCTGCAGCTAGCTGTTACCGCGAGCAAGCTCACTGAAGCCAACGGCACGCCGCGGCTCAAGCATGCTCTGCGATATTGGGTCAACCATGTGCTGCTGAACACCCATACGGCCACCAGTACGATGGTGCTGGGGCAGGTGGGCAAGATCAGTTTTACGCCGATGACAAAGCCGGCAGCGCAGGCTTATCTGCAAACCTTGCTTAGCTGGGTAGAGCAAGGCTACCGGCGGCCCCTGGCCGCGGAGTTTGAAACCATCTATCTGGGTTGGTGCAGCAGCTATAAGAAGGAGCTCAGTGACATTCTTCATGATCCGGAACCGAAATTTGATGACGAGGCTGCCGCGGAATTTTACAGCGAAGGCTCTGGCCAGCGCGCCGCGCAGGTGGACCGGTCCTCCTATGTCGGCCGGTTTTACCCAAATTATGAGGCGCTGGCGGCTGGTGATGAAATGATGAGTTTCGGGCAGCAACTTTATTTGCCGATGCTGCGCGCGGCGCTGGAGGCAGCAATATGAGCAGCACCCCGTTACAGCCGTTGCGGTTTCCGCTGCATAACAGCCGGTTGATAGAAGCCAGTGCCGGCACCGGTAAAACCTACACTATAGCGGCACTGTATTTGCGCCTGGTGCTCAACCACGGCCAGGACGAGGAACGATTTGGTGACTTTCTCAAGCCCGAGCAGATACTGGTGGTTACTTTTACCGAGGCGGCGACCGAGGAACTGCGGGATCGCATCCGCGCCCGCCTGAGTGAGGCGGCCGCTTATTTTCGGCAGCAGACCGACAAGGCGGACGATTTTTTACAGAACTTGCGCGCAGACTATCCCGATGCTGAAGCCTGGCCCGCGCTGGCGCGAAAACTGGAGCTGGCAGCCCAGTCGATGGATGAAGCCGCAGTGCATACAATTCACGGCTGGTGTAATCGCATGCTGCGCGAGCATGCCTTTGCCAGCGGCAGCCTGTTCAGCCAGCAGCTCAATACCGATACCAGGCAACACTGGCTGACGGCTGCGCGCGATTACTGGCGTACCTTCATTGCCCCCCTAAGCGCGCACGAGATAGATGCCTACCGCCTGTTAACCGGTGAGTTCAGTACGCCGGAGGCGATTTACGGCAAGGTACGCAGTCTGCTCGGAGAGGTCGCCGCAGAGCGCCTGGCATCGCCTTCGGAGCTGACCGCGGAAGCATTGCAGGCGGAGCAGCAGTTGCGGGATGAATTTCATAGTAAGCCCTGGCAGAGTTGGCTGGCTGACGCGCGGGCATTTCTTGATGAGGTCATTGCCAATAAACAGGCCGACGGCAGGAAGCTGCGCCGTGACTGGGTCAGCAACTGGCTGCAGGCATTGGATGAATGGGCTGCTGCACTAACGATGAATCAGTCGTCGCCGCTGACGCCGGCACTGAGTGAATCAGCATGGCAACGGCTGAGCCCGGACGGACTGCGCGAAGCGCTAAAAATCCCGTTACCGGATCACCCCTTATGGCAGACGCTGGCGGCATTGCATCAGGCCAGCGGCACCCTGCCGTCAATTCGCACACCGCTGCTGCGCCATGCGGCGCAGTGGCTGCAACAACGCTTCAGTGCCTTGCAGGAGCAGCGGGCCGAGATGGGTTTTGACGACATGCTTACGCGGCTGCGGGAAGCGCTGCGCGGTGAACATGGTGACGCCCTGGCTGCAACTATCCGCGAACAGTTTCCGATCGCCATGATCGATGAATTTCAGGATACCGACCCGATCCAATATGAAATCTTTGATCGCGTGTATCAGTTACAGCAGCCGGTGGCGCAAACGGGTATCTTTCTCATTGGTGATCCCAAGCAGGCGATCTACTCCTTCCGTAACGCCGATATTTATACCTATCTGCAAGCGCGCCGGGCAACCGCTGGCCGGCACTATACCCTGGCGGTGAATTTCCGGTCGACTGAGGCGATGGTGACGGCGGCAAATAAGCTTTTTGAACGGGCAGCGGATTATCCGCGTGGTGCCTTTCTGTTTGGTACCACGGAGGAAGACCCGGTGCCCTTTACGCCGGTGCGGGCAAACGGTTTGTCCCGTCAGCTCCTGATTGGGGATAAGCCCGGCCCGGCATTGCGGCTGGATGTGCTGCAGACATCAGATAAAGAGAAAAAACCGGTATTGCAGGCGGCGTTGGCGGCGCAGACAGCGGAACAGATTGTTCAGCTGCTGCAGGATCCAGCCAGCGGGTTTAAAGCGGATGACGGTAAGTTTAAACGGATCCAGGCCGGCGATGTGGCGATTCTGGTAAACAGCGCCAGGGAGGCGGCCACCATCCGCCGCGCACTGCGGGAACGGGACGTACAGAGCGTGTATTTATCGGATCGGGATTCGGTATTTGCCGGCCCCATGGCTGGCGACCTGCTGCTGATTTTACAGGCCGGTGCAGCGCCGCGGGATCCGGGGTTGTTGCGGGCGGCGCTGGCCAGTGGCTTGCTGAGCCTGTCGCTGGCGGAGCTCGATTTACTGCATACCGACGAGCTGGAATGGGACCGGCGCGCTGATCAGTTTCTGGGTTATCACGAGCTCTGGCAACAACGCGGGGTGCTGGCCATGCTGCAGCGGGTGCTGCATGATTTCGAGGTGCCGGCACGGTTGCTACGCGAAGCCGGCGGCGAACGCCAGCTGACCGACATCCTGCATCTGGCAGAACTATTGCAACAACAGTCCGCGCTGGTCGAGGGCCGTACCGGCTTGTTGCGTTATTTATCTGAGCATATTCAGCTGGCGCGTGACGAAGGCAACCGCACCGACGCCGCAGAGCAACAGGTACGGCTGGAGAGTGATTCGCAACTGGTGCAGGTGATTACCATTCATAAATCCAAAGGCCTGCAGTACCCGCTGGTTTTTTTGCCTTTTATCAGTAACTGCCCGACCAAAAAATATCGAATTAGTTATCCGGCCCGGTACCACAATGCCGCTGGCGAACTCTGCCTGGCTTACGATAAAGATGACACCGAAGGCACGCAGCAGGCCGATCTGGAGCGCCTGGCCGAAGATGTCCGTAAGCTGTATGTGGCGGTAACCCGCGCTCAGTTTGCGACTTTCATTGGGGTGGCGCCGTTTCCGGATTTCAAAGACACCGCCCTGTGTTATCTGGCCAGTGGCGAATTTGGCGGTAAAGTTGATTTTGACGCTGTCGTTTCGAAGCTCAGCGATTTACCTCAGCAACAGGTTCAACCCGCTGGCGAGGTCACATGTTACCAGCCCGAAGCCGCGGATAACGGCCCATTGGTGAGTTGTGAGATGCCGCCGGGGCACCGGCTGGAGCGCTGGTGGGTAGCCAGCTATAGTGCGCTGAAATATGGCGAGCAGATTGCCGCGGATGATGTGAACGCGCTCAACTCACTGGAAGCGCAACATGAACAGGTCAGCGAACTGGCGGCCGCCCCCGGTCGCGAGCCGGATCCTGACAGCCTGCATGCTTTCCCGAAAGGAGCCCAACCCGGTACCTTTCTGCATAACCTGCTGGAGGATGCCGCCATCACCGGTTTCGGCTCCCTGGCCAATGACGAAGAGAAGCTCAGTGAGCTGGTGGCCGAACGTACCCGGCTTGAGCCCTGGCACAGCCATCAGCAGATCCTCCAACAGTGGCTGCGCGACTACCTTCAAACCCCTTTCCCCATCGGTGCAGAGAAAGGGGCTGACACCAGGTTTACCCTAGCCGGACTAACCAGCTACCAAGCCGAACCGGAGTTCTGGTTCGCCACCCATCAGGTTCGCGCGCAGCAGTTGGATCAACTGGTGCGGCAGCACATATTGCCGGGCCAGGCGCGACCCCAGGTGCTGCCCAGTCAGCTGAACGGCATGCTTAAAGGTTTTATCGATCTGGTGTTCGAGCACCAGGGCCGCTTTTATGTCGCGGACTACAAGTCCAACTACCTGGGGCCGGACGCCGGTAGTTACAGCCAGGCTGCCATGCGCGATAAAATTCTCAGTAGTCGCTACGATATGCAGTACGTTATTTACACCCTGGCCTTGCATAAACTGCTGCAAGCCCGACTTGGCGAGCGTTACGACTACGATACGCACATCGGCGGCGCGGTTTACCTGTTTATGCGCGGCTATCAGGCCGACACCGGTGGTGCTTTTTTTGACCGGCCACCGCGCGGCTTGATTGAACGCCTCGGGCAGTTGTTTGCTGGTGAGCAGCCGGCTGCTGCAGAAGGAGCGCACTGATGGACGTTATGCAGGAACTCGAACGCTGGCACCAGCACGGCTGGCTACGCGCGCTGGATTTAAACTTTGGCCGCTATCTGCAGCAAAAAGCTCCGGCGGATGCGCCTCTGGTATGGCTGCTTGGCGCGCTGACCAGCCATCAGCTGGGACGCGGCCATCCGTGTCTGGATATTCAGCTATTGGCACAGGATGCGGATAGCTATTTATTGCTACCGCCGGACCAGGCCAGTACCGCCAGCCGCTCTGAATGTGTCAGCCCCGCTAAGCTCTTGCAGGCAGCTGGTCTGAACGATGCCGCCGCACAATTGAGCGCGGCCTTGGCTGGCGCTGCCGGTGGCCCAAATTCACCGCTGGTATTCGCCGCCGACCGACGGCTTTACCTGCGCCGGTTCTGGCGCTACGAAGAGGCCATTAAGAACGATCTTGAACAGCGGATGAACTGGCAGTCCGCCGCTGATTTGAAGCAGTTAGCAAGAGTGCTTGATCAGTTATTTGGCCCGCCGGGTGACACAATAAGCTGGCAGCGGGTTGCCTGTGCCATGGCGGTGCGTAGTGGCTTCAGTATTATTACCGGCGGACCGGGTACCGGTAAAACCTATACCGTTGTGCGGCTGCTGGCCACGTTACAACGGATGCAACAGCAGACCGGTGCGCTGACTATTCATCTCGCCGCGCCGACCGGTAAAGCTGCCGCCCGCATGACGGAATCCATCCGCAACGAACTCGATAATATGGCCGATATTGACGATATCCGCGAATTACTGAGTCCGCCGGCGCTGACCTTACACCGTTTACTCGGCACCCGTCGGCAGGGGCGCGGCTTCCGGCATAATGCCCGCAACCCGCTGGTGACCGACGTGGTGATTGTCGATGAAGCTTCTATGGTTGATATTGAAATGATGGCGGCACTGGTGGCCGCGCTGCCGGACCATGCCCGCGTAATCTTACTGGGCGACAAAGATCAGCTGGCTTCGGTTGGCGCCGGTGCGGTACTGGGTCAATTGTGTAGCGGTGCCGAACATGGCAACTACTTGCCAGGCGTTGCGCAGTGGCTGGAACAAGCCAGCGGGCAGCAACTGCCTGAAACGCTGGTGGCGGCAGATCAGCCTGCGCCAGACAGTAGCCGTTACAATCAGCATACCGTGATGCTGCGAACCAGCCGCCGCTTTGATGATACCAGCGGCATTGGCAAACTGGCGGCAGAGGTCAATAACCAGCGCACCGACTGGTTGCGCGGTTGGCTGGCGGATAGCGAAAGTCTGGCAAAGGCTGATTCCCGGTTTGCGAATATAGGCCTGCTGCAGGCGCAGGATCCCGGTTCAGCGGCGCTGAAGCAACTGGTAAAACAGGGCCTGCAACCGTTTCTGGAGAGCCTGGGCAGGCGCCCGGCCGAAGGTGCTCCGGATACTGACTTTGATATCTGGGCGGGCGAGGTAATTGAACAGTACGGGGCTTTCCAGATCCTGACCGCCGTAAACGACGGTGACTGGGGTATGCGCGCGCTCAATGAGCGGGTGATGGGCTGGCTGGATAAAGATACCACCGGTGCCGAGCACTGGTATGCTGGCCGGCCGGTGATGATTACCCATAACGACTATAATCTTAATTTACGCAACGGCGACATTGGTATTGTGCTGGAGCGGCAACCCGGGGAGCCCCTGCGGGTGGCGTTTAAAACCGCCGATAACCGCATTCGCTGGTTACTGCCAAGCCGGCTGACGCAGGTTGAAACCGTCTACGCGATGACAGTGCATAAATCCCAGGGATCTGAATTTATCCACACCGTGGTGGTTCTCCCCGATCGTGAATCGCCGGTATTGACCAAAGAGCTGCTGTATACCGGCATAACCCGGGCCCGGAAGCGCTTTACCCTGGTTGCAGCCAGCCCCCGGGTGGTGCTGGATACGGTGAGCAAACGAGTGGAACGAATAGGAGGCCTGGTATGAGCCAGATTCAGATTTCGCAGCGGGTGAGCATTCCCGAGAATGAAATCGAGTGGCAGTTTATTCGTTCCAGTGGCGCGGGCGGGCAGAATGTGAACAAGGTCGCGACTGCGGCCCAGTTAATTTTCGACATTAACGCATCATCGTTGCCAGATTATTACAAGCAGCGGCTGCTGCAAAAAAGCGATCACCGCATCACCCAAAGCGGCAAAATTATCATTAAAAGTCAGGAAACCCGCAGCCAGCTCAGCAACCGCGAAGCGGCACTGGCGCAATTCATTGCGCTGGTGGCCAGCGTCAATGTGCAACGTAAAAAACGAATTCCCACCAAGCCGACCAAGGCCAGTAAAGTACGCCGCATTGAAGGTAAGAAAAAGCGCGGCGATGTAAAAGCACTACGAAAAAAACCTTTGTGACCGGGTTTGGCGGCAACCCATTGCCGCCTCTTGCACGTCCGACCACTTAGCGCCATACTGGCTGCTGAGAAAATTAAACTAACAACATAAAACGAATAACTAACAAAATAATAAAAAGGTACAGATATGGCTAAAACACAGGTGTTTAAGCGCCGGTTGCTGGCAACGCTGGTTGCCACCGGAACCCTATTTACCCTTGCCGGTTGTGGCAGTAGCAGTGATAACGATGAAGTCATTCCGCCACCGCCCCCACCGCCTCCGGCCGGGCTGGTTGCTTTTGCGCCAGACGGTAATCTGGACGCATCCATTAAGTGGACCAATTATGGTGTGCCTTACATAACTGCAGATAACCTGGAAAGCCTGGGTTACGGCGTGGGTTATGCGTTCGCGCAGGATAACATCTGTATTCTGGCTGATCAGGTTATTAAATTTAACTCGCAGCGGGCCAAATATTTCGGTCCGGATCGGGTGCCGGGGTCGGGCGACTCAGACAATATTCTCAATGACTTTGGTTATCTGACCCTGGGGATTCGTGAGAACGCTGAGGTCGGATTTGAAGAAATCAGTGAAGAGTCTCAGGCACTGATCACCGGCTATGCAGCGGGTTACAACCGGTATCTGGAAGACACCGGCGTGGCAAACATCGATCCGGCTTGTGCGAACCAGCCGTGGGTACAGCCCATTACGCCGATTGACATTATGACCTACGCCCAGGGCGTGGCGCTGTTACCGGGTGCTGCCAACTTTACCGGCCCTCTGTTCCTGGCGGTGCCGCCGGATGAAACTGCCGCAGTGACCAATCAGGCGACCGGCGAAAGCCTGAGCATGGCGCATCTGGCGTTGGCGCATAATGAAATTCCGGATACCAACCCGACTGAGGCTGGCTCCAACGGCTGGGCGATTGGCTCGGACCTGTCTGCTTCAGGGCAGGGTATGTTGATTGCCAACCCGCACTTCCCGCATACCGGCAATCAGCGCTTCTGGCAGTTCGGTATTGAAGTTCCGGGGGAGATGAAAGTGGTCGGTGGCTCACTGTCGGGCATGCCGGGTATAGTCAATATTGGCTTCAACGAGAATGTTGCCTGGACCCATACCTTTTCAACCGCAGCACGCTTCACCATTCATCGTCTGACCCTGGATACCAGTGACAGCGACCGCACCACCTATATGCTTGACGGTGAACCGGTCGCTATGACCAGAAAGCAGCATCAGATTGAAGTGGCGAACGGCCCTTCATCCTCGATTTTGCTACAGCGCAGCAGTTACCACAGTGAATTCGGTCCTATTATCGTGATCCCGAACGCATTGCCATGGGGCACCGACGCAACCGGTCAGGAAGTCGCTTATGCACTGCATGATGCGAACCTGCCAAATTACGACATTCTCGAACACTGGCTGGGCATGAACCTGGCAGGCAGCATTGCCGACTATAAGCAGACGTTTATTGATTACACTGGCACCATTTTTAATAACGCGATGGCGGTAGATAAAGACGGTAATGCGTTCTTTACCGATGGTTCTTCAGTACCGGATATTGATCCTGAGGCTATTGCTGAGTGGGCAGCTGATCCGCTGTATCAGGCTCTAACACAACAGGCTGGTCTGTTTATCTTCCCCGGCAATGAAAGCCGCTTTATGCCTCAGGGCAAAGTGCCTTATGACCGGGCACCGAAACTGGAACGCACCGATTTTGTGCAAAACTCCAATGACAGCTTCTGGCTGACCAATCCGGCAGCGCCTATTACTGGCGTGTCTCCACTGTGGGGACCGGTTGGTAACGAACAGTCACTGCGTTCGCGTCTGGGCCAGAAGATGCTGGCAGAGGGCGGTTCAGTTGATGGCCTCTTCACCCGTGCGGATTTGGTTGATCGCCTGATTGGCAACCGCAACTTCCTTGGTGAAGAAGTACTGACTGACTTGCTTGTTGCTTGTCAGGCTCAGGGCGAAACACCAGTCTCAACCGCGAATGGCGGCGTCAACATCAAGCCTGGCTGTGATGCGCTGGCGGCCTGGGACGGCACCATGAATCTCAACAGCGTTGGCGCCATGATGTTCCGTGAATTCGCCACCGAGTTTAACCGTAATCGTCAGTGGCAGGTGCCTTTTGATCCCGCCCAGCCAGTAACCACCCCAAGTACGCTGGATGCAAACGACACCGTTCTGCAGCAGTTTGCTGTTGCACAACAGCGGATTACCGATGCCGGCTTTGATGTGGCCGCGACCCTGGGCTCAGTGCAGTTTGTTGAGAAAAGCCTGGCTGATGGTTCAGCTTCCGGAGTGAAGCTGCCGTGGGGTGGCTCGAACAACATTGAAGGCGGCTTTAACGTATTCCGCAGTAATATGGGGAACGATGGCACCTTGCTGCCCCGTCATACTTATCCACAGCTGCCGGGATCACAACTGAGTGCTGTTGGTGGGGGCTACCATATAACTTATGGGTCAAGCTGGATGTTCGCTATGGAGTTTACGGACGCGGGCCCGGTTGCGGATGGCTTACTCACGTATTCGCAGTCATCAAATAGCGAGTCTGATCACTTTGTTGATCAAACCCTGTTGTACTCCAGTGAACCGCAGTTACGTACCCTGTATTTCACCAATGAAGACATTGATGCGAATACGGTTACTGAACTGGAATTAACCGGAACCCGGCCTGAATAAAGGCCGGTCTTAAGGGGCTTGGTGGAGTTCGAAGCGACCTTCCAGACGTTGCAGGTCGTCTTCAGCTCCGCAAATCTGATAGTTACCAGCCAGCTCACTCTGAGCTGGCTGTTGCCATAAGGTAATCTTTGCCGGTAAAGCTACCGGACGCTTAAACGCCACATCAATTTTTCGGATCGCCTGACCTGTCTGCCGTTCAATTTCTGCGTGCGCGCGTGCGGCCATGTACATGCCGTGAATAATTGGCTGTTCAAAGCCGAACCAGCGTGACAGCAGTGGGTGCAGGTGGATGGGATTAAAATCACCAGACAAGCGGGCATACTGCCGGCTGGTGGTGGCATCTAACGACCAGCTCTTTACTGCTTGCCAGCTTTCACCTGGCGGGATGGCCGTTTTCTTTTCCCGGGTTTTCGGCGTGCGTGCGGCTTGCTTCGGGCGAACCTGATACTCGCTGACGCAGCTGGCGACATGGGTATCATCCTGCCAGAACTCCACCACAAAAACCGGTCGCAGACGGCGGGCTGACACAGCCGGACCCCGTTCGGGCAACTGAATACTGGCGTGCATGACAAAATCAACATCGACGGTAATGGGCGCATGCTGCTCCAGACTATTGCTGACATGCACCAGGCCCGGGGCAGGCCAGGGGAAACGCTCATCAAGCATTTGTGCCAGATGTGCGCGCTGCGCCAGACAATACATCAGGGTGAGCGGAACGCTGCTGACAAATCCATCAAACGCCTGATGGTAACGCTTTAACTGATCGCGACTGAACGCTGGCGCCCGATAGGTGCCCTTTAGCTCACTTGCCGCCGCTGTTTCCTGATCGTTACGCGCAACAGTAAACAGGGAACGAAAAAACATTCCCGGAAGATTTGGTAAGTGACTTGGTTGTTCCATTTGCATATCAGCTATCCTCGCATACACTGATGCCAATATAACATATTTTTGACTTTGACAGGCAATCCTGGCTAGCATCAAATTCCTTGGGTATTATACATGGACTTGCCTTCGCGCAGGACATACCTCTGTTCACCATTGCGGAAATTTAACCGATGAACACCCAACTTCAGCCTGAGCAATGTCGGAACTGCGATACTCAGTTACAGGGCGAATACTGCCATCAGTGTGGTCAGCAGAATCAACAGTACCTGCGCAGTATTTTTGCGGTGGTCGGCAACCTGTTCGGCGAAATCGGCCATTGGGATTCACGCTTCTACCGCACGCTGAACGGGCTCATGTTGCGGCCCGGATTCTTATCAAAAGAGTTTGTGAAGGGGCGTCATGCAGCCTATGTTCCGCCATTGCGCCTGTATTTCTTTATCTCGCTGATTGCCTTCCTGGTGTTGTCCTTAGCGATCGACTATGAAGCGCTGACGCCGCCTGCTGCGGCGGCTCAGGGCACCACACCGGCCACTGCTGACGAGGCGCGACCCGTGCTCGATGTGGAGTTCAATGATGCTAAGATCAGCTTGCCGTTTCTTACCGAAGAAGATGAAACAAAATTAAAAGAAAAGCTGGCTTATCTGTCGCAGCATCCGCAGGTACTGGTGCAAAAGCTGGTTTCGCTGGCGCCGCAGATCATCCTGTTGATGATGCCGTTCTGGGCTTTGTATCTGAAGATTATTTATATATTTCAGCGGCGCTATTATCTGGAACATCTGACGGTGGCATTGCATACCCACGCGTTCTTATTGCTGTCGCTGACTATTCTGACAGTGGTTTCACAGGTGGCAGACTGGCTGACCGCCAGTACCGGGCTCAGGATATTTGATCAGATCGCGGACTGGACCGAAAATATCCTGCTGATATGGATGGCGACTTACATGCTTTTCACCCAGAAGCTCTTCTACAATCAGGGCTGGGGAAGAACCCTGATTAAATTTGCGCTGTCAGCTCTGGGCTACGTGGCGCTTCTAAGCCTGGCTTTTGTCGCTACGGTGATTATTGGCGTGATGACCGCCTGATCACGACAGGTTGTTGTCGTCGTCATCCTTGGTGTCATCTTTTTTCTTTTTGTCGTCTTTGCCTTTGGCTTTGTCTCCGGCTTTATTCTCTTTGGCTTTTTCTTTCAGGCGTTCGCGCTGCGCTTTGCGTTCAGCCTTGCGTTCTTCCTGTTCAGCTTTCATCTTTTCCCGGGCCTCGGCGATTCTTTCGCGGCGTCGCTCGGCTTCGGACTTAGCTTTTTCAGCCTGTTCTTTTGCTTCTTCTGCGCGCTCCTGACCTTGCTTCGCGTTGTCGTCCTGCGCCAGTACGGTGCCGGTTAAACCCAAACTCAGTGTGGTCAGTATCAGTATCTTCAAAAATGCGTTCATATTGATTTCCCCGTTGTTAATTGTTATTGCTGCCAGCTGCCTTCGTGTCGCAGCAGCCAGACCTTTTTATCCAGTCCGCCGGCGTAACCTGTAAGGGTACCGTTGCTACCGATAACACGATGACAGGGGATGATAATACCCAGCGGGTTACGGCTATTTGCCATGCCAACCGCGCGCACGCCTTTGGGGTTGTGAATAGCCCGGGCGATATCGCCATAACTGGCGAGCTTACCGAAGCCGATGGCAGTTAGCTGTTGCCATACCTGTTGTTGAAAAGCGGTGCCTTTGGGGCGCAGAGGCAGGTCGAACTGCTGCAGACGCCCCTGGAAGTAGGCTTCGAGTTGCTCTAGCGCTCGATCTAATACCGCGCATGAGGTTGTATCGACAGCCGGTTCCTGGTCAAAACTGACCTGACAAATTGCCTCGCCGTCACTAATCACCGTGACGGGCCCTAACGGGGAATCCAGACTGGCCTGATACATAGAATACCTCGCAACCGAAGTGCAGAATCTGCTTCTATTATGAACCATAACTGGCCAAAGCGCATCGACAGTATCACTAAACCACCATATAGTTGAGGACTATCAACCACACAGTGATGAACAAGAAGGTGGATTATGTCCAGGCAGGCCCGCTACAGCATAGGTCCCGCGGCACTGGTTGCTGCGGCTTTTATTGGTCCCGGCACCGTCGTCACCGCATCCCTGGCAGGTGCTCATTTCGGTTATGCGTTGTTGTGGGCGCTGGTATTTTCAGTACTGGCAACCATGGTTTTGCAGGAGATGGCGGCGCGCTTAGGGGTCGTGACCCAGCAGGGTCTGGGCGAAAATATCCGTGCCGCGATAACCCGGCCGCTGCTACGCTGGCTGGCCGTGGCTCTGGTACTGGCCGCCATCGTGGTTGGTAACAGCGTCTATCAGGGTGGCAACCTCACCGGCGCCAGCTTAGGGATCAGTGACCTCATCGGCATCAGCCAGGCAAGGGGGCTGACTCCACTTGCGCTTGGCATACTGGCGGGCATTATCCTGTGGATTGGCAGTTACCGCCTGATTGAACGGGTACTGATCGCTCTGGTAGCGCTGATGAGCATTGCCTTTATCGCGACCTTTATTCTAACCCGTCCCGACTGGAACGCGCTGCTTAGCGGACTGCTGGTACCATCGTTGCCGGTTGGCAGCATACTAACCGTGGTCGCGCTGATCGGTACCACAGTGGTCCCCTACAACTTGTTTTTACATGCATCCAGCGCTGCGCAGCGGTGGCAATCCGCCGACCAGTTGCCTGCCGCCCGTCGCGACCTCTTGATTGCCATCCCTATTGGCGGATTGATCTCGGTGGCTATTGTCGCCACCGCGGCATCCGCTTTTTTTGGCCGCGCAGTCAGCCTGGAAGGGGCTGCTGATTTAGGCCAGTCGCTGCAACCGCTGTTTGGTGATGCGGCAACCTGGTTTATGGCGACCGGCCTGTTCGCCGCCGGTATTTCATCCGCGATGACCGCGCCACTCGCTTCCGCTTATGCGCTGAGCGGGGTGCTGGGCTATCCGCGGGATTTAAAGAGCTGGCCGTTCCGGTTAACCTGGCTGGCGATACTCATTATTGGCATAAACATTGCCTCGCTGGGGATCCGGCCGGTTAGTGTGATCTGGTTTGCGCAGGTAGCAAATGGCTTACTATTGCCAATTATTGCGCTGTTTTTGCTATGGGTTTGTAATCAGCCCCGGCTGGGTAGCTATCGGAACTCTGTGAGGCAAAACATGCTGGGCGGGTTAGTTTGCCTGATTGCGGTGGGATTAGGCATGCGCAGTGTAGCCAGTGCATTCGGCTGGCTGGGCTAATTGCCAAACAGCATCTCAAGCTCAACGCCGACAATCCAGCGCGGTTTGCGCGATTCAGTGACCAGTTCGCGTGGCCAGTGCACGCCAACCCAGCTCTCAAGATAGAGCCACTCTCGTTTAAAGCGGCTACGATGCAGAGCGCGCAGGCCATAGTCCTGCATCGGCACCTCATGGCGGGTTTCGCCATACCACCATACTTCACCACCGACAGCACGTTCGGGATGGTACATGAAGTAGAGCTTGTTCGACGCATGCCAACGCACACCATCCGTTCGTTCAGCAAAGGTGCCGCGGATCCAGAACTTGTTAAACCAGCGCTCATCGAACATTTTTTCATGATCAATCGTCTGGGCAACCCCAAAACCGTCACTGTCACGCCAGAAACCGACTGACTGCAATGTCATTTCACTGGCGTCACCAAGAATGGTTTCATAACGATATCGGGCCCGTACATAAGCGTCGAGATCCAGTCCACCGCGGAAGCCGGCGCCGAAGGAAAGACTATGCTTCGCCTCAACATAAGGGTCGAAGCCAAGGCCAACCATCCACTCTTCGTCTGGATCGTTACGGCGAATCACTGTGGGGCGGGTTTGTTGCGTGTCGTTGATGAAGTCATCAAAATTGCCGCGACCGATAATAGCCGAAAGGCGTTTCTCGGCATGGGGAAAAACGAGATTGGCGCGGAAGCTCGAATCGATTTCGAAGCCGTCGTGTTCGTCCCATACCGGACTGATAGTGAGACTACCGTAGCTGCCAGGATAATCAGCAGGATCAATTTCGTCAGCAAACAGCGAGTCGATCCACAGGGCACTGCGATCAACCGCATTAGTGAGCCCTTCACGAAAGTTATCGATCAGTGCGGGGGACTGCTGTTCGGCTTCCTGCTCAGCCAGTGTCCCCGGTTTTGTATCGTCCTTGCGCTGCGCTTGTGCTGGCATAGTCGCAATGCAGAGCAGCAGTGAGCTTAGCCATAACACGCGGTAATACATTCAGCTTCCTCCCTGTCCTTAAAGTCGACGATACAAGGAAACCTGTTAACTAACCAGTTAATATTTGTTAAATACTAACCCGTTTGTAGCGTCGGTATTCAGGATCCCAGAAGTTCTTATCAATGCGGGCTAGCAGCGTTTCATCACTGATTTCCAGCGCAAGCCCCTGTTGTTGAGCGATTTTAGCGACCGCAAAGGCGATATTCTTACTTAGCTTAGCAATTTCGGTAATTGGCGGTAATAAGTGCCTACTCTCACCGGTGACACGTGGTGATGCTTCCGCCAAGGCCGTGCTCGCAGCTATCAGCATCTCATCGCTGATGCGGCTGGCTTTAGCAGAAATAACACCCAAGCCGATGCCGGGGAAAATATAACTGTTATTGCACTGGGCTATCGGATAGCAGGTGTTCTTATACGTGATTGGCTCAAACGGGCTGCCGGTGGCCAGAATCGCATCGCCGTCAGTCCACTCAATTACATGCGCGGGATGGGCCTCCACCTGCCGCGACGGATTGGACAGCGGGAAAATAATGGGCTGGCTGGTGTACTGATGCATGGCCCGGATAACCTGCTCAGTGAACAGCCCCGGCTGGCCAGACACACCGATGAGCACGCCGGGTTTGGCGCAATGCATCACATCCACCAGCGATGGGTATTCACCGCTGTGTTCCCAGTCTGCGATGCGCTCGCGTGGCTGCACCAGAGCTTGCTGGAAGTCATAAAGACCAGGGTGACCCTCTACCAGCAGTCCCAATCGATCGACCATGAAAATCTGGCTGCGCGCCTCTGCATCGGTCAGGCCTTCATTGATCATTTGCTGAATCACCTGCTCGGCGATACCACAGCCAGCAGAACCTGCGCCCACAAAGGCTACGCGCTGATCACGTAGTCGGGTATTCTTGCTTTTACAGGCGGCCAGCAAGGTCCCTACAGTCACCGCCGCGGTGCCCTGAATATCATCATTAAAACAGAGAAATTCATCACGATATTTGCGTAGAATCGGCATCGCGTTGGGCTGGGCGAAATCCTCAAACTGGATCATGGCTTCGGGCCAGCGCCGACGGACCGCGTGCATAAACTGATCGACAAAGTCCATGTACTCGTCCTGGCCAATACGTTCATGGCGTGCACCCATGTACATAGGATCTTCCAGCAGTTTTTTATTATTGGTGCCTACATCCAGACATACCGGCAGCGTATAAGCCGGGCTGATGCCGCCGCAAGCAGTGTATAAGCTCAGCTTTCCGATCGGAATGCCCATGCCACCGATGCCCTGGTCGCCCAGACCAAGAATGCGCTCGCCGTCGGTGACAACGATGACTTTGACTTTGCGCTTGGTCGCGTTATGCAGGATATCGTCCAGGTGCTCGCGTCCCTCGTACGACAGGAAAAGCCCGCGGGCACTGCGATAAATATCAGAAAACTGTTCACAGGCATCACCAACGGTGGGCGTGTAGATGATGGGCATCATCTCTTCAAGATTATCCTGCAGCAACCGGTAAAACAGCGTTTCGTTGTTATCCTGAATGGCCCGCAGGTAAATATGCTTGTTAATCGCCGTATCAAAACTGGAATACTGGCGGTAGCAGCGCTCAAGCTGTTCTTCCACGGTTTCGTAGCGTGGCGGTAACAATCCGGTCAGATTAAACTCGGCGCGTTCTTCATGGCTGAAGGCACTGCCTTTATTTAACAACGGGGTTTCCAGCAGATTCGGGCCTGCATAAGGAATATACAACGGATCCTTCATGAATCACTCTCCATACGCTACAAACTAATGCCTTCTATTATTGCAAAAAAATCGGCATCGCACATGGAAAAGCCGGCATCCGTGCCTGCTGCTGAGCTTATTTTTTCAGGTAAACAGCTGATTGCCGGGATTCATGAGGATCCAGCTGGTGAGAATATACTTGTCACTGGACTCGGGCACCGTGCCCCGATGGGTATGGGTGAAGTAGCCGGGCGCAATCACCATCCGGCCCTGCTTCGGTTTGATACTGCGTTGCTGGTAGTAAAAGTCGGTACTGCCGCCCTCTTCAACATCATTCAGGTAAAACATAAAGAGTAGAGTGCGATGCAATGCTTCGACGCCTTGCTTCTCTGGGTAGACTTCGCAATGCCAGTAATTGTAATTGCCCTCACCACGCTTATAGCGCTGGGCCTGAATCGGCCCCAGGCGATAGAGAAGTTGCATGTAGGCTTCTTCGTTGCCGGCCGCCACCTCATCGAAGTTTTCGTGGGTCAGATTCACCGGCGCGCCCGTTTTCGGGTGACGGATCTGCAGGGCTACCGGTGCGATCAAAGCAAAGCGGTATTTCTTAAAATACTCGACCGCATGCTTGCGGGTGGCATTGCGGATCACATCCAGATAGGTTTCGTATTCCGGATGCTGGTTCAGATACAGGTCGTCGCTGACTTTTTTAGTGGGGTCTACGCCACTGCCGGTGCGGCCCGGGTTTTTATGCGGACTATTGTCAAAAACGTCAATAAAGCGCTGACAGAACTCAGGTGGCAGGGCGTCATCATAGACTTCAATAAAATCGTCGGTCACAAGCTTATCCTGACTGGTTAGTGGGTCTGTTACATATGATTGTCGGCTCATAGTAACTGGATCCAACAATTAGTTACAATTCATTGACTAAATAACATACTTGTTTCTGACAGATGCTCTATTCTGATAACTCAGCTCAAGAGAGAATAAATCATGAAACTACATCATCTGTTTGTTGCCGTCGCTGTCACTACGATGGCTTATGGATATCCGCTGTCGGCCCAGCCGGGATCAGCAGGCGCAGTGCCGGCTGACGAGCTAAAAACCCTGGTACAGTCGGTTTATCAGCCTGATCTTCCGGGCGCGACCGTAGTTGTGTCGAAGGGCGGTGATATCATTTACTCAGGCGCGCAGGGCATGGCCGATTTAGAAATGCAGGTTCGGGTTCAACCCGATCATATTTTCCGGCTGGCATCGGTCACCAAGCAGTACACCGCGGCGGCTATCTTAAAGCTAATCGATGAAGGCAAACTTGCACTTGAGGATCCGGTTTCGCGCTGGTGGCCCGACAGTGCTTATGGCGATGTAACCGTGCATCAGTTACTAAACCACACGTCAGGAATCGCCAGTTACACCAGCATCCCCGGTTACATGCTGGATGAGCGGATCCGGCGTGATCTTTCCACGGCCGAGCTCATCGGCACCTTCAGCGAGCTGCCGGTGGATTTCGCACCAGGGGCCGAATGGCGTTATAACAACTCCGGTTATGTTCTGCTTGGTGCCATTATCGAAGAGCTGACAGATGCGCCGTGGCATGAGTACATTGCTGACAACCTGCTGGAGCCGCAGGGCATAAGCAAAACGGATTACTATTCCGATGAACAGGTGGTAAAGGGCCGGGTACATGGCTATCACCTGAGCGGGGAGGGCCCGATAAATGCGCCCTGGTTAAGTATGAGTCAGCCCCACGCTGCCGGTGCGTTGTCGGCAACCGCAGCTGATGTTGATAAATGGCAATATGCGCTGCATACCGGCAAAGTCGTCCCTGATGCGTTGTATCAACGTATGATCGCTCCCGGTGAAGTGTCCGGGCCGTACGCATATGGCCTGCAAAATGGTTCGGTGCGGGGCTGGCCGGTACTGGAGCATGGCGGCGGAATCCACGGCTTCTCAACCTATGCGTTATGGATGCCGGAACAGCAAATTTCTGTGGTGGTACTGAGTAACTATGTCGGTTACGCGCCGGCACCCGGGGTCGTCGCCCATCGTCTGGCGGCGATTGCCGCAGGCAAACCTTATCCGGTTGAGCAGCCGCGTATCGAGTTGTCGGCTGAGCAATTACAGCCGATTGAAGGCACTTACCGCATCAATGCAGAGACCACCCGTACGTTAAAAGTAAAAGACGGCCAGTTAATCAGTCAGCGTCAGGGTGGTTCTGAGTCTTTAGCCTACCCGGTAACACCGGATCGCTTTGTGATGGATCATTCGGTGGTCTACTTTGATATTGTCCGCGATGAGCAGGGGCAGGTGACAGGTGTTAACTTTTACCAGCAGGGCAGTAGTGAACCCGAGTTTGCTGAAAAAATAAGCGATGAAATCACGCAACGCGAAACAGTGGAACTGACTGCGGAACAAAAAGGCCGGCTAACAGGTGAGTACCAGTTACAACCAGGCTTTATTATCACCATCCGCGATACCGACGAGGGTCTGACCGCGCAGGCCACTGGCCAGGGCGCTTTCCCGGTACAGGCCGAGTCTGCTGCCATACTGTTTAATGATCAATATGGCATTGAAATGGTATTTGAGGTGCCTGCCGAAGGCCCGGCAACGGCGTTAACCCTGCACCAGGGTGGGCAGCAATTGCCGGCACCCAGGGTGAAGGAGTAAAAGCTGATCCAGCCAGAAGCCCTAGCGCAGAATCAGCATAGGGCTTTTGCTGGCCTGCAGCATACTGGATGTGGTACTGCCAACTAAAAACTGGCGGATCCGGGAATGGCCATAGGCACCCATCACCATAATGTCGATAGTGTGTTCAGCCTGATAAGCATGCAGGGTGGGTTCGACTTCACCGGCGCGCAGGGCAATGTGTACTTCATGGCCATGCTCTGCCAGTTGCTGTTCGGCCCACTTGAGCTTTTCCCGGTTGTCGCTGGTATCGGCGTCAACCATCACCACGTGCACCGGCATCCCTTTAAACAACGGGCTTTTAGCCAGCATCTCGACCCCCTTGCGGGTGGTTGCGCTGCCGTCAAAAGCCAGCATCGCGCTGCCAGGCGCTGAAAACGAGAGGGGTGTCAGCAAAATAGGGCGGTGCAGGGTCCGGATAACGGTTTCCAGCTGGCTGCCAATATGCTGAGGCTTGTCGCTGCTGTCTTCGCCATGCAAGCCTAATACCACCAGCCGGATATCGCTTTCCATATCTTGCAGCGTATCAGACAGGTCGCCGTGGCGCTGGCGCAGTTGAATATTGGCGATACCGTCTTCTCGAGCCCGGTTTTCTGCCGCTTCCAGCATCACATGCCCTTCCTTAAGCGCCACCTTAGCACGCTGGGCGTCAAGTTCAGCCAGTTCTTCCAGTAAATGCTCACGGCTGCCCAGCCCAATGTTACCGGTGACATCCGGTGCCACCGGATACCGGTTCAGATCCAGCACATGCAATAAGGTTAAGGGTGCGTCCAGCTGTAAAGCCGCCCAGGCTGAGTAATCACAAACGGCGGTAGCGGCCGCAGAACCATCGATACATCCAACTACATTCGTCATTGTCTTGTCTCCTCAGTGGTCGCCTAGTGGCCGCCCATAATGTCTTGTCCGGCATCGGGTTTATCGTGTACGCCAAAGCGGTCAACAATGGTCGCGCTGGCTTCGTTCAGGCCGCGGACCTCAACTTCAGCACCTTCGCGACGGAACTTAATCACGACTTTGTCGAGCGCGGCGACTGCGGTTATATCCCAGAAGTGTGCGCGGGTCAGATCGATAACCACCCGATCAACTGCCTCTTTGAAGTCAAAGGCATCGACAAATTTATCCGATGAACTGAAAAACACCTGTCCGACAACCTGGTAAGTGCGCTCCAGACCGTCTTTATCAATAGTCGATTGCACATGCATGAAGTGGCCGATCTTATTGGCGAAGAATACCGCCGCCAGTAGCACACCAACGCCAACCCCAAGGGCCAGGTTGTGGGTGGCAACCACCACCACCACGGT
>CAYWXF010000012.1:0-37462 GCA_964462025.1 uncultured Pseudomonas sp. | reverse complement strand
TCTCACCCGGCGGTCGCTTCGTCAGCTTTATTCATGATCACAACCTGTGGCTGGTAGATCTGCCGACCACCAGTTTGCGTCAGCTGACCACCACCGGCTCGGCGGACCAGATGTACGGCACGGCTGAATTTGTCGCTCAGGAAGAAATGAAACGTATGACCGGTTACTGGTGGAGCCCGGATGAACAACAGATTGCCCTGACCCGGGTCGATAACACGCCGGTAGCCACCGTGGTGCGGGCCGACATGGCCGACGATAACAGCACCCGGCTGGTCGAACAGCGCTATCCCTTTGCCGGCAGTGCCAATGCCAGCGTCGATTTAGGCATTCTTAAGTTGCCAGCCACCGGTGAGCAAGCCTCGGTCACCTGGCTGAATTTGCCGGAACAACATGGCGATGGCTACCTCGCCCGGGTTGACTGGGTTACTGACAGCAAACGCCTGGGCTATCAATGGCAGAACCGCAGCCAGAATCAGCTCAGCCTGTACCTGTTCAATACTGACAAGCCCGCAGCCGGCAGCAAAGCCATCGTGCAGGAATCCGCGCCCACCTGGGTTAACTTACACGATGACCTGATTTTTCTTGACGATGCGCGTCATTTTATCTGGGCGTCAGAGCGCAGTGGGTATAAACACCTATATTTATATCGGCTGGATGGCAGCCTGATCCGTCAGTTAACCAGCGGCGACTGGATGGTTGATAAGGTCAGCCGCGTGGATGAAACCACTGGCTACATCTACTTTACCGGCCGCAAAGACAGCCCCCTTGAGCGGCACCTGTACCGCGCCAGCATGAATACCAACAATCCCAGCCAGCCTACCCGGCTGAGTGAGCGCGACGGCCTCCACCAGATCACCTTTGCCGCTGATGCACGCAGCTATATTGATTATTTCTCAAGCAGCACCCAGCCTCCTCAGGTCAGCCTGCATGGCCCTACTGGCGAGCGCATTAGCTGGCTGCATCAGAACCAGCTCGATGAAACCCATCCGCTGGCGCCTTATATGGATGACTGGCAGTTTCCTGAATTTGGCAGCATCAGCGCCCAGGACGGCCAGCGCCTGTATTATCGCCTCACCCGTCCCGCTCAGTTTGTTGATAACCAACGCTATCCGGTCATCGTGATGGTGTACGGCGGGCCTCGCGCTCAGCGCGTAACCAACAGCTGGGGCGATTATTTTACCCAGTATCTGGCGCAACAGGGCTATGTGGTATTCCAGTTGGATAACCGCGGCAGTGGTAACCGCGGCCGGCAGTTTGAAACCGGTATTTATCGCAAGCTTGGCATGTTAGAGGTAGAAGACCAGCGCCGCGGCGCCGAATTTGTGCGTGAGTTGCCCTTTGTTGATCCGAATCGCGTTGGCGTATTCGGACACAGCTACGGGGGTTACCTGGCGCTGCATCTGATCCTGCGCGCCGATGATCTCTTTGCCGCCGCGGTCGCCGGGGCGCCGGTAACCGACTGGAGCCTGTACGATACCCATTATACCGAGCGCTATCTGAGCAGCCCACAGAACAACGCTGAAGGCTACCGGCAGGCGTCAGTACTCAACTACAGCGACCAGCTGAAGAAACCGCTGCTGATTTATCATGGTATGGCCGATGATAACGTGCTCTTTGAACATACCGGCAAACTGGTTAAAGCCCTGCAGGATCAAGCCCTGCCATTTGAAATGATGGCCTACCCGGGTAAGCAGCATGGTCTGAGCGGGCGTACGACCAGCATTCACCGGTACCGCCTGATTGCAGACTTTTTTGCCCGTCACCTGTGATCGGCTATACTGGCGGTAACTTCCTCATTTGCTGGAGATAACTGCTAATGCATTTTTTATCGCGTCGCCTGGTTATGCCTAATGACCTGAACTTTGCAGGCTCGCTGTTTGGCGGCCGCATTTTAGAGTGGATAGACGAAGAAGCGTACATCTTTGCTGCCTGCCAGCTGGATGCCAAAAGCCTGGTAACCAAGCACATTGGTGCCATCAGCTTCGAAACCTCTGCTTATCAGGGCGATGTGGTTGAATTTGGGCTGGGCGTAAAAGCCGCCGGCACCAGCTCACTTACGGTGACCTGTGTGGTACGCAACAAACAGACCAAGCAAACCATTTGTGTCGCTGACGATATCGTCTTTGTGCATATTGATGCCGAGACTCGCAAACCGCTGCCCCACGGCCGGACCAAAGAACAACTGGATGCGATTAAAATAGAAACGCCGACTTAACGTCGGCGTTTTTTTTCGGTGTCGTGTTACTGCATATCCTGATAGAGCGTCTTTATCCAGCGCTCTTCAGTAATAAAACTCCAGGACCAGTCTGCCCACTTGTCATCCAGCCCGCGCGCTACGGCCTCATCAGCGCTAAGCCCTTCGGCGTGCATCAGGCGTACCTCTTCCCGGGTCATAACAATCATTGAGATCAGCCGCTGCCAGTCTTCTTTGTCAGACAAGCCGCCGTGGCCGGGAATGATTTGGGTATCTTCATTCAGCTCGGCAATCACTGCGGTTACATTATCAATATAACCCTGCACGCTGCCGCCCGCATTCAAATCAATAAACGGAAAGCGGTCGACAAAAAATAAATCGCCGGCATGAATCACATTCGAATCAGCAAACCAGACCACCACATCGCCGTCGGTATGACCTTGCGGATAATGTTGTAAACGCAGCGTCTCATCACCATTGTCCAGCTGCAGCGATTCACCAAAGGTGACCGAAGGCACGCCGGCCGCATCAAAGGCATCGTTCTGTTCCAGCCGGGTGGCCACATTGTGGTGCGCGATCACGGTCACGCCCTGGCGGGCGAACGCCGCATTCCCATCGGTATGATCCCGGTGAAAATGCGTATTAACCAGGCTTGTCAGTGGCTGCTCAGTCAATTCGGCAATTTTGGCCCGGATCTTATTCGCCAGCGGCGCATACTGCGCGTCAACCATAACCACGCCGTCAGCGCCCACATACACGCCAATATTACCACCCGCGCCGGTTAGCATATAAACCCGCTCGCTCAGCTGAGTCGCCTCTATTTCCACATCATCCAGCCCTGACTGAGCCTGCACTAAGGTGCTCAGGCCCAGTAATGTCAGGGCCGTAAACCATGTCTTGATGTTACGCATTGTCACCGTGCTCCGTTATAGGGTTACCGGCTTCTTCAGCGATGCAGGTAGCACCCTGCAAAGCAAGTTACCGGTGTCGCGGTTGGCTTACCATGCTGCCAGTCACCGCCTTCAACACCGCTGCCGGCAATATCAACGTGTACGTAAGGCAGAGGTTGCCCGCTATCCGTGCCATGCTGATCAAGGCCTGCTGCGATACTTAAAAATGCCATCGGGAACTGGTGCCCACGCCGGGTTGTGGCCGACGGGCCATTGTTACTCGAAAGCACATCGTCTGACTTGGTCCGGGGCCGGACAAATGCGAAGTCTTCACGGCGCGACCAGGAAATTTCGGTTGGATCACCATAGACTTCACCCGCTTCCCACAGGCGGTCAGTAATCTTGTCTACGCGCGCCGGTCCGTTCGGGATCAGTGCGGTATAGGGACCTTTCGCCAGTGCCGCATGACCGGTCAGGGTCGCTACGGAAAATAGCTGTGGCTGGGGGTAATCGGCGGCTTCGGCGCGTAAATGGCTCAGCAGGTCTGCCAGCAACAGCCGGCCTTCGGCATCGGTGTTGCCAATGCGCACGCGTACGCCGCTGTGGGCGGTAATAATTTCATCGGCCACAAAAGCATCAGCGCCAACGCTGTTACGAACAATTCCAAGCTCCGCGACCACATTGACGGTATCCGGACGCATTTCGGCGACGGTTTTCAAAAAACCAGCCACCCCGGCCGCACCGCCTTTATCGCGGCTCATGCCGGCCATATGCCCGCCGACTTTCAGATCAACACCGCCGGTATCATAAACGATCCCTTTACCGGCCATCATCAGCGTTTGCTCGGCCGCCGGCGCTTTATATTCCAGCCGCACCACACAGGGCCAGTGCCGCTCAACACCCAATGATGCCCGTGCTACTGCCATCAGCAGCGGATATTCATGCTGTAATTGCTGGATATCATCGATAACAGTGACCCGTACCGGCGATTGTGCAAAAGCCTGCTGGCAGTATTCGGCAAAACGCGGTGCGGCCATACGCTCGGGCTCGGTTCCGCAAAGATCACGGGCCACGCGCTTACCGGCCTCAACCGCCTGCAGCCAGTCTTCGTTCACTACGCCAACCAGGCCCACTTCAGTTACGGTTTCAATTTCATCTTCGCCCAGTGCTTCGCGCGCTTCCAACGGCTGGTACAGGGCCTGGCAGAAGCCCCAGTAGGCCACCGCTTCAGCCTGGCCATATCGGGCATCTTCGCCGGGTACGCCAAATACCACCAGCAATGGTTTGCTGCAACCGGCGTCGGCCGCGATCCGCGCGCCAGCCGCAGCGGCGTCAGCGATTTGCCGCACATCATCATAGTCACGGGTCAGTGGCCCGGTTGGGGCGGTAATCAGGCGGCCACCGGCCACTTCACAGGTTACCAGCAAAGCCTGTTCTCCAACGCGGCGATCAAACTGCCGGGCGCGCTCAACATGGGACGAAAAATCGTCAGGAATATGCTGCTGGTAGTCGCCGATTAAAATGACAGCATCATAGCCGCCACCTGCAGCAGCACTGTAGTCATTTACCACGGTCAGTTTTGGGTATGCCATATTTTTTTACTCCTAGACGC
The DNA here is from genome assembly GCA_964462025.1 of uncultured Pseudomonas sp. Classification (GTDB taxonomy): domain Bacteria; phylum Pseudomonadota; class Gammaproteobacteria; order Enterobacterales; family Alteromonadaceae; genus Pseudidiomarina. The sequence goes on along the minus strand of CAYWXF010000012.1, from coordinate 32,766 downwards.
GCCGCCAGCGCGTACCTTGTGGGGTATCTTCAAGTTCGATACCTAATTCAGTCAGTTTATCCCGGGCCGCATCAGCGCGGCTCCAGTCTCTCGCTTTGCGAGCCTCATTGCGTTCAGCGATCAGTGCTTCAATTTCAGCAACATCGTCGCTTATGCCGGCCCCGCCCTGTAAAAAGGCTTCAGGCTGCTGTTGCAACAGCCCCAGTATGTCGCCCAGCTTCCGTAGCTGACCAGCGTAGACCGCAGCCTTAGCCGGTTCAGTAGCCAGCGTGCGGTTAATATCACGGGCCAGGTCAAAGAGTACCGGCAAGGCTTCAGGCACATTAAAGTCTTCCTGCATGGCGGCGTGAAATCGCTGCACCTGAGTCTGCGTCAGTTCTTCTTCCACGCCGTCATGGCCAAATGGTTCAGGCGCGTCGCGCAAGGCGGTGTACAAACGTTCCAGTCCGGCCCGCGCCTGATCCAGGTTCTCTTTAGAATAGTTCAACTGTGAACGATAGTGGCTGGATAACAGAAAATAACGCACGGTTTCGGCGTCATATTCCTTCAGCACTTCGCGAATAGTGAAAAAGTTGCCCAGCGATTTGGACATCTTCACTTCATCCACCTGCACCATGCCGCTGTGCATCCAGTAATTCACATAGTTAGTCTGGTTGGCGCAGCAGCTTTGTGCCACCTCATTTTCATGGTGGGGGAAAATTAAGTCCGAGCCGCCGCCATGAATATCAAAGTGCTCGCCAAGGTGGCGCTTGTTCATCGCCGAACACTCAATATGCCAGCCCGGGCGCCCGGCACCCCAGGGTGACGGCCAGCTCGGCTCATCCGCCTTGGCCTGCTTCCACAGCACAAAATCCAGCGGGTCCTGCTTATTATCGGCCACATCAACACGAGCCCCTGACTGCAACTGCTCAAGGTTCTGGCGGCTTAACTTACCGTAGGGCTCAAAGGTGCTGACATCAAACAGCACATCACCGTCAGCCGCCTCATAGGCATGACCTTTGGCAATCAGGGTGTCGATCATGGCAATAATATCGTCCATATGATCCGTCACCGTTGGCTCAATATCCGGACGCAACAAATTGAGCGCGTCAAAATCCTCGTGCATCGCCTTGGTGTAACGATCCGTTACCGCGTCAATGCTTTCCTTGTTTTCCGCTGCCCGGCGAATGATTTTATCGTCCACATCGGTGATATTGCGAACGTAAGTCACCTGATACCCCCGCGAACGCAGATACCGCACGATTACATCAAACGCCACATAAGTACGGGCATGGCCAATATGACAGTAATCGTAAATAGTTACTCCGCACACATAGAGTTTTACCTCACCGGGGGTTACTGGCACGAATTCTTCCCTGGCGCGGGTCAGCGTATTAAAAATGGTTAACATTGCAGGTTACAACTCCTGTCAGACAGCACGGTGGTTCGTTCACAAGGGCTAATCATAACGCATGCTGTAGCCTGGTAACAAACGGTGGTAAACTGATTGGGTAAATTTCTTAATTAACAGAAAACGGAGTATTAGTAATGAAGGTGACTTTACATACCAATCATGGCGATATCACCATGACGCTCTTTGCTGACGAAGCGCCCAAAACCGTTGAAAATTTCCTGCGCTACGCCCGTGAAGGCTTTTACGACAACACCTTATTTCACCGTGTAATTAAGGGTTTTATGATCCAGGGCGGTGGCTTTAACCTCGAGATGGTTCAGAAAGAAACCCACGAATCCATTCACAACGAAGCCGACAATGGCCTGAAGAATAAAAAAGGTACTGTGGCCATGGCCCGCACCCAGGATCCCCACTCAGCTACGTCACAGTTTTTCATCAACTGCGCTGACAACGACTTCCTGGATTTTAAAAACAAGAGCGTCGGCGGCTGGGGCTACTGCGTATTTGCCGAAGTAACCGAAGGCATGACTGTAGTCCATGATATCGAACAAATGCGCACCGAAGGTGCCGGCTGGCATCAGGATGTACCTGTTGATGACGTAATTATCGAACGGGTCAGCATCGACGATTAAGTCACTATGACCAGCTGGTTTATTTCAGATCTTCATCTCAGCCCGGCGCGGCCTGATATTACCCGCCTGTTTTTTGAGTTTTTAGAGAAACAGGCGGTGCATGCTGATGCGCTCTATATTCTTGGCGATCTCGTTGACGCCTGGATTGGCGATGATGATACCAGCGACTTTGCCGCGGCGTTGCAGGGCGCTTTGCGGCAACTTACCCAAACCGGCGTGCCGGTGTTTTTTATTGGCGGTAACCGTGATTTTCTGGTTGGTGCCCGCTTTGCCCGGGCAACCGGCGTGCGCTTGCTGGCAGAACCGGCGGTCATCGATCTCTACGGCACCCGTACCCTGCTGCTGCATGGTGACAGCCTGTGCACCGCTGACCGCAGCTACCAGCGCTTTCGCCGTGTGATCCGTCACCCCTGGCTTACCCGGCTGCTGCTGGCACTGCCACTGCGGGCGCGGATGCGCATCGCCAATAAACTGAGAGCTTCAAGTGCCACCCAACAACCACTGTCAGCCGAACAACTGGCGATTATGGATGTCACCGAACAAGCCGTTACCGATGCCTTTATCCGCTACGATGTCCGCCATATGATCCACGGCCACACCCACCGCCCCGCCATTCATCAGCATCAGTTGCCCGATGGCAGCACGGGCGAGCGCATTGTGTTGGGTGACTGGTATGAGCAAGGCAGTCTGTTACGGGTGACCCGCACCGAGCGCGAATTAATCAGCCAGCCGCTGACTCCTTAGCTGGCCGGCCACTGTGAAAGCGAAACTCGGTATCTTCTGAGCTAATCAGCTCAGCTTCCACCGTTCCGAAAAACGCGACCCGCTCACTGATATCGCCGCCTGCGATCTGCTCCGCCAGTTGCAGATAGTCCTCAAAGTGCCGGGCCTCAGAGCGCAGCAGACTGACGTAAAACTTCGCCAGTTCAGGCTCAACATGGGGCGCCAGCACCGCAAAGCGTTCACAGGAGCGGGCCTCAATGTAGGCCCCGCAAATCAGCTTATCGATCAGCGTTTCCGGCTCGTAGGTGCGTACATGGCGCAGCAAGCCGCTGGCATAGCGCCCCGAGGTAATATTGCGGTAAGCAACCTGGCGCTGCTCCATGATCTCCAGCACCTGGTAAAAGTGGTGTAGCTCTTCTTTAATCAGCAGCACCATCTTATCGATCAGCTCCTGGCTGTATGGCGTTGGCTTACGTGGCAGCATGGTTTTTGCCAGCCGGTTATGCCGGGGTAACTCGCGCCAGTCGCCCTGACGCCGATAGGCGAAATCTTCGTAAGGCTGTAGCCAGGCGAGCAACGCCTTGCCACTGGCTTCGTCCACAGCATATTTGCGGATCAGGTACATGGCCGACTGGGCCGCTTTCAGCTCGCAAATCAGATGATCAATCAGCACCAGCTCAAGGTGTTCCGGCTTAACCGCTTCAGCTACCCACTCCGCAGGGGTCTGGCATTGCAAAAAGCGATGGATTGGCGCAAGTAAGGTATTCAAATCAGGATCCCTCAGGTTTTATCCGGCGGCTGCCGATCATGCCACAAATGCCTGTCAGAGGTGCAGGAAAAAGCCTTGACTACAGTCAAAAACTGACCAATATAGAGAGTAAGCCGAAAAAATATCCGGCGCTAACTATAATAAAATAAGAATCACACAGAACAGAGGCCAGTCATGATCCTGAACCACATATGGGGGTTATACGCCCACCCGCTAGAAGAATGGAAAACCATAGATTCACGCCATGAGAGCATGACGTTTGCATTAAGCCATATTCTGCTTATTGCCTTAATACCCTGCGCCGCAGCCTATTACGCCTCAGCCTACCTGGGCTGGAGTATCGGCGCCCGCGAAGCCACCTTTTTAACCAAGAACAGTGCCCTGACCATGGCCGTCGCTATGTACCTTGGCATTATCGTCGCGGCTTTCGCCCTCGCTTATCTAATCCACTGGATGGCAAAAACCTTCGGTGCCAGCCCTACCTTTACCCAATCGATGGAACTCGCCGCCTATACCGCCACGCCTGCGATTATGTCCGGCATCGCGGCACTGTATCCTGAGCTATGGTTTGTCACCATGGCGTTTCTGGCTGGTATCGCCTATTCGGTCTATCTGTTGTACTCCGGCGTGCCGATACTGATGCATATTCCCGAAGAGCGCGGTTTCATTTATGCCAGCTCAGTGGTCACTGCCGGCCTGATTATGCTGGTGGTACTCATGGTCATTTCGGCCATACTCTGGACCAATGGTCTCGGCCCGGCGTACATTTAACTCCTCTCCCTATGGCCTTGCGCTGGAATCTGGTAGGCTTAGCAGATTCCAGCTCAACTTGATTCAACAGGACTACCAATGAGTGACAATAATAAAAAGCTAAGCCTCACCGCCCGCATTGTGATCGGCATGGTTGCCGGTATTGTGGTCGGAGCCTTACTCCAGATCCTTTTTAAAGAAAGCACAATTGTTGATAATTACCTGACGAACGGCCTGTTCTTTGTGGTCGGCCAGATCTTTATTGCTTCCCTGCAAATGCTGGTGGTTCCCCTGGTTTTCGTTTCACTGGTGCTTGGCACCTGCTCACTGAGTGATCCGGCAAAGCTGGGCCGCTTAGGCGGTAAAGCAGTCGGCCTGTACCTGGTCACCACCGCAATCGCCATTAGCCTGGCAATTGCAGCCGCGGTTATTGTCCAGCCTGGTTCAGGGCTGGAACTCGAAACCGAGGCAGTATTTGAGGCCAAAGAGGCGCCAAGCCTGGCGCAGGTCGTTATTGATTTATTCCCGACCAACCCCTTTGATGCTTTTGCCAGCGGTAACATGCTGCAGATCATCGTCTTTGCCCTGCTGTTCGGTATCGCCACGGCGCTGGTAGGTGGTAAAGCCGGCGATCGGGTAAAAGGCCTGTTCGAAGATTTTAATGAAGTCATCATGAAGTTGGTTATTATCCTGATGAATCTGGCTCCTTACGGTGTTTTTGCGCTGATGGCCAAACTCTTCAGTGAAACCGAATTTGGCGCTATCACCAGCCTCGGCACCTACTTCCTGCTGGTTATCGGCGTGTTACTGCTGCATGCGCTGGTAACCTATCCGATCATTCTGAAAGTACTCAGCCGCATGAACCCTGTTATGTTCCTGCGCAAGATGCGCGAAGTGCAGATTTTCGGCTTCAGTACCGCCAGCAGTAACGCCACTATGCCAATCACGCTGGAAACCGTTACCAAGCGGCTGGGTGTGCATAACAGCGTCGGTTCGTTTACGGTCCCGCTGGGTGCCACCATTAATATGGACGGTACCGCTATCATGCAGGGCGTTGCCACCGTATTTATCGCCCAGGTTTATCTGGTGGATCTGACTATCGCTGATTACCTGATGGTGGTGCTGACCGCTACGCTGGCATCCATTGGCACCGCCGGCGTACCCGGCGTGGGCATGATCATGCTGGCGATGGTATTAGGTCAGGTTGGTTTGCCGGTAGAGGGTATTGGCCTGATTATCGGTGTCGACCGCTTACTGGATATGACCCGTACCGCGGTGAACGTAACCGGTGATGCCATGGTCAGTGTGATTGTCGCGAAAAGTGAAGGCGCTCTGGATGAAGAGGTCTTTAATGATGTCAACGCCGACACGAAGGAGCGGGAGGTAGCGGATCAACTCTGATCCGCTACTGCTGATAACCGTTAAAATCCAACAAAAGCCTCACGCCACATGAAGCCCATCAGGCGTGAGGCATCTACTGCCGCATCAAGCTCACCATTCAGAATCTGCTGCTGAACCTGCTTTAATAAAGGCATCAGCACACGCGCGATATAATCATCGGCAGTATCCGTGGATGCCATGGGTGGCAGGGTCAGCTCGTCCAGTTGCACACTGAGAATCGGCAAACCGCCGTCAAACAGGTTCACTACCACGTTATTCAGCTGAACCTCACCCAACTTCCAGATCAGCCGCTCCGACGCCTTATAGACCGGCTGCTGCGCCATGTAGGCATCATAGAGCGCATGCAGGTTGGACTTACCCTTACCGTAATAGGCAATCGTTAGCTGCGCATCGCTGGCAACAATGCGATCCAGCACCAACTCGTTATGCGTGGGCGTCACCCAGTCGCCATGAATGACCACTTCACGCGCCCGCAATACCTGATTCAGACCCGCATCGAGTTCAGTCACCCGCGAAGCCAGCTGCACATCCGCCGCCACCAGCTCAGCCGTCAGGGTATTGAGTTCAAAGTTCGCAAAGCTCAGATCGGCAGCAAGGCGTTCGTCTACCTGCTTCTGGATCAGCTCACCTACCCGCTCTGACAGGGTCTGTTCATCTTGCGCGAAGGCTACTGTAGCGCTGAAGGCTGTGGCGAACAGCAGCGCACTGGCTGAAAGCTGTGCTAAATAGTTCATAGAACTCCTGTACTAGCGTTTTTGGTGACGTTCGCGGTTAAAGTCTTTCTGCTCGGGATTCTTGCGCAGCATCACATACATGGAACCAACCCCGCCATGCTGCCGCTGGGCACTGTGAAAGGCCATCACCGGGTCCAGTTGCCGCAGCCACTTATTCACATAGCTTTTGAGCAAGGCCGGGTGCGGTTTTGAAAATTTGCCGATGCCGTGTACTACAATCGCGGTGCGCACCCCGCGCCGGTGACACAGCTGGATAAAGTCAAACAAGGCCTTGCGTGCCTGCCGCAAGCTGTGGTGGTGTAAATCCAAAGCCGCTTCAATGGTATAGCGGCCCATACGTAATTGCTTATAAACACCGTGTTGCACGCCGTCCCGGCGAAACTCCAGCACATCCTCGGGCTGTACCAGATCGACAAACTCCATCGACAGGTAGTTCAGGTCATCCTCGGCCTGCTGTTCTGCGGCCTTGCGCCGCTCAAGCTGCGCCAGGGTGGGCGTAAATGCCGTGCGGATATCCGCCACATCGTCGCCTTCCAGCGGTGTTACTCCAGTCATTTCGCGGCGAAACAACTCAAATTCATCGCTCATAACCGATCTCCTTTCACTACGACTTACTGATAAACTCCCGCAAACTGCTCAGCACGGCGTTCATATTACGGCCAATACGTTCACCCAGCGGTTTCTTGCTGCTATAGCGCACACCAAAGATGGCGTGGTCCTTAGTGCGTTCCACTAACCAGGCATCACTGGTCGTGAGACTATCCACCAGACCCAGTTCCAATGCCTGTTGGGCAGTCCAGTATTCGCCGGTGGCCACCTTATCAATATCCAGATCGGGCCGGTACTTCTGCACATGAGCCTTGAACTGCTCGTGAATATTTTCAATCTCTTCCTTAAATTTTTGCCGGCCTTCATCGGTATTGCGGCCAAACAAGGTCAGGGTGCGCTTATATTCACCGGCGGTTACCTGTTCAAAGTCTACATCATGTTTTTTCAGCCAGCGATGAAAGTTGGGCAGCTGGGCAAGGACACCGATGGAACCAATAATGGCAAAAGGTGCAGCCTGAATGCGATCGGCAACACAGGCCATCATGTAACCGCCACTGGCCGCTACTTTATCGACACTGACAATCAGCTCAAGTTCCGCATCGCGCAACCGTTGCAACTGCGCTGCGCCAAGCCCGTAGCCATGGACCACGCCGCCGCCACTTTCCAGTTTCACCAAAACCTTGTCGCCTTTTTCGGCAACCGTCACTACCGCATTCACTTCGCGCCGCAGCTGATCGACCTCTTTGGCATCCATGCTGCCGTTGAAATCAAGCACAAAGAGCCGTGGTTTATCGTCTTCCTTTGCTGCTTTTTTACGTTGTTTCTTTAGCGCTTTCTCGGCTTTTTTACGTTCACCGCGATCCAGTAACTCAAGTTTCAAATCATTGGCGGTATCGCGCAAATCGTCAGACAGCCGCTCTACATGCAGCTCACCTTTTTGCTTACGCTGGCGCTGGGCCGCGTTGGCGATGGCACCCACCACCACTACTACCGCAACCACAATGATGGCCGCTTTCAGGGTGAATTCGCCAACGTTCAGTAAAAACTCCATAGCAACTCCTGTGCATTTTGTTCGCAATAAAAATAAAGCGATAAAAAAAGGCTGCGAGAGCGCAGCCTTTTTATTCTAACGTATTTCCGGTCAGGCGTTATTGCTGAATAACTGCCGGATTAAATACCGGGATAGCAGTCGCGCCGGTGCTGAACCAACCAGCAGCCTGCATCTGCATCTCAATGGTAGCCGCAACTGAAGCAGCCGGGCTCACGATAGAGCTGTGGTCGCCTTCAGTAAAGCGCACCGCACCCGATACCGTGGTGCCATCAGCACTAGCGGTAGTCTGGGTAATAGACTGCAGTTCCAGCTGCGCAATCAGTGGCTCAGTACCTGCCAGCGGCTTACCTTCAACACGGTTCGGCACCACTTGGTCAGGCAGCGAATCACCATTACCCACCACTTCGATCAGGTGAATCGGGCTTTCTGTGGCGATGACATTGCGCGCATAGTTAATCGGATCCGCAGAGTCCACAACGGTTTGTGCCGCAAACGCAAACTGATCAAACAAGGCGTTGATCGAAGCGCGCTGGCTGTCGTTCAGACCACTCCAGAACTGCGTGTACACATTGACCAGCAAGCCCTGGAAGGCCGGATCGCTTGGCGCGACGCCGGCATTCTGCGCAGCCTGGTTAACCGCGGCAGCGAAGTCATCGTTTGCAGCATACAGCAGCTGCGCCTTAATAACCGGGCCGAAAGTCGGTGAACCCAGCAGTAAGTTCGCAATGCTGCCGCCCGGAGCCATTAAGCTGCTCGCTTCTACACTGAACAGGCCTGAGGCCGGTTGCAGCGCGCCGCTCATTTCTGTATTCGCCATGGCGGTAAATACGGTACCCGTCATACCACCCAGTGAATGGCCGACCAGGAATACCCGTGAACCGTCAACATCAGCACCCTGTGCCGCGTTCAGGCTCAGACGCAGGCCCAGCATGTCAGAAATTGACTGACGCATGTTGTCGCGTGCGGTCAGCAGGCTGCCCAGGTTCATATAAGCAGTCGCCGAGCCTGTGGTCGCGTTAATCGCGCCAAATCCGCGGTCACCATGCAGCGGGTGGTCTATCGCCACCGTTGCGAAACCAGACACGGCCAGCGTACCGGCAATACCGAGCGCATTGGTTTTCGCGCCGGTGATACCGTGCTGGAAGATCACAACCGGCCAGCCAGCGGCAGGCTTGCTAATCGGATCCAGGCCTTGTGCAGCCCGTACCTGGTTAACCGCTGCTTCGTCCGGTACCGCCATAACGGCTGGTACGTTCGCTTGCGTGGTAATAGCAGGGAACGGGTTGTATTTAGTCAGGTGACGCTCAGGATCGATTCCCGGGAAGTCATAACAGTTATTCGGTGGCAGTAACAGCGCCGGATTTTCAAGTGCTGCCGGATCAATACCCACCGCAGCCGGATCAAGTGCTCCAGCCTGAATCGCGCCCAGAATCGAAGCCGGGCTGTCACACATTGCCGTCCAGCGACCGGTTAACGGAGCCGTTGGGTTCTCAGCGGTAGGTACCGGTGAGAAATAAGGCAGCGTAACTTGTCCCTGATAGAGGCTGGCTGTACTTGCCGCGGCATAAGCCGGGTTGGTCGGATCCGCAGGCAACTGGCCTGCGCCAACCAGCGCATCAGCTACTGACATACCAGTATCCTGTACGCCCAGCGCCGGGGTACCTGTACCCATAAACTGCTGAGTCATCATGCCTTTAATAGCGACAAAGACGTCAGCGGTCGACTGGGTGGTGTAATTCGAGGTGTAAATAATAGTGTCTTTGTTTACGCCAAACGCCTGCAGGGCATTCTCGTAGCTGTTGATCAGCCGCTGTAAGCCCAGTGCGGCCTGGTCACCAGATACCGGATGGGTATCCGCATCGCGCTTCATCAGACCGTAGGTCTGTGAAGGCTGCACATCACGACCCAGTGAATCCTGGATATTGTTGGTCAGTACAATCAGGTAGCCGGTTTTTGGTTTCAGTGGCTGCAACGGCACTACGGCAACGCCGCCAGGGCCGGTGGCCGCAACCATAAAGTCGACGCCGTGGGTTAACTCAGCAACCACAGCACAGGTTGCTGCAGGGCTGGCCGCCGCACATTCAGCGCTAACCGCGCTACCGCCCATAATGGCTTCGAATACCCGGATTGAACCGGCCGCTTCCAGACTGGCACTGTTAACAGTTACCCGGTCGCCATCTTCTTCCAGTGGCAGCGAGAAGCTGAATGTTGAGGTAGAGTGCGTACCCCAGCCGTCCAGACCATTAAGCGCAACCTGCGGGTTGGCTCCATCAGTTGAATCCGCTACCGGAATATTTAAGGTGCCATCAACGGAACCGCTCAGCAGGATATTGGAGGGTACAGGGACCGCACCATTGCTGGGATCAAATACCACCCGCGTGGCATTGACCTGGAATTCTGTTTCGGTTACCGGCGCTTCATCGCCGCCACCACAAGCGACTAGCAGCGCGCTGCTAATTGCGGTTACAAGCAAGAGTTTTTTCATGAGGCTTCCCCAATCCTTGTTCGTGTTGTTATCTGTTGAGCACCTGGAGATGCTTTTTTAAAGTGTCGCCCTATCATCGCCTTTTCTAACTGGTAGGACAAGACAATCAATTAACAAAATTTTATACACCGCCAGCAGCCAACATGAAAGTATTTTTCGAGATTTTCTTTGTGTCGGCTGAGAAATAATTAAAAAACCAGTACACTTGCGGCTACCTGTTTTCACCTAGTGTAAGCCTAAAATGATCTCAATGCACAACTACCCTATTACTGACTCTACTCTGGCCGGCAAAATTATCCTGGTGACCGGTGCCGGCGACGGTATTGGCCGCGAAGCTGCGCTCACGTACGCCAGGGCCGGCGCGACGGTGATCCTGTTAGGGCGTACCGTAAGCAAGCTTGAAGCCGTCTACGATGAGATTATCGCAGCGGGTCATCCCGAGCCAGCCATAGTACCGCTGGACCTGAAAGGGGCCACCAAGACCCATTATCAGGGGCTTAGCGCCACCATCGTTGATCAGTTTGGCAAGCTCGACGGCTTATTACATAACGCCGGTTTGCTGGGCGTGTTGTCGCCGTTCGAACATATTGACCATGACAGCTGGAACGATGTGATGCAGGTGAATGTAACCGCGCAGTTTATGCTGACCCAGGCCCTGCTGCCCGCACTGAAGAAGTCAGACAGTGCCAGTATTGTCTTTACCTCGTCCGGCGTTGGTCGCAAAGGCCGTGCGTTCTGGGGCCCTTATGCCGTCAGTAAGTTCGCCACCGAAGGCCTGGCACAGGTAATGGCCGACGAGTATGAAGGCAGCACAATTCGCGTGAACGTAATAAACCCTGGTGCCACCCGCACCAGTATGCGGGGCCGTGCTTATCCCGGCGAAGACGCCCAGAAACTGAAAACCCCGGCCGACCACATGCCGCTATACGTTTATCTGATGAGTGACGACAGCCGGACGTTAAATGGCGAATCGCTGGACGCACAATAACCGGGCGTTTCTGTTACACTCAAAGCTAACTAATCAGCCATTGTGAGAGTTTAATGAGCCTGCGTGCCATCGTCCTGTTAGTAGCCACGGGTTTAACTACCAGCATCCAGGCAGCGGTTCCCCTTGAGGTGCTGCCTGCCAATACAGAGGTTAACTGGATCGGCGTAAGCGCCCCCAGCGCCGATGTGATCTGGCTGAGCGGCTCAGCCTCCACCATTGCCCGCAGTACCGATGGCGGCGCTAGCTGGGACTATTTTCAGCCCGCTACCGCCGATCTTGAATTCCGCGATATCGAAGCAACCAGCGCCAACGAAGCCCATGCCCTGAGCATCGGTAAAGGCGGCGCGTCGCGTATTTATTTTACCGGTGATGGCGGCCGCAACTGGCAGCTACGCTACCGCGGTGGTTCCAACCAGTTCCTGAATTGTTTGGCCATGTCGGCCAGCGGTGAAGCCTGGGTCTATGGCGATAGCGTGGAGAATCACTGGAGTATGGTGCGCGGTGCCGACGCCCGTAACTGGCTGACTTCGCGCAACGCGGTCGACAGCCAAGCGCTACCTGACGAAGGCGGGCTCGCCGCCAGTGGTGGCTGTATTCGCTATAAAAACAACGTCTGGGCTATTGGTACCGCCAACGCGGCCACTGCCCGGCTGTTAATCAAACGGGACTTCGGTATCCGTTTCAAAGCTATTGATACGCCCATGCCGGCTGGTCCTTCTGCCGGTATCGCCAGCGTCTGGCCCGTTAGTCAGAAACACGTGCTGCTGGCCGGCGGCGATCTGAATAACAGCGAGGCCAGACCACGCCTGCTGCGGTATGAAAATGGCAACTTTACGCCACTCAGCGAGCCGCCGTTAAAAGGCGCTTTGTATAGTCTGACGGTATTACCTGACGGGGCGATTCTGGTGAGCAATCCGGATGGCGCGGCGCTGTTACCGGCGGCAGATGAAGGCTGGCTGCGTATCAGTGAGGAAAATATCTGGAACAGTGCCTGCGTGGCAGGCCACTGTTATCTTACCGGGAAAAACGGCTACGTTGCGAAATTCCGCTGGCCTGCCGCTGATTAGTGAATGCGGTTTTCCTGCCACTGTTTCTCTTTTGCCATGCGCGCTTTCTTGTCGTCGCACGGGTCATCACAGTCACAGGCTTTGTCCATTCCCAGGTTAGCGATACCGCCACAGCTACCGGAAATCTCTTTGTTCTGAAAAATAACCCCGACCGACATGGCTAGCACCACGATCAGAAAGGTGGCAAATACAGCTAAAAATAAACCCACGGGGTACCTCCGACTTTACTTCTCAAAACGTTTAAATGCCGTACTAGTATACTCTTTAAACGCGTCATTTTCACGTACAATCAGTAGCACCGCCAGCTGCTTCTGCTCGGCGAAGGCCAGCGCCCGCTCAGGGCCCATTACCGTCAATGCCGTGGCGTAAGCATCGGCATCCATCGCGGTATCAGTCAGCACGGTTACCGATACCAGGTTGTGCTGAATCGGCTCACCTGTAGTTGGATCAATAATATGTGAATAGCGCCGGCCCTGCTCTTCGTAATAATTACGATAATCGCCGGACGTCGCCACCGCATGATTACCCGGTTCGATAGTGCGCTGCACAGCGCGCTCGGTAGTCACCGGCTTCTCGACCGCAATCCGCCACGGCTGATCGCCCGGCTTATTGCCCTTCATACGCATTTCACCGCCGATTTCCACCAGATAGTTATGAATCCCCATCTGCTCCAGCAGCAAGGCCACCCGATCAACGCCATAGCCTTTGGCGATGGTCGACAAATCAACATAGAGATCGGGCACCGCTTTACGCAACTGGTGGTTATCTACCTGCAGGTGCTGATAGCCTACTTTTGCCCGGGCATCGCGCAGCTCTGCCTGGGTCGGAATCACGTTCGGCCGCGCCTGCGGGCCAAAGCCCCACAGATTGACCAGCGGACCAACCGTAATATCCAGCAGGCCGTCGGTTTCTTCGGCGATTTCCAGCGCCCGCCGCACCACTTGCTCCAGCGCCCGCGAAATAACCACCGGCTCAGTCGTACGTCGCTGGTTAAATAGCGACAGCTCAGACTCCGGATCATAGGTCGACATCTGGCTGTTGATCTGTGCCAGTAGCCCATCTACCCGTTCTTTCAGGTTCTCGGTATCGTGTCGCGGGTTGCCCGACACGTAGCGGATATTATAGGTAGTTCCCATAGTCTGGCCGTTGATGGCACGAAGCTCAGGCGCCTGACTACATGAAACGAAAAAGGCCAGCCCTACAAGGGCCAGCCAGATTCGGAAAATAGGTGAAAATGTCAGCTGCATGGGCGGTTAACCACCAAAGTCATCCAGCATGATATTTTCTTCTTCCACACCTAAATCACGCAGCATGTTAATCACCGCAGCGTTCATTACCGGTGGTCCACACATATAGTACTCACAGTCTTCCGGCGCTTCGTGATCCTTCAGATAGTTCTTGTACAGTACGTTATGGATAAAGCCGGTGTCACCTTCCCAGTCATCTTCCGGTTGCGGATCAGACAGGGCAATGTGCCACTCAAAGTTATCGTTCTCTTTGGCCAGCATGTCGAAATCTTCAACATAGAACATTTCTTTCTTCGACCGCGCACCATACCAGAAGCTGATCTTACGGTCGGTGTTAATACGGCGCAGCTGATCAAAGATATGCGAGCGCATTGGCGCCATACCAGCACCACCGCCGATAAAGACCATCTCAGCGTCGGTTTCTTTGGCGTAGAACTCACCAAACGGACCAGCGATAGTCACTTTATCGCCTGGACGCAGGCTCCAGATGTAAGACGACATCTTACCCGCCGGCAGGCTCAGATTGTTTGGCGGCGGCGTTGCGATCCGCACGTTCAGCATGATGATGCCTTTTTCTTCCGGATAGTTTGCCATTGAGTAAGCGCGGGTCACTTCTTCGTCAACCCGTGATTCAATATCAAAGAAGCCGAAACGCTCCCAGTCGCCATGGAACTTGGCCGGGATATCAAAATCTTTATAGCGGACATGATGCGGTGGTGCCTCGATCTGAATATAACCGCCCGCTTTGAAAGGCACTTCTTCACCTTCCGGCAGCTGTACGATAAATTCTTTGATAAAGGTCGCGACGTTTTCGTTTGATTTGACCACGCACTCCCACTTGCTGACACCGAATACTTCTTCCGGTACCTCAATCTTCATGTCTTGCTTGACGTTAACCTGGCATGACAGACGAACGCCTTCACGGGCTTCTTTACGGTTAATATGGTCTTTCTCAGTTGGCAGGATATCGCCGCCGCCTTCTTTAACCTTTACCGTACACTGACCACATGAACCACCGCCGCCACAGGCTGAAGACACATAGATGCCTGCATTTGCCAGCGCGCCCAGGAGTTTGGTTCCCGGCTGGGTGGTAATTTTGTTGTCTTCGTCATCGTTAATAATAATTTCAACATCGCCCTGAGGAACCAGTTTTGATTTGGCGAACATAATGATCGCAACCAAAACCAGCACTATAAAGGTGAATGTGCCTACGCCGAGAATAATCTCTTGCATCGACTGTACCTCTCGTTAACCCGTTACTACCGTTACCGGTACTTAAAGCGATACGCCGGAGAACGACATAAAGCCCAATCCAATCAGACCCGTGGAAATAAACGTGATACCCAGACCACGTAATCCATCCGGAACGTCCGCATACTTCAGTTTTTCACGTACCGCTGCCAGCGCGACAATTGCCAGCGCCCAGCCCACTCCGCTACCGATACCGAAGACCACACTTTCAGTGAAGTTATAATCACGCTCAACCATGAAGGCTACGCCACCGAAGATTGCACAGTTTACTGTGATCAGGGGCAGGAAAATCCCCAGCGCGTTATACAGTGCAGGAACGTACTTATCTAAGGTCATTTCCAGAATCTGAACCAGTGCCGCAATAACACCGATAAAGGTTACAAAACGCAGAAAGCTCAGATCCGCATCCGGGAAACCGGCCCATGCCAGCGCGCCCGGGGCCAACAAGTTGTGGTAAATAATGTTGTTTACCGGTACCGATAAACCCAGTACCACGATAACGGCAACACCCAAACCAAAAGCGGTGGATACTTTCTTGGACACCGCCAGGAAAGTACACATTCCGAGGAAGAATGACAGCGCCAGGTTTTCTACGAAAACCGCTTTTACAAATAAACTAATATAGGCTTCCATGGTCTGCTCCTTAGTCCTTCGGCTCGACTTGTTCCGGACGGTAGGTACGCAGTACCCAAATAAAGCCGCCGATAATAAAGAACGCGCTTGGTGGTAACACTAACAGGCCGATTGGCTGATACCAGCCGCCTTCAGACGCCAGTTGCAGAATCTGATAACCAAACAGGCTACCTGAACCAAAGAGTTCACGGATAAAACCAACTACCAGCAGGACGACCGAATAGCCCAGACCATTACCAATACCGTCCAGGAACGACATACCCGGCGGGCTCTTCATCGCATAGGCTTCAGCACGGCCCATTACGATACAGTTGGTGATAATCAGACCAACGAATACCGACAGCTCTTTCGCGATGCTGTAAGCGTAGGCACGCAGCACTTCGTCAACCACGATAACCAGACTGGCAATAATGGTCATTTGTACGATAATCCGCACATTCGAGGGAATGTGGTTGCGGATAAGCGAAATAAATAAGTTCGAGAAGGCCGTTACCAGGGTCAGTGCAATACACATAACCACGGTGTTTTCCATCTTCGACGTGACCGCCAGCGCTGAACAGATTCCAAGAATCTGAAGCGCAATCGGGTTATTCGCGAAAATCGGTCCAAACAGGACTTCTTTTATCTCCTTTGTACTAACCATTGGTCAGTTCCCCCTTACGAATTTTATCTAACAGCGGGCGGTAGCCATTCTCGCCGAACCAGAACTGAATCAGATACTCGACCCCGTTACTGGTCAGGGTAGCACCAGAAAGCGCGTCAATATCATGAGCTTGATCGGTGACATTCTTAGTCACATCAATTTGTACGGTTTCCAGTTCGTCGCCGTAGATTTCTTTGCCTTGCCAGGTCTGAACCCAGCGCGGGTTGGTGATCTCGCCACCTAGTCCAGGCGTTTCAGCGTGCTCGTAAAAGTTGATGCCACGTACTGTATTCAGGTCAGGCTGTAACGCGATCAAACCAAACATGGTGCCCCACAGTCCATAACCACGTATATGCAGTACCAGCGTTTCCAGGTTGCCTTCTTCATCATTGATGAAGTAAACCTTGGTAATGTCTTCACGACGGCCAATACCAGCTGGATCGTTTTCTTTACTCAGATTTGTACTGAGTTCAGGATCCCGCGCCGCGGCGATAGGGTCAAAAGACACCACATCGCGGCCTTCAACAACTTCCAGCGTATTCAGATTAACAAGCTTGGTTTCCACCCGCTCTTCAAACAGCGCGACCACATCAGTACCTGGTTCCAGCAGACCTGCTGCATCCAGTACGTTGCGCTGCATATCCAGTGCCGCGTTTTTCTGCTGCAGTGGTTTCAGGCCCACTGCTGCCCCTGACACGATTACCGCACACACTAAGCAAAGTGAGATAATAACGATCAGCGTCTTTTTCAGAGAATCATTGTTACTAGCCATGACGTGCCAGCCTCCGCTTTATGTTCGCCTGTACAACAAAGTGGTCAAACAGAGGGGCGAATACGTTAGCAAACAGAATCGCCAACATAATGCCTTCCGGATATGCCGGGTTTACCACGCGAATCAGCACCGTCAGAGCACCGATCAAAAAGCCGTAAGCAAATTTAGCCTTTGAGGTAAAGGATGCCGATACCGGATCCGTTGCCATAAACATCATCGCAAAGGCAAAACCACCGGTTACCAGATGCCAGTACCACGGCATAGCAAAGAGTACATTGGTATCGCTGCCGATAAAGTTAAACAGGTAAGACAGTGCCACCATACCCAGGAAGACACCGCTAACGATTAACCAGGACGCGATACGGAAGTAAATTAGTGCCAGGCCGCCTACCAGAATCAGCAGGGTCGATACTTCACCTACTGAGCCCTGAATGTTACCCAGGAAAGCATTCCACCACAGATCCATATCGCCGAAGAAGTTAACACCGTTAGCCGCCTGACCCAGCAGGGTTGCGCCAGAGAAGCCGTCTACCGCGGTCCATACCTGGTCGCCGGAAATCTGGGCCGGGAACGCAAAGTACAGGAACGCACGACCGGTCAGGGCCGGGTTCAGGAAGTTACGGCCAGTACCGCCAAATACTTCTTTACCGATGACCACACCGAAGGAGATACCCAGCGCCACCTGCCATAACGGAATAGTCGCCGGCAGAATCAGTGCAAACAATACCGAGGTAACAAAGAAGCCTTCGTTCACTTCGTGTTTACGGACACTGGCAAATACCACTTCCCAGAAGCCACCGACAATAAAAGTCACCGCATAGATTGGCAGGAACCAGCAGGCGCCGTACCACATCTTGGTGCCCCAGCCGGCATCAGCGAAATCACCACCTAACAGATGGAATAAGCCAACCTGCCAGGCACCTGATAATTCGTAGCCGTTTGCCAGCGCCATCGCGGCCTGGTTACCAACGTTATACATACCCCAGAACATCGCCGGGAATGTCATCAGCCAGACCAGGATCATGATACGTTTTAAATCAATATTATCTTTTACGTGCGTAGGGCCTTTGGTGACTTTGCCCGGGGTATACAGAATAGTCGCCACTGCTTCATACAGTGGATACCACTTCTCGTATTTGCCCCCTTTTTCAAAGTCCGGCTCAATCCGCTCAATATAATTTTTTAAGCCCATGATCAGCCCTCTTTCTCAATCGTGGTCAGCATGTTACGCAGTTCCGGACCGTACTCATATTTGCCCGGGCAAACATAGGTACATAGCGCCAGATCTTCTTCGTCCAGTTCCAGCACGCCCAGCTTACGGGCTTCTTCCATATCGCCGGACAAAATGTCACGTAACAGAATAGTCGGCAGGATATCTAACGGCATAACCCGCTCGTAGTTGCCGATTGGAACCATGGCCCGGGTCGAGCCATTGGTGGAGGTGGTCATTTTGAACTCATTACCCGGCACGATGTGCCCGGCAAAAGTACGGGTAACCGAGTGTTGCTTCACCCCAGGTTTCAGCCAGCCGAGGAATTCTTTTTCATGGCCTTCCGGCAGCACGCTTACCTGGTTATGAAAACGACCCAGCCACTGGTGGGCGTCATCAACGGTATGACCGTTCAACACTGAGCCTGAAATAATACGCTGCTGATCATTAACCAGCTCGTCTTTGGTCAGGTCGGTCAGGCTCGCGCCCATCCGGGTGCGCAGCAAACGCGGATTCTTCGCACCAGGACCGCCAAGGGCGACAACCCGGTCAGTGAAGATTTCACCGGTAGTAAATAACTTCCCGTAGGTAATCACGTCCTGATAACCAATATGCCAGACTTGTTTTTCAAAGTTTACCGGCTGCAGGAAGTGGATATGAGTACCGACCAGACCAGCTGGATGCGGACCTGAGAAGCTCTCCACCTGAACTTTAGCATCGCCGGTATCGATTTCTGCATCACCAGCTTTGGTTACGAAAACCTTGCCTTCAGTCAGGGTGGTCAGCACCTTCAGGCCGTCAATAAAGGCCTGCTTATTTTCTTCGATAATAAGAATCGGATTGCCAGCCAGCGGATTGGTATCCATCACGGTGACAAAAATCGCTTCTGGTTTATCTTCGAGCTGAGGCGAACGGCTGTATGGACGACGACGCAGCGCAACCCATTGGCCAGAGTTGTTCAGCTGCTCAACCACCTTGTCGCGATCGAGATCGGCCAGCTTATTGCTGTCGTACGATGCAAAGGTTTCCTGCTCGTCACCGTCAA
Source organism: uncultured Pseudomonas sp. (assembly GCA_964462025.1). Classification (GTDB taxonomy): domain Bacteria; phylum Pseudomonadota; class Gammaproteobacteria; order Enterobacterales; family Alteromonadaceae; genus Pseudidiomarina. Next base: position 13,423 of record CAYWXF010000012.1, on the reverse strand, counting down.
CTTCGATAACGACGGCTTGTAAAACCCGCTGCGCGCCACGCAGTATGTCTTTGACAACACCAGCGGCAGGTGCGGTGAATTTAACCCCGGGGTTTTTCTTGTCTTCGAAAAGTACCTGGCCTTTTTTGACGCGATCGTCGGCCTTCACATGCATCGTTGGACGCATGCCAATATACTCTTCACCCAGGACAGCAACGGTGGTGATGGACGGGCCATCTTCGATAGTTTGCTGGGGAGCTCCTTTAATCGGAATATCCAGCCCTTTCTTGATCGTTATCATACGCGTTTGCACTACTCGTTAGGGAAGATTAATCTCTTTTCAGCAACAGTATCAATCAACTCAAATAACGTGCTGAAACCTGATAAATCAAAAAGAAATTCTGTTTGTATACGACTAGGGCCGGCATTTTAGCATTTTTATACCGCGCGTTACCACCTCGCGCGGTACAAAATTTGCCAGAGCCAAATCAATTTTTTTGGAGCTTTTCAGCGAGCGGGCGTTGGGCTACCAACGCACCATAGGGTCAACATCGGCATCGTAGTCCACCTCATCGAGGCCGAACCCGAACAGCTTCAGGAAGTCTGCATGATAGCCTTCATAATCGGCCAGTTCATGGAAGTTTTCCTGAGTGACCTGATCCCACAGCGCGGTGACTTTAGCCTGCGTGGCTTCGTTGGTTTCTTTCGCGTCCATCCGCAGCCGCCCTGCTTCATCGAGTTGCGGATCATCAGCGTACAAGCCCTCGGTAAAGAGGCGATAAATCTGCTCAATACAACCTTCGTGGGTACCTTCTTCTTTCATTACGCCGTAAATCAGCGAGATATACAGCGGCATCACCGGAATCGCCGAGCTCGCCTGAGTAACAAGGGCTTTCAGTGAAGATACATAAGCTTCCAGATTGAGATCCGAGTAGCGCGCACGCAGTGCGGCGGCAGCCCGATCCAGGTCTTCTTTGGCGCGGCCGATGGTGGCGTGTCCGTAGATTGGCCAGGTCAGCTGCTTACCTATATAAGTATAAGCAGTGGTTTTACAGTTTTTGGCCAGCACGCCGGCATCATGAAGCGCCGCAATCCACAGTTCCCAGTCTTCGCCGCCCATAACTTTCACGGTATTCTGGATTTCGTCGTCAGTAGCGGGCTCCAGTGAAATCTCTTTCACTTCATCCCGATCGGTATCATAGGTTTTCGTGGTATAGGCTTGCCCGACCGGCTTTAAGGTTGAACTGTAAACTTCGCCGGTTACCGGGTCTTTACGCTTGGGCGAGGCCAGGCTGTAAATCACCAGATCCACCTGCCCCATGTCCTCTTTAATGCGCTCAATGGTGGCTGCTTTTATTTCATCAGAGAAAGCATCACCGTTGATCGTATGCGCATAAAGACCGGCTTCTTCAGCGGCGTCATGAAAAGCTGCGGTGTTGTACCAGCCGGCGGTGCCGGTACGCTTTTCACTGGGTTCCTTTTCAAAACAAACGCCTAAGGTTTTCGCGCCGCCGCCAAAGGCTGCGGTGATACGTGAGGCCAGGCCATAACCCGTTGAGCTGCCAATCACCAGTACCCGCTTGGGGGCATCTTCCAGCGCCGGTTGCTGACGGATATAGTCAATTTGTTGCTGCACATGGACGGAACAGCCGACCGGGTGTGCATTAGTACAAATGAAACCACGGATTTTCGGGTGAATTACCATAATAAAGAATCCTGTCTGTAGCCCTGAGGGAAATAGTCACGTTAAGTGTAACTGAGGCCCCGATGAAAACACATCAGAGTAGTTTAGCTTGATTCGCGCTTACTGCCACCGCGGCAGGCCGGCGATTCCGGTACGGCGCATTGCTCCCATTCTGCGGGAGTATATAAATGCAGTGACAGTGCATGCACCGGACCGGCCAGTTCATCGGCCAGAATTTTGTTCACCAGCCGATGCCGCTGCAGCAGCCGCAGCGATTCAAACTGGCTGCTTACCGCCACAACTTTGAAGTGGGAATCGTCGCTGGGTGTGCCATGCAGATGACTTTCGTTAATAACGTCAAGATAATCAGGAGTCAGCTGCTCATTAAGCGTGCTGATAATAGAAGTAGTCAGTGCTGTGCTCATTCGTTCTGTTCCAGTGCGGTGTAACATACGCGCCTGTCCCGGCCAATCCGGGCCAGCGCATTAAACACATTGCCGCCGTTCTGACCTGCAGGCACGGCGACCCGATAAAATTGTGAACTGACATTGCCGGACAGTTGCCACAACATCACATCATAGTTCTGGTAAAAATCAGCCAGAATCTCAAGCCCTTCAACACGCCGTGAGGGCATGGCACTGACTTCGCCAACCAACCGCCAGCGCCGCAACTCTTCGCGTTCAGCCAGCATTGCGTCGTTAATCCGGTCGCGACAAAAGCTCAACTGCAGCACGTCACTGGATACCTCCCACTGGTCATTCGGCAGCATCGACAGATCAACCTGCCGTACCGCCTCCAACGCGGGTTTATCTGAATCATCTTCAGTTGCCGGCTGACAAGCAGCCACACCCAGCAGGCTGAGCAGTACCAGTACAAGACGAATTTGCATTGGCTTTAAGTATCCGAAAGTTCAGTTCATGGAAGGTAAAGCATATCACAAGGGCAAGAATTCGTAAGCGGTTGGGTAACGAAGGGGAGAGGAACATCCATGTTCAAGTGAAGCTGGTCAAGTCCCTGATTCAACTTCAGACTCCATGACGGCCAATTTATAACAATAAATTTAATAGTTCAATTACATTTTTAACACATTATCGCAACCAGTTCATTTCGTTCACGATTTTCCTGATGACTGGGACTTTTCCGACACGTCTGCATCTTCATCGGTTATCAGGGCAATCAGCTGCCAGCCCGGCTGGGGTTCAAATTCCTGGTCGCCGGTAAATACCCGGCAAAAGTCCTGATCATCAATCGCAAACAGGGGCGTTGCGCGGTCTTCATGGCGTTGCTGATAATCCTCATAGGTAAAGGACTCAGTAAGGGCCGTGGTTTTAACATGCGCCCCCTGAAACGTCAGACTCGCCAGCTTTGAAAATGAAATCCCTTTCCCAAAGAGTTTCAGCCGGTTGCGATAAGTCTCCGGCAACTGATGGCGTTTCGGAGCATCATGCTCAGTGGTTTCCAGCCCAAACACTTTGTTGCGGCCGAACAGATCAAGAAAATGTAGGGCAACAACCGGGTTCAGCTGGCGGTAAGGCGAAATAATCAGCGCGCGCCCGATGCCGGTCAGATCCATATTCTCTTCCGCATGCTTCGAGGTCGGATTACCAAAATAAGCCCGCAGATTTTCCATCCGTGCCTGCGTAATGTGTTCCCAGTTGGTATCGGCTACCATCACCTCAATATCCTGCTCCTGCAAGGCTTTGGCGATGTTCCGCGCGGCGGGGTTGGCGCCGAAAATCAAAAAACCGAGCGCCGGCGGTTCCCGCAATGTCAGCGCTTGCGCCAGCGGTTTTGCGGTCAGGCTCTGGAGCACCACAGTACTGAGTATTACCGCAAACACCAGCGGCACCAGAATGCCGGCATCTTCCCACCCCGCCTGCTGCAGCTTTAACGCGAATAGCGCCGAGATGGCCGCCGCGACAATACCGCGGGGCGCAATCCATGACACCAGTAGCTTTTCTTTAAAATTAAGAGAGGTGCCAATAGCAGACAACCAGACACTGATGGGCCGGATCACAAAGATCACGGTCGCCAGCAGGAATACCGTTGGCCAACCCATAGCGAAAAACTGCTCGGCATTAATGCGCGACGCCAGAATAATAAAGAGCGCCGAAATCAGCAGTACGCTCAGGGTTTCTTTAAACTCCAGGATCTCATCCAGCTCCAGGCCTTTGATGTTGCCCATCACTATGCCCATCACGGTAACCGTCAGCAGGCCTGATTCATGCTGAATCGCGTTGGACAGCGCAAAAACGCCAATCACTATGGTCAGTGTGGCAACGCTTTGCAGATAGCGGGGAAACCAGCCTTTCTTGAAGGCATACGCCAATAAAACCGCGGCAATATAACCTATCACGAAACCAATCAGCACCGTCAGCCCGAATGCCTGCAGCGAAGTCAGCAAGCCTTCAGCCTGGGTCGACGCCAGAATAAATTCAAATACCAGTACCGCCAGCACCGCGCCCAGGGGGTCAATAAGGATCCCTTCCCAGCGCAGAATATTGGCCAGTTTGGTGGTTGGCCGCACCGAGCGCAGCATCGGCTTGACCACCGTTGGCCCGGTCACCACAATCAATGCACCAAACAACGCCGCCAGCTGGATGCTGAAACCGATAAAATACAGCGCCGCCGCGGCCGAGCCGATCCAGGTCACCAGTACGCCGATACTGAGCAAATGGGTCACCATGCGGCCATGTTCACGAATTTCACTAAACCGCAGTGTCAGCGACCCTTCAAACAGAATGATCGCTACCGATAACGAAATAAACGGAAACAGAATATCGCCAAATACTGCATCAGGCTGCAATACGCCAAGCCCCGGCCCCAATGCCAGGCCTACCAGGATCAATGGCAGAATCGCCGGTATCCGCAACCGCCAGGCAGTCCACTGACAAAGTATGGACATCACTCCGATTAACGCCATTATCGACAGGTCAGACATAGACTTAGCACACTCCGTTTATTTTTGTAGGCTCTTAAAGCTAGACCAGAACTACCCAAAAGGTCTAATTTTTCTAAGGAAATAGTAGTATCCCTATTGATAACGATTCTCATTTGAGCCAAACTAGTTGCATCCAGACATCCGCCCAACAGAGGTTGTTTATCATGCGTAAATTACTGGTTTTAAGTACTCTTATCCTGGCTTCAGTCACTACCGCCGTAAGTGCCGCCCAGGTCAATGTCTATTCAGCGCGCAAAGAAGCGCTGATTAAGCCCCTTCTTGATCAGTTTACCGCTGACACCGGTATTCAGGTACGTTTGCTCACCGGTAGCGGCGATGCGCTGCTGGCACGGCTGACCAGCGAAGGCGAGAATACCCCTGCTGATTTATTCCTGACCGTGGATGCCGGTAACCTGTACCGCGCCTCTGAAGCCGGTGCTTTCCAGCCATTAGGTTCAGCCGCTGCGCTGGCCGCGGTACCTGAGCAATGGCAAGCCGCTGACGGTGAGTGGGTTGCCCTGAGCTTGCGTGCCCGCCCAATTTTTTACGCGCCGGATCGGGTCGATCCAAGCCAGCTGACCGGCTACGGCGATTTAGCTGATCCGCGTTGGGACAACGAAGTTTGTATCCGTTCGTCAGACAACATCTATAACCAGTCACTGGTCGCAGCCCTGATCGAGCACTGGGGTGTGGAAGAAACTGAAAAATGGGCCACTGGCCTGGTTGAAAACTTTGCCCGCAGCCCGGTCGGCGGCGACCGTGATCAGATTAAGGCCGTTGCGGCTGGCGTCTGTGATATAGCGGTAGCAAACACTTACTACCTGGGTCTGATGGAAGCCAGCGACGATGTGCAGGAACGCACCGCGGCTGAGCAGGTTGCCATCTTCTGGCCAAACCAGGATAGTTTCGGCACCCATGTAAATGTGTCGGGTATCGGCCTCACTAAATATGCCAAAAATACTGATGAAGCCCGTCAGCTGGTTGAGTTCCTGCTGTCTGACGAAGCCCAGCAATGGTACGCCAAAACCAATAATGAGTACCCGGCAGTTCCTGGCGTCGAGTGGAGCGAGCGGCTGCAGAACTGGGGTGAGTTCAAAATGGACAAACTGCCCATGAAACACCTTGGCGAAAACAATGCAGAAGCCGTTAAACTGATGAACCGGGCCGGCTGGCGTTAATGCAATCCCCTTGGCGACAAGGATCTTTAGTACTAACGGCAGCCCTGCTGGGGCTGCCGTTATTCGTTATTTGCTGGGTAGGCCTGCAACTGCTTGGCAGCGGCGATACCAGCACCCTCAGCCATCTCTGGCAAACCGTTGTTCCTGAGTATATCCGCCACTCGCTGTGGCTGATGATCGGCGTGGCCTTCGGCGTCATCCTGATCGGCGTCAGCACCGCCTGGCTCACCACCTGCTGCCGTTTTCCCGGTCAGCGCATTCTGAGCTGGGCACTGTTATTGCCGTTGGCGATGCCCGCTTATATCACTGCCTATACTTATACCGGGATGCTGGATTTCAGCGGCCCGGTTCAGCGATCCCTGCGAGAGTTGACCGGCTGGGGCTACGGCGATTACTGGTTTCCGGAAATCCGCAGTCTCGGCGGCGCCATCCTGGTGCTCAGTCTGGTGCTGTTTCCTTACGTGTACCTGATTACCCGCGCCACTTTCTTACAACAGTCCGCCACCACCATTGAGGCCGGCCGCAGTCTTGGCCTGAGCCCCTGGGCGTGCTTTTTACGGCTGGCCCTGCCGCTGGCCCGTCCGGCCATTGTTACCGGCACGACTCTGGCGCTGATGGAAACCCTGGCCGACTACGGCACCGTGCAATACTTTGGCGTGACCACCTTCACCACGGGGATTTTCCGCACCTGGTATGGGCTTGGCGATCTGGCCGGCGCCCTGCAACTGGCTGGTATGCTGTTGGTCGCGGTGATTGCCCTGATTCTGATAGAACGCTGGTCGCGCAGTCAGGCGCGTTATGACCAACCCCGCAGCCGCTCAGCACTGCCTTTTGTATTGCGTGGCTGGCGGGCCTGGGCCGCCAGCGCCGTCTGCTGGCTGCCGCTGGTCGCCGGCTTTATTCTACCTGCGCTGCAACTGGCCGCCTGGTCGCTGGACCGCTGGCAGGTATGGACCCAACCTGAATTCTGGCAACTCGCCTTTAACAGCTTTGGCCTGGCGCTGGCCGCGGCACTGATCGTTGTCATACTGGCATTATGGCTGGCCTATGGCCGTCGGCAGGTGCCCACCCCGCTGGTGCGACTCAGCGTCGGCTTTGCCGGGCTTGGCTATGCGATTCCCGGCCTGGTTATCGCCGTTGGCCTGATGCTGCCGTTAAGCAAGCTCGACAGCTGGATTATCAGCATGAGCAAAGCCTGGTTTGATTACAATCCTGGGCTGTTACTATCCGGCACCCTGTTTGCGCTTTTGTTTGCGTATACTGTGCGCTTCTTAAGCGTATCGCTGCAAACCATCAACGCCGGACTAACCGAGATCCGCCCTAGTATGGACGAAGCGGCCCGTATCCACGGTTATTCGCCACTGCAGGTGCTTGGTCGAATCCATTTACCCTTGTTGCGCCCCAGTGTCATCACTGCCCTGCTGCTGGTTGGTGTGGATGTGCTCAAAGAGCTGCCTGCCACCCTGGTACTGCGGCCTTTCGACTTTAATACCCTGGCGGTGCGCGCCTACGAAATGGCCGGTGATGAACGCCTGGCGGATGCCGGCCCGCCGGCCTTGATGATGGTCATGGTTGGCTTAATTCCGGTTATTTTATTGTCCCGGGCCATGCTAAAATCCCAGAAATCGGCACTGAAGGAGCAAGATTTTGTCCCTGTTACAGCTTGAGAACATCCAGGTCAGCTTTGGCACACAGCCTATAGTGCAGAGCGTCAGCCTGCGTCTCGCTGCGGGTGAAATCGGCTGTCTGCTGGGCCCCAGCGGCTGCGGGAAAACCACCTTACTGCGCAGTATCGCCGGCTTTCAGGCTATTCAGAACGGCCGCATCAGCATCGATGGCATTGACGTTTCAGCTGCCGGTAAACAGACGCCCGCTGAACAGCGTGGCGTGGGCATGGTTTTTCAGGATATCGCCCTGTTCCCGCATCTTACCGTCGCCGAAAATATCAGTTTTGGCATGCGCAAAACCAGCGCTAGCGAAAAACAGCAACGCGTGGCTGAGTTGCTCGAGCGCATTGGCCTGCCGGGTTATCAGAAGCGTTATCCGCATGAATTGTCGGGCGGTCAGCAACAACGGGTTGCCCTGGCCCGCGCCCTCGCCCCCAAACCGCGTCTGTTATTGCTGGATGAGCCGTTCTCCAGCCTCGACGCCGAACTGCGCGAAAAACTCGCTATCGAAGTGCGCCAGTTGCTCAAACAAGAACAAATCACCGCGCTGCTGGTTACCCATGATCAGCAGGAAGCCTTTGCCATGGCCGATAAAGCCGGGGTGATGTACCAGGGTGAATTACTGCAGTGGGAAACGCCGTATCAGCTCTATCACACCCCGCGCCATCAATTGGTGGCTGATTTTATCGGTCACGGCGTGTTGCTACAGGGCACTATTAATGCCAGGGGGTCACTGGCATCGCCACTGGGGATGCTTGAACATAAAAGCCTGGAACATATTGCTGCAGGCACCCCGGTCAGCTTTCTGGTCCGCCCTGACGATATCGTGCCTGACCAACAGGCAGCACTTAAAGGTCGGATCAAGTCCCGCGGTTTCCGCGGGGCCTTTAACCTCTACACAGTCGCGCTGCCCAGTGGCATTGAAGTACTGACCTTAAGCCCGTCGCACGAACAGCTGGAAGTTGGCGCCACCATCGGGCTGCGCCCTGAGTTCGACCATCTGGTGGTATTTGCCTCGGATCACTGCGAGCTGCCCGGGCTGGAACAACCTGCGCCAACCGACAAGCCCATGCTGCTACCAGAAGCGCAGTCGGCGTAACAGCAAAAACTCGCCGACCGCGATAACCGCCATCACCGCTGAAAAGATCCAGAAGGCGTTCTCGTCATCTACCCCCGGCATGCCGCCGATATTGATCCCGAACACCCCCGATAAAAAGGTGATCGGCAGGAAAATCCCCGCCACCATCGATAGCCAGTAAGTATTGCGGTTCATCTTCTGGGCCACTTCCTGCTGCAGGTGTTCACGCAACATCCATACCTGCTCCAGCAGCATTTCCAGCGATTCCAATACGCGATGCGCGGTATCGCGTTCGTTGGTCAGCCATTGCACCAGTTCCGGATCCAGCCAGCGGTGGCTTTCGGCAGACAACCGCTCCAGCGCCGCCAGTTGTGGCCGCACAAAGCGGGTTAATCGCAACATCCGCCGGTGCAGGTTAGTCAGTTCGCGCTGGCGATCAGCGGTAACCCCCTGTTCATCATCTTCCAGGGCTTCCATCTGATCTTCAATGGTCACCATCAGCTCTTCCAGCCGGTTATTCATTTCTTCAATCAGCATCACCAGAAAGTCGTTCAGGCTTTCCGGTCCGGTGCCCTGGTTGAGCTTGTCGCGGATGATCTGAATTGAGCGGATTGGCCGCCGGCGGAACGTGTACAGATTGCCCTTATGATAGAGCAACCGCATGCTGATCATATCTTCCGGCCTGGCCCCCTCGCCCAGGTTAACACCGCGCAGAATAAGCAGAAAACCATCGTCCATCCGCTCGAACCGCGGCCGGGTATCTTCCGCCAGTACCGCATCAATTAAGGGCTCAGGAATCGCCGATTCGCGCAGCCAGTCATCGATACCGGGCAAATCGCGCTGAAAGTGAAACCAGCTCTGCTGCGCCTCATGCTCACCGGCGGTAATTTTCTGCGCCGGATGCTGACTGAAATTCCATTTATCAATAATAAAATCATCGCTTAACTGCCTGCTGGTCATAGCAATTATCCTGTTTTAGGTTTGTCCCTAGTCTAGCCCCGAAAAGCCGCGGTTCACAAGTGAAAGCATTTAGCGCTAAAATAGCAGCCACCGTTTTTCATAACCGTATCAAGGGCTTTTATGTTACTTCCAATAGTGGCAATCCTGTTTGGTCTTATCCTGTTAGTCTGGAGTGCCGACCGTTTTATCGACGGCGCGGCTGCCACCGCCGGGCATCTGGGGATGCCACCCTTGCTGATTGGTATGCTGATTATCGGCTTCGGTACCTCAGCGCCAGAGCTGGTGGTATCTGTATTAGCCTCGTTACAGGGCAACCCGGCGCTGGCCCTGGGTAACGCCTACGGCTCCAACATCACCAATATTGCACTGGTGCTGGGCTTAACCGCAGTGCTGGCACCTATCGCCGTCAGTAGCCAGGTACTCAAGCGCGAAATGCCGCTGCTGTTGCTGGTTACCTTTGTTGCCATGTTCCCCCTGCTTGATTTTCAGATCACTGTGCTCGAGGCCTGGTTCCTGCTGGCTGTTTTTGCCACTTACTTCGGCTGGAGCATTTACCAGGGCATGCGCGGACAAGGCGATGTCATGACCGCTGAGGTAGACGTCGAGCTCAAAGCCCATGCCATGCCGCTCGGCCGCGCCATTATCTGGCTGATCATCGGCCTGATATTGCTGGTTATCAGTTCACGTATGTTGGTGTGGGGCGCGGTGGATATCGCCACCGCGCTTGGCGTCAGCGATCTGGTGATCGGGCTGACCGTGGTAGCCGTTGGCACCTCACTGCCGGAACTGGCCTCAGCCATTGCTGCAGTCCGGAAGAACGAACATGACCTGGCCATAGGTAACGTCATCGGCTCGAATATGTTCAATACCCTGGCGGTAGTCGGCCTGGCCGGTGTTATCAATCCGATTCCACTGGAGCCGCTGGTGCTTTACCGTGACTGGATCGCGATCGCCATATTAACCGTACTGCTGGCCGTATTCGGCTTCCGCCAGGGCCGACCGAATCGCATTAACCGGGTACACGGTGGCATCTTTATATTGTGCTATATTGGCTACACGATTTATCTGTTACAGACCGGATTTCTGCAATGAACCTGAACTCACAGCATAGCGCACAACGCCTTGGTTACTTAGGCCTGTTACCTTTTCTGGTACTGGCCATAGGCGGCTTGCTGGATGTCTACGGCGAGCGTTCCGTCGAGCTCTTCATTCAGTACAGTGCCGTGATTCTCGGCTTTCTGGGTGGCGTACACTGGGGTATGGCCATGCGCACCGGCGAAGCCGAATCCCGGCGTCTGGGTTGGGGCATAGTGCCGGCACTGGTCGGCTTTATCGCATTGCTGCTGAGTTACTGGCTGTCGGTACTGGCCGTGCTCAGCATTCTGGCGCTGATGCATCTGTTCTGGCTCAATTACGAAAAACGCCACCTGCCTCACCTGCTGTGGTATCTGGAACTGCGCAGCCGGCTGACATTTACTGTAGTGGCCTTGCATATCATCCTGATTATCATATCAATTTAAACTGGCTGCATGTTATTGCAAATCGTTCGCATTTGCGTTAGTATTTTCATACTAACTAACGGAGCCAGCCCATGTACGTTTGTTTATGCAAAAGCGTAACTGATCACACCATTCGACGCGCCGTCGATAATGGTCTCAGTTCGATGCGTGAACTCCGCCAGGAATATGGCGTGGCGTCCCAGTGCGGTTGCTGTAAACAATGCGCTAAAGAAGTCCTCAGCGAAGCCATTCAGAAACGTAATGCCCGCTTTGCTGAGCAAAGTATGTTGCCAACCACGGTGTGCTACACTTAAGCTACGGTTTTGACGTATCAGCTTAAGGAGTAGCTCTGATGAAAGGTAATGCTAAAGTTCTGCAAGAACTGAACCGCATCCTCACCCGCAAGCTCACCGCCATCAACCAGTATTTTCTGCATGCCCGCATGTATAAAAACTGGGGCTTTCATGTGCTTAATTCAAAAGTCTACAAGGCTTCCATTGAAGAAATGAAACACGCCGATGTTATTATCGAGCGAATTTTATTCCTCGAAGGCCTGCCCAATCTGCAGGATCTGGGCAAACTCTACATCGGTGAAGACCCGCACGAAATGCTGGAACTGGATCACAAGGTTCAGCACGCCGATGTGGTTGCCATCCGCGAAGCCATTGACGAGTGTGAAAAGGCGCAGGATTACGTAACCCGTAATCAGCTGGCGGCGATCCTGGATGCCCAGGAAGAACACCTCGACTGGCTGGAAACCCAGCTCGAACTCGTGAGCAAACTCGGTAACAGCGTGTACCTGCAAACCAAACTCGAAACGGAGTAAATCCAGTTATGAGCTTAGATACTCAGGCAATAGTGAAACAACTAAACCGGTTACTGGCATTCGAGCTGACCTCAATCGACCAGTACACCTCGCACTCACGTCAATATGAAGACATGGGGCTAGATAAACTTTATACCCGCATTAACCAGGAAATAGACGACGAGCGTGGCCACGCTGATCTGCTAATCCGCCGCATGCTCTTTTTAGGTGGGCAGCCCGATATGGATACCCGTGAGCCGCACCAGATTGCGCACGAAGTACCACAAATGCTGCGCAACGACCTGGAACTGGAACGCAATAATGCCCGTACCCTGCGCGAAGTCATCGATTTCTGTGAAGAAGCCGGCGACTACGTAACCCGCACTATGCTGGTTGGCATCCTGCAGGATACCGAAGAAGACCACGCTTACTGGCTGCGTCAGCAACTCGGCTTAATCGACCGTTTAGGTCTGGAGCTTTATCTGCAGGCACAAATGGGCTGATTGCGTGGAAGAAACACTCAATAACTTACTGGAAAGTGGCAAGGCCGCCTTCAGCTGGCTCGAGACAGAGCTCTTCAGTGCAGGTGAAACCGCAGTAACTTACGGTTCTATCGTCAAGTTCCTGCTCATCGTAGTCGTGACCTATATTGCGTCACGATTGATCCAGAACGCCCTTGGCCGCTTTGCCGATTACCGCGGCACCATGACTCAGTCGTCGATTTATGCGCTCAAACGCATAACCCACTACCTGATCATGGTGATCGGCTTCTTATTCGCCGTCGCTTCCATCGGTATTGATCTCACCAAGTTCGCCATCTTCGCCAGTGCTCTGGGTATTGGCGTCGGTTTTGGCTTACAGAATCTGATCAGCAACTTTACCGCCGGCATCATGCTGCTATTTGATAAAACCCTGAAAGTGGGCGATTTTGTCGAACTCGAATCCGGTGTAACCGGCGAAGTTCAGGCCATCAATATCCGCAGCACCGTCATCACCACCAATGATAATATTGATATTGTGGTGCCCAACTCCGAGTTTGTGAATGGCCGCGTCACCAACTGGACCATGCGCGATACGTACCGGCGCATTCACGTTAAATTTGGTGTGGCCTATGGCTCAGATAAAGAAAAGGTCCGTGACGCGGTACTGGAGGCCGCCGACCGGGTGCCTTATACCCTGAGCGGTACCAGCCACCGGCCACCGCAGGTCTGGCTCAATGAGTTTGGTGACAGCGCCCTGAATTTCGAACTGGTGGTGTGGCTTAAGCCCGAAGCCGTTAATCGGCCCGGCGCTGTCCACGCTGCCTTTATGTGGGAAATTCATTCCTCACTGATGGAATACGAAATCGAAATTCCATTCCCGCAGCGCGATATTCATGTGCGTAGCTGGATCAAGGATGAGGAACTGCAAGAAGCTGTCAGTAAGCAAAAAGAAGCGTCGAGCAAACAAAACAAACACCCGGATAATGACGCCGCCGACGACATTTAAGTCGTTGAAGCTCCCGCAAAAGCGGTTGACGGAATGGCCGTAATTCCCTATGATGGCGCGCGTTTTACGGAGAGGTGTCCGAGTGGCTGAAGGAGCACGCCTGGAAAGTGTGTATACGGCAACGTATCGAGGGTTCGAATCCCT